>QHSA01000183.1 GCA_003220315.1 Candidatus Rokuibacteriota bacterium
CTGCCTCTATTGTCGCTTCGACAAGCAGCGTCACATAGCCCGGCGCCGGACCGTCCATCTGCGATAAAATCTTTCGCGTGACGCCGGCCGTCGCTGCCGGCGGAGCGCCTTGGGCCGACGCTTGGGAGGCAGCAAACGCGGTAATTCCGCAGATCGCGCACGACGCAATGCCCGCGAACTCTCGTCGTGTCAGCATGACGCCCTCCCTTTTCTGTGCCCGAAGCAGCAACGGCCAGACTTTCCTGACGCAAATCGTAAGTCTTTCACGGTTGGGCTGCAAGGCGAGAGTCTGGAAAGCCTAAGCTTAAACGCCGCCTTGCCGCTCCGGACGCATAAGGTACTCATTTCGGAACACCGTGAGCCGCATGGCGTCGCAGTCGTCTTTTCGCATTCTTCGCTGAGACGGTCACCCCTACGGAACCTATCGCAGATTGCCGGTGTGGCGAGGGGTTTTCTCCTTTCGCGTGAGCTGACGTTGCTGGCTTTGGGTCGAGTACGGACGTCGCGGGAACTCTTTCGGCGTGTTGAGGATCACGTGACCGATCTTCTTCGCCCGCGCCTCCTGCGCGAGCGGTGGAAAGCCCAGGAAGCCGTCGACCTTCCCCTCCGCCAGCAGCTGCGGCCAGGCGCCGAATGGGTGGATGGGCCAGATGATGTCCGTTTCGGGATTGAGACCGACGTGAGCGGCCATGGTCGCGATCAATACGTAAGTTGCATCCCGAGAGCCCGCGATCGCGAACGTCTTGCCTTTCAGGTCTCGGATGGTCCGCACGCGCTCGCTCGCGAAGATCTCGACGCAGCCGATGTGGACGCCGGCCAGGAAAACGACCGGGTCGCCGGCATCGACACGAAGGCCCATCGGGGGACCGAACAGCATAGTGATGTCGGCCTCGCCCGATGCGAGCGCGTCCTCCTCCCGGCCGATACCCTTCTTGATGTACTGGATGTCTCTGAGCCCTCGCCCTGGAGGAGCTCCTCGGCCACGTACTGTGGCGCCTCGCAGAGCGTCGGCCGATTGAGCAGCCGGATCCGCTTCGTCTCCGGTGGCGGCTCCGCAAGCGCCCGGTCTGATCGGAGGCCCACCAGTCCGGCAGTCCCCGCGAGGGCCGCACCACGGAGGAACTCTCGGCGGTCCCAGTGACCAGAGCTATTGTTCATGCGGGTCCTCCTCCAGAGACGAGTGGCCCGAGTGTGTCACGCGTGGGCGGCGAACGCTGATCTATTCGATCAGCTGATCCGCTCGGATCCGCAGGGATTGCGGGATCGTCAGGCAGAGGGCCTTCGCCGTTTTCACTGGCCCTTGAGCCGCATGTCCTCATAGGAGGGGAAGATCGACAGCGGGACCAGGTTGATCGTGTGATCGGCCACCCGCGGTCCGATCCCTATCAGCACGCGGGTGTTCCAGATCGGTGCAAACATCGCCCGGTCGATCGTGAGCTGCTGGATGCGATGCAGCGAAGCTTCGCGCTTCGCGGGGTCCCGCTCGCGTGACTGTTGCTGGAACAATTCGTCAATGTCGGGATAACCCCCATAGGCATAGCTGCCCTTCGAGTAAATGAACGCCTCCACGCGGGTGGCCGCGTTGCCCGAGTTTCCCGCCGCGGTGAGGAACAGCCCGCGCAGCTTCTTCTCCTGCCAGGCGGCGTAGAAGGCCGCCCGTTCCATCGGCCGCACCTTCACCCGGATCCCTACCGCGTTCAGATAGTTCACCACGGCCTCCCCGGCGGTCGAGAACCCTGGAATCGGTGTGAGGTCGCCGGCGTCGAATCCCTTCGGATAGCCTGCCTCGGCCAGCAACTGCTTCGCCTTCTGAGGATCGTAGCGTGGAGGCTCGACTTGCAGGGCATAGTCCATGACGGGGGGCACGATGACTCCGGCCGTCGGGCAATAACCCAGACAAGCGGCCTCGCTGATGGCTTTGCGATCCACGGCATAGTTGACGGCCAGCCGCACGCGCTTGTCATGCCACGGCGATTTGGGGTCCCACTGATCGGCGAACTCGATCCACATGGCCGATGCATGCCGCGTGGCCACGAGCGCGAGGCGCAGGTCGTGTGTCACATTCTCGGCATCGGGGCCATCCAGGAGGAAAGCCATGTCGGCCTCGCCCTTCTTGAGCATCGCCACGCGCGTGGTTCCCTCGGGAACGCTCTTCATGATCAGTCGCTTGACGTTGGGCACACGTCGCCAGTATCCCGCGTTCGCTTCCAGCACCACCTCCACGCCGGGTGTATGGCTGACGAACTTGTATGGGCCGGCGCCGATCGGCTGTTTTCTGAATCCGTCGTCTCCGACCTGGATCAGATATTTCTTGGGAACCACGATCCCGGCGGCTGTGGCCGTCGTCCCGTAGAAGGTCATGAAGTCCGGCCAGGGCTCTTTCAGATGAAATCGCACCGTCAGCGCATCGACGATCTCCACCTGGCGGACGCGAGCGGTAAGTTCCCTGGCCCCCGCGCCCTTATAACGCTCGAAACTGAATTTCACGTCCTCGGCGGTGACGGGGTCGCCGTTGTGGAACTTGAGGTCGCGGCGCAGCTTGAACGCGTACGTGAGCCCGTCCGGGCTCTCCGTCCACGACTCCGCCAGGCTGTTGCCCATCTTCTGCCCCGGCAGCGGGCGGACCAGCGCATCGTGGAGCGCATACAGCATGCCGAAGGGCGTGATCTGTGGCGGGGCGGTCGATGGGTCGAACCAGGTCGGGGCGATGGTAACGGGCCAGGCCATCACTGCCTCTCCCGCAGGTGTCGGCTGGCCATGCACCCCCTGGACTCCTCCGAGCGTTAGCGCGGCGGCCACGAACAGCCGGACGATACGCCGATGTGATAGCGTAATCCCGGATTCCCGAGTTTGCGGACCCATTTTCTTCTTCCCCTTATACCTGCCGAGCGAGCGGCACGTCCTCCCGCCCCTGCTTCGCCTCGGCGATGAATGGCGTAACGAGGATGGCGAGAACGGGGAGGACGATGAACGCCGGGTAACGGGAACACTTCATACCGAGCCTCCAAGCAGCCAGGCCGGTTTGCTGCGCCGAAGAGTGCGCCAACGTTAGCCCGCCCGCGGAGAGAGGTCAACCGGCTTGACAACCTCTAGGTGGGTGCCGAGGATCCCCTCACCGCCTCGACCGTGTGGCCCCTTTCGAGAATCTCGATGCTCCCAGAGCAGGTCCCCAGACAGCAGTACGAGGTGCTCGCCCAATTTGAGCACAGCCCGCCCCTAAGCGCCCGGGCGGGCCTCCCATGCCGAGCGTCGAGTGGAGCTGTGTTCAGCATTCGCCGCTACAGCGTCACGGGCGGGTAGTAGGATCGATCCCCCAGGGCGTCCACGGCGGACCAGAAGTCCGGACCACCTGCCTTGCCGGGCTCCTCGAGCTCCCACGTTTGTCGCCGGTAGCTCCAACTCGCCGGATGGAGCCGCCGCGCCTCTGAGAAGTAGGGCAACGCGGCTTCCCGGTGTCCCTGGGTGTAAAGGTATTCTCCCAGACGGAAGTGAGCTGCGGCGAACACATGTTCATCGCTCGGACCCGACGACCGCCGGCGGACTTCGTCTCTTGAGACAGCGAAGGGGCTTTCAGCCCCCTTGGCAGTCCAGTCACGCAGCGCATTCAGGTACGCCGTGCGGGTGCGTTGCCGATCGGCGATGCCCTCGGCGCTCACCTGCTTGGTCTTTCGATCCATCTGAGTGCGGAACGCATCGCTCGCGCCAGCGACTTCTGTCGGCCGCACGATCCGTCCCGCCTCGTCGATCCACACGGCGCTCGGCACATTGACCATGCTGTAAAGCTCGGCCACGACGTGTCGCTCGTCAATCAGGCAGGGATAGGTTGGCTTGGCGGCTAGAATCCACTGCCCGGCACTCGCGACGCCGCCGCTGTCCAGCGCGACGGCAAGGACGACGAAGCTCCGGTCCTTCAGCTCGTCGTAGAGCCCCTGCCACACGGGCAGGTCGAACCGGCACCCTCACCAAGACGCCCAGGAGACCAGGAAGATCTTCTTGCCTCGGTAGTTGGCAAGCGAGTGCATTCGGCCCTCGAGATCGGGCAACCTGAAATCTGGCGCTTGCAGCGAGCGCAGCGTCTCGCGGCGGACTCGGGCCGCCTCGCCGAAGAACCACACGCCGTGGACATCGTCGTGGAGCACCGGCTGTTCGAGCCACCGGGCAAGGGCGGCCAAATTGAAGCGTGGGGGACTCTCTCGCACGAACTCCCGTTCGCGACCCTCGGGAATCGGGACGCACTGGCCTTCCCGGCAGACGCCTTCGGGCCGTATTTCCCAACCCGTTGCGGAGCGAAGGTCATCGAGAGTGAGCCAGAGGTCGTCACCGTCCGGGGTGGCCATGACGGGAAACGGCGGTTGCTCCTTGTAGAGGATGGTCACGGACATGGATCACACCTCCGGTCGGAATGTCGCTGCAACGAGTTGCCTGGGCGTAGAGATGGACCTCCTCAGCACTACATGATCGATGATTTCCGCTCGCCGCCCTGCTCCCACACGTTGAAGGCCGCATCCCACACGGCGATCATCCCATCGCGCATCCTCCACACTTCGAGACCACGCCCCGTCATCTGCTTTCCGGTGTTGGTATCGTCCCAGGTCCCCTCCCAGAGGTTCGCGATCAAGTTCCGGTCGAGGGCCAAAAGCGTTTTCTTGAGCCGGTAGTTCTTCTGGCGCTCGAGGCGGGCGGTAAAAAACTTCCTCAGTGGGTCTCGGCCACGTTGTTCAGGTTGCTCAGCGAAGCGAAACACGCAGTCCTCCGTGAAGCCGTTGACGAGCGCGTCGATGTCTCGCCGATGAAACATAACCTCGACGGCTCGGAGCAGGGCATTGGCCTGCACCTTCGTCCAACGGCCCTCGCCCTTGGGGAACGCCTGCCTCCTCGTCGCGACCGCCATGCCTGCGCTCCTTATCCTCTGAGATCGCCGCTTCCTGGAGCGGCGAAGCGTGGGCCGAGCTTAACGGGAGGCACTCAGGGGGTCAAGGACGGTTGGGGTTCTGCGGCGAGTACTTTACATGTAGCGTTTCAACGCCCGGTTGACTTGATTAAGATCGAACGCTTCTGGATCAAACTCCCCCGCGACCTAGTCGCGGAGTTCATGGTACCGCGGGTGCGTTGCGTCGCGGATCGCCTCGAGGAACTCCTCGTGACCCGGGACGCCGCCGCAGTCCCACGGCGGGCAGGCGCCATCGCACTGCACTGACAGCGGCCTTCGAGGATAAGCTACGGGACGTGACGTCCGAACTGATCAGGGGAGATGGTTTGTTTCCGCCCGCCGCATACACGCGCCACGATGAAACGCCGGACACGGAGTTCTACGGCTACCCGCGCAAGGTCGTCCATATCGACGACGGGGCGATCGCCGCGCTGGGACGGTTGTATGCCGAGGTGCTGCCCGCCGGCGGGCAGCTTCTCGACCTGATGAGTAGCTGGCGTACGCACTTGCCTCGGGACTTTCGGGCCGGCGAAGTCATTGGTTTGGGGTTGAACGCAGAGGAGATGACTGACAATCCGCGACTGACTGATCACGTCGTCCACGACCTGAACCAGGCGCCGAGGCTGCCCTTTGACGACGAGGCGTTCGACGGAGCGATGTGCGCCGTGTCGATCCAGTACGTCATCCATCCGCTGTCGCTTTTTCGACAGGTTCGTCGCGTGCTACGCCAGGCAGCGCCCTTCGTGGTCTCGTTCTCCAACCGATGCTTCCCCACCAAGGCGGCCGCGGTCTGGCTCGACACGACCGACGAACAGCACCTCATGCTCGTTCGTACATACTTCGAAACTGCTGGCGGATGGGTCGATCTCACCGCACAGGACCGGTCGCCGGCCACCGGCGACCCGCTGTACGCCGTGTGGGCGCGCAAGGGATCACGATGACGAGCTGGCCTTCGCGGCGAGGTCACGCCTCCACGGGGCGACGCTCGTGCCACTGCGCGCCTGCTCATACGCCAAGCCGATCCGCACTGATTGAGAGTGACGACAAGGGCCGGACCGGAGCCTGTTCGACCAGAACGGGTGTCGAGCCCTAGGACTTTGGGACGAGGACGGAAAGCCCTCGCGGAAAACTTCAACCAAAAGTTTGGTGGCCCCAGCGGGATTCGAACTCGCGTCTCGGTCTTGAGAGGGCGGGCCCATGGGTAGTAATTTCACCAACTTCCACGCCGGGTGCCACGGCCCGGTGCCACGCGAGACCGCGATCTCTCCCGAGAATGCCCCAGCCGCTCAGGGAAGCCTCGGGCGCACCTGCTCGGCGAAGGTGGTCATCTGCTCCACGAGCTCGTGGCCATCGGCGGCGAGGAATTCGAGAACCAGGTGTCCAACGCCGCAGTCCGCCAGCTCGACGATCTGATCGACCAGGGCAGCTCGCTCGCCGGCGAGCACCCGTCCACCGTGGGTCGAAGCCGGCACACTCTGGCCAGGCCGAAGGACGCGCGCGTCATTACGAAGCGTGACGGTCGGGGGCTCGGTGCGGCCGCGGACCTTGGAGAGGCGTGTCAGCTCGGCTCGGCCTGCCCGCAGCTCCTCTGGCGAGCGATTGATCGGGTGCCAGGCGGCCCCGAACTGGACGGTGCGGCGGAGCGCGGCCCTGCTGTGCCCCCCGACCCAGATCGGTGGGTATGGCTTCTGCAGCGGTTTGGGCTCGAAGACGAGTCCGCTGAACTGCGTGTACTTACCAGTAAACGACGGCTCCCGACTGGTCCAAAGCTCACGCATCGTCTCCAGATATTCATCGGTCATGGCGCCGCGCTCCGCAAAGGGCACGCCTAGCGCGACGCTCTCGGCGGCCACCCAACCCGCGCCGATCCCAAGAATGAAGCGGCCGCCACTCAGCGCGTCGAGCGACGAGATCATCTTGGCCGTAACGACCGGATTCCGGTACGGGACGATGAGGACTGTCGTCCCGAGTCGGACTCGGCTGGTCGCCCCGGCAACGACAGCGAGCGTGACGAGCGGGTCGAACACCGTCTCGCCGAAATTGACGACGTTGGCGTGCGGCACGACGACATGATCACTAACCCAGATGGAGTCATAGCCCAGATGCTCGGCGCGAACGGCTGTGCTGCGGATGATCTCTGGAGTCGCCAGGTGTCGGCAGTTGGGAATCCACACACCTACGTTCATCGGAGCCTCCTGACTCAGACTGGTGGCCTCGTGGTCACGACCCCGCCGTTGTACCATGCGGATCGTGCCGATCCGAGAGCCAGCAAATGACGGAGTTGCGGTGGCTGGCGCGCACCGCGATGCTCCGCGTCCGTGATATGAGCCGGCTGGCGTTGCTCCTCGCCGTCTCCGTCGTGATCCTCAGTTTCAACTTCGGATCCCGCCTGCTCTTGACGAACGACGACACGCGGTTCCCCGTGATGGCTCGGGACGTCCTTGCCCACGGCCACTGGCTCCTGCCAGCCCTCCCCGACGGCCAGCCGCACTTGGCCAAGCCCCCGCTCGTGGTCTGGCTGATGACCCTTGCCTCCTGGCCCACCGGCTCGGTCAGCGTGCGGACCGCCGTTCTGCCCTCCCTCCTGGAGGCCCTCGGGGTCGTCCTCGTGACCTACTGGATCGGCCGCCGGCTGTTCAACCCCAACGTTGGACTAGTCGGCGGGCTCGTCACGTTCACGACGGTCGGCGTGTTCTCGCTCGCCCACTCGGCGATGCCCGACATGGCTCTGCTGCTCGCCCTCACCAGCGCAATGGCCGCCTACGTGGCCATGGAATTCGACGGCTTGCGCACCTGGCTTATCGCGTTCTATGCCCTCGTTGGCCTCGCATCCCTGGCCAAGGGCGCTGCAGGATTGCTTCCACTCGCCATCGTCCTCGTCTATACGATCGTCACCGATGGCGTCTCGAGATTGACGCGCGTGGTGTCTGTCCCAGGGCTCGTCGTGCTGGTCCTCCTCGCCGTCCCGTGGTGGATCCTCGCGGCCTTGGCCGGGCGCGAGCGATTCGTCGAAGGAATCGTGTTCCAGGATCAGCTCCTCTGGTACTTCGGGAGGACGGGGTGGCACTGGCGGGCGATCACCGAGCCGTTCGGGCATGCCGTCGCGATCACGCTTCCCTGGTGCGTGCTCCTGCCGTTCGGGATCTGGGCGGCCGTGAGGGAAGCAGACCTCGAGAAGGCCAGGCGTGTACGACTGCTGCTCGTTTGGCTCGCCACTGTCTTCGTGATCATCGCGGTCTCGGATCAACAGCGAGAGCGATACTATCTGCCGCTCTGTCCCGCCGTGGCGCTCCTGATCGGCTGGTGGTACTCGACACTGGCCTGGCGGAGGCGGGCGCTGGCCTTCGCAGGCGCCTGGGTCGCCGTCGTCGCGATCGGCGCCGTGCTCGACACGATCCACACCCGACGCTTCAACGCGGCCACCGACCTCGGCACGCTGCGTGTCGCGCTGGCGCAGGCCCCGGCGCCCCTCTACGCGTTCGACGTGCCCGAGCTCGTCCTGACCTTCAACCTCGACCGTCCGGTCCAGGCGATCAAGTATCACTCTTTCGAGGAGCGCGTGAAGCATGGGCGTGACGGGTACCTGATCATCTCCGATCGAGCGCTGCGGAGCGTACCGCACACCTTGTGCATGCGCCGCCTGGCAACGGGTGTCGTGAACTCACGCCCCGTCACCGTCCTTGCCAAGAACACGTGCAGCCAGTCCCCGATCGCCGAACGGACGGAGAGCAGCGATACAACGCACTGAGATCAGGGCCCGGGACTGGTCTCCCTCCGCGCTTGGCGGGATCAGCATCACGCACGGGGCTGCTGGGCGACGGGGCCCCGCTTTCGCCGACGTCGATCGCGCGCCTGAAGGCTGGCAGGCAGGCCAAGTACGAGGTCTGCAAGATCCGGTGGCTGGCGGACTTGGAGCCGATCTATCTCTGGGTCGAACTACCCCCTGGCCGTGCTCCTCACGGACTGCCCACGCACCTCGGCGACTAACGAGGCACGTGGGAGACCGGCGTTCGGCGGATGAAACAGAGGTTGCGAAGGAAGACGAGAAGGCCGAACGCCTCGCCGACGATGAAAACGGGATCCAGGCGATAGATCGCGTAGGTCAGCAGCGTTATGCCGCCCCCGATGGACAAGTACCAGAAGGCGTGCGGCACGACGCTTTTCTTCTGCCGCTCCGAGGCGATCCATTGGACAAGGAAACGCGCCCCAAACTGCGCCTCACCCAAGAGCCCGATCCCGACCCACAAATGCTCACTCATCATCGACGCCCCGCACGTGAATGATAGTCCCTGAATTTCCTCGCGAAAGCCTAGCAGACCCGGCCGCGAAGACCAAGAAATTCGGAATGGTCGGCGCAGCGCCAGCTTCAGCCTGTGCCTTCCACTTATTCGCTCCATTGGCTCACGCCGCTCCAGCGCTGGCGGCCGACGGGTTCAAGCAAGCGATTAGCACCTATAGTTTTAAATAACGTAGTAAAAATGATTTATGGTGGAGGGTAAGGGATTCGGACCCTCGACGTCACGACTTTCCGCGTATTTGGCAGAAATCTCGCGGCGCCAGACGGCACTGGAGTGCCCCCTGGAACCGTTTCGCGTCCCCATACGTCCCCACTTTCGGGGCCTGGGACTCGGCGATTTCGTGTTCCGGCAAGCTTCCAGAGTCAAACGCAGAGCCCGTCCGCCCGCTATCTCAGGCGCGGGCTTTCAACTCGCCAGGATGAAGCGAGAGGTACTCACGCACGTCCAACTGCATTCGATCGATCTCGGCCAGGAACCCGCCTGCCGATAGGCGGTAGTTTGCCGGATTCGTCTCTACCTGGCGCAGATAGGCGACCTGGCGCTGCAGGTGACGAATCCGCTCAAGGCTTGCAATGAGCTCATGGTCGTTGGCAATCATGACGCCTCTGAGAGGATTTCGACGATGCCACGCCGGCCGCCACCCCGCTTCACTTGCCAGAATTCTACCGCGGCTTGCTCGTTTGCCACGCGGCCAGATGCCGGACCCAAAACACGCTCGCGCCGAAGTGTGCCTGCAAGGCGTCGTGGTCGAAGAGCAGGCGGGCGTCGCCCCTCAGATGGGACGTGTCGACTTCAGAGTTCGATCCGAGCTTTGGCCCGCTCCTATGCCTGTTTCAAGACCGGCGAGCCGCGCCTCCTCCCTCGAAACCGTATCGAGAAGCGTTTCCTGGCGTGACGGCGGAGTCATGTTCGCATTGGGATTCGCCTTGCTATTGTTCAATCGGACGGCGCGCCTGGTGGTACACGCGCACGACCTCCAACACGTCGGCGCTCTTGCGGTAATAGACTCGGTACGGCGGAACCGGCCACGAGTGAACTCGTCTGCCATCTCGAAGTCGCACTTCTCGCCGCTCAACGGTGCCCGAGGCAAGCATGCGATCACCTCGATGATCCTCGCGAGTACACGATCTGCGGCTTCGGGATTGTCCTGTTTAATCTGCTGATACGCCTGCTTCAGATCCTCCCGCGCGGACGGTGAGACAACAATTGTCACCGACCGAACTGACCACCTCGGATCTCCCGCACAACGTCGGCAAGTGGAATCCCCCTCCCCGCGTCTAATGAATCTCGCTGAATATACTAACGACCATGTCTGAAATCCAGGCCGGCGTGGCGCAGGAAACTGAACGCCAGGTGCGAGTGACGACGGACGCGCGTGCAGCCGCGACGGAGCGGCGCGCGGAGCGCGTCGATGGTCGGCGCACACACATTCGCCAGTTCCCGGCGCTTGCGGTTGCCCCAGACCAGTTCGACGGGGTTCAACTCCGGGGCGTAACCCGGCAAGCGCTCGACGCGCAGCCACGCTCGCTGGTGCGCCACGTACCGGGCCATCCGCCGACTCGTATGCGCCGGCAGCCCGTCCCAGATCAGGATGACCGGCTGTCGCCAGAAATGCCGTTTGAGGTCCCGCAGGAAGGCGATCAATGCGCGATCGGTGTAGCTACCCGGCCGCGTGTGAAAGAAGAACCGGGCCCGGCGCCCATCCCAACGGAAGGCCAACGCGCCAGCGACCGACAGGCGCTTCCAATTGCCGCCCACATGCGTCAGGACGGGCGTGTCCCCCCGCGGCGCCCACGTTCGGCAGACGACGGGCTGCTGCGAGAGGCCACTTTCGTCCTCGAAGACGACCCAGGCCCGGCGGCGCCGGGCGTTTTTTTTAGCTGCAGCCCGCGCCGCGTCTTCCAGGTCTCGATCGCGCGCTCGTTCCGCTCGCGTGCGCGCCGCGTCGGCCGCTGCAGCGACCAGCCCAGCCTGCGGAGCAGTCGCCAGACATGGCCCGGATGGTGTCGGACCCGCGTGAGCTGCTCGATGACCGCGGCGACCCGCGGCAAAGTCCAGAGGTCGGTGCTGAATCCGTGGGCCCGCGGACC
>QHSA01000227.1 GCA_003220315.1 Candidatus Rokuibacteriota bacterium
GGCGGCACGGTCGTACCGGCCCACGCGCCCGAGCGCCTCGCCGAGCCAGAAGCCGACGTCGCGCGCCAGCGACCCCGGCGCGCCCCTGGACCGGAGCGCCTCCCACGCGGCCACTGCCTCGTCGTACCGGCCGAGCGCGTAGCTCGCGAGCCCCAGACCGTGTCGCGCCCACGGCTCCATCGCCGCGGGCACGGCGCCCGCGAGCAGCTGGGCGAAGGTGTCGCGCGCGCGGATGGCGTCGCCCGTCCGGAGCGCCGTCCAGCCGCCCGAGTGCGTGGCCCAGAGGCCGAAAGCGCTCGCCTTCGGCGCGGTCTGCACGACCTGACGGAACAGCCGGTCCGCCGACTCGGCCCGCCCGAGCTGCCAGTACGTCTCGCCGAGCCAGTAGCGGGCCTCGAGCACGACGTCTTTCTCCTCACCGCTGCGCGCCGCCTGCTCGAGGGCCTTCGCGGCATCGTCGTACTCGCCCTTGGCGATGCGCGCCTGACCGCACTCGAGCGCCGCCGCGGCGACCCCGAAGAACGCGCCGACGCAGGCGAGCGGCGCGGGCTGGGCGAGCACAGCGGTGGGCTTCGAGGACCACGGCGCCACGATCGTCGCGGGTGGGAACGGTGGCAGGTCGGTGGGCCCCTCGGGGAGCGGGAGCTCGCGGACACCGACGGGCGGCTTGTCGAGCGGCGTCTCGGCGAACGGGATGAGCGCGGTGAGCTCGGGCGGCGGCGGAACCAGCGCCAGCGGTGTCGCGGCCCAGGCGGGCGGCGCGGCGAGCAGCGCGCCCAGGAGGACCGCGCCGAGCGCAGGCCTCACGACCGCCCGCCCTCTTTGCCGGTGCCCGTCTTCCCGTCGCCCGCCGGCGGTCGCGCGAGCTGGCTCTTGACGGACTGGGCGCGCTCGCGCGCCCAGTCGCGCAGCGTCGCGTCCGGGCTCCCGCGAACGACCGACTCGTACGCGGTGAGGGCGCCGCGCAGGTCCTTGAGCTGCTCTCGCGCCAGCCCGAGGCCGGCGAGCGCCCGGTAGCGGACCCCGGCCTCGACGTCCTTCACGCCGCCGACGGCCTCGAACGCCTTGGCGGCGGCGCCGTAGCGGCCGAGCTTGACCTCGGACTCGCCGGCGAGCAGGAGCGCCTCGGCACGCACCCCGCCGTCGCCGCTCTGCGCCGCCGCCTGGGCCTGCGCCGCGGCGTCCTTCCAGTCCTTGCGCTTGAACGCGGCGTTCGCCAGGTCGAGCGCCGCGCGCGTCGCGAGCGGGTGGTCGGGAAACTCCTTCCGGAGACGGCGCCACGCCGCCACCTGATCGCTCGGCCGTGCGAGCCGGCCCGCGATCGAGCCCGCGTCGTAGAGCCCCTCGGGCGTCGGCGGCGTCTCGTCCATCAGCGTCTTGTAGGCGGCCCCGAGCTCGCTCCGGTCGCCGTGACGCGTGATCGTCTCCGTGATCATCCGGCGCGCCGCCGGCGCCAGCTCGTGGTTCGGCGCCGCGGCGACGAACGCGCGCAGGTCGGCGAGCCCCGCCTTCGTGTCGCCCGACTTCACGCGCGCCCAGCCCAAGAGGTACTGCGCGTCCGGGAGCTGCTTGTGGTTCGGGTACTTCGTGGCGAAGCCCTCGAGGAACGGCAGGGCGTCGCCGAAGCGCTTCTGCTCGGCGAGGGTGCGGGCCAGGTGGAGCGTCGCCGACGGGACCAGCGCGTGGTCCGGCCACCGGGCGAGCAGCTCGCGCAGCTCCGCGATCGCCGTCTCGGGCCGCCCGAGCTCCAGGTCGCTCCACGCGAGGCCGTACAACGCCTCGGGAGCGCGCGGCGCGGCGGCGTCCGTCTTGACGACCGCGTCGTACGCGGCGCGCGCCTCGGTGAAACGCCGGAGACGGAAGAGCGTCTCGGCCTCCCAGAACTTCGCCTCGAGCGCCTCCGCGGGTGAGATCGCCGCCTGCGCGCGCCGGAACGCCTCGAGGGCGGACTCGGTGTCGCCCAGCGCGAAGCGCGCGCGGCCCAGGAGGAACAGGGCGCTGCCGGCGTGCGGGTCATTCGGATACTCGGCGACGAACCGCTCGAGCACGCGGCGGGCGAGCGGATAGAGCCCGTCGGCGAACGCGCGCTCGCCGACCAGCCTGAGCCGCTCGGGCTCGTCCAGAGCCCGTGCGGGCGGGGCGGAGAGCGTGGCCACGAGCAGGACTACGGACGCCGACAGGAGCGGCCACCGGCGAGCCATGATGACCACTCATCGTAGCACGGCTATGATACGGTCAATGCGTGGGTCTGTGCGTATTCGACCTGGATCACACCCTGATCCGTACACCGCTCGACCTGGCCGCGATGGCCGCCGACATGCGGCGGCTCATCGAGCGCGAGCGCGGCCCGCTGCCCGACCGGCCGGAGCGGTACCGGGTCTTCGAGCTGGTCGCCTGGTCGAAGAGCCAGGCGCCCGACCTCGAGCGCGCCGTCTGGGCGATCGCGCTCGAGCACGAGTGGCGGGCGATGGGCGCGGCCGCGCTCGAGCCGGGCGCGCTCGACGCGGTCGGGGGCGCGCGGCGCGCGGGCGTCCAGACGGCGCTCTGGACGAACAACGCGCGCCCGGTGACGCTGCCGGCGCTCGAGCGGTTGGGGCTTGCCCCCCTCCTCGATCTCGTGGTGACCCGTGACGACATGACGGCACTCAAGCCGGATCCCGACGGCTGGCGGATCATCGCGGAACATTTCGGCGCGCGCCTCGACGCCCGAGCCGCCTCAGCCGACACCGCGACCCGGTTCGCGGGCACGCGCGACGCCGTGGTCGTGGGCGACTCGTGGGTGGACGGCGTCGCGGCCGCGGCGGTCGGCGTGCCGTTCGTCGCCTACGGCGCGCGCGAGGCGGACCTCACGCGCCACGGCGTCACGCCGGTCGCCTGGTTGTCGGACCTCGCGCGGCTGCCCGAGTGGCTCACGGCGCACTTCGGATTTCAGGGCTCGCCTCGGCGGTCGAACCGCCTCGGCTCGCACTGCCACGACGGGCACGGGCGGACGTGATGGACCTCTTCGACGCGACACCGCGCGAGACGCCGGTCACGGCGACGCCCGCGCCGCTGGCCGACCGGATGCGCCCGCGCGCGCTCGACGAGGTCCTCGGCCAGGAGCATCTGCTCGGCGCGGGCGCGGTCCTGAGGTCGGCGATCGAGACCGGCGAGCTCCACTCGATGATCCTCTGGGGACCGCCCGGCTCGGGCAAGACGACGCTCGCGCGGCTGATGGCCCACACGGCGGGCGCCCGCTTCGTCGCGTTCTCCGCGGTGCTCTCGGGCGTGAAGGAGATCCGTGAGGTCGTCGCCGAGGCCGAGCGGGCGCGGGCGCGCCAGCGGACGCGCACGATCCTCTTCGTCGACGAGATCCACCGGTTCAATCGCGCCCAGCAGGACGCCTTCCTCCCCCACGTCGAGACGGGGACGCTCGTGCTCGTCGGCGCGACGACCGAGAACCCGTCGTTCGAGGTGAACTCGGCGCTCCTCTCGCGCTGCCGTGTCTACGTGCTGCGCCCCCTCGGCGAGGACGGCCTGGTCGCGATCATGCGGCGCGCGCTCGGTGACGCGGCGCGGGGCCTCGCGGGCCTCGGCGCCGAGGTCGACGACGACGCGCTCCGTCTCATCGCGCGGCTCGCCAACGGCGACGCGCGCGCGGCGCTGAACGTGCTCGAGGTCGCGGTCGGACTCACGCCGGCGGGTGACCGGCGCCGGGTGACCGCGGCGTCGGTCCGGGAGGCGGCGCAGAAGAGGACCCTGCTCTACGACAAGTCGGGCGAGGAGCACTACAACCTGATCTCGGCGCTCCACAAGTCCCTGCGCGACTCCGATCCCGACGCGGCGCTCTACTGGCTCACGCGGATGCTCGAGGCCGGCGAGGACCGGCTCTACCTCGCCCGGCGGCTGGTACGGTTCGCCTCCGAGGACGTCGGCAACGCCGATCCGCAGGCGCTTTTGCTGACGCTCGCGGCGAAGGAGGCGTATGATTTTCTCGGTGATCCCGAAGGCGAGCTCGCCCTCGCCCAGGCGACGCTCTACCTGGCGCTCGCTCCCAAATCGAACGCGGTCTACGTCGCCTACGACGCGGCGCAGACGGACGTGCGAGAGCGGCCGGCGGAGCCCGTGCCGCTCCACATCCGCAATGCCCCCACGCGTCTCATGAAGGACCTGGGCTACGGGGCGGGCTACCAGTACGCGCACGACGCGCCCGACGCGCGCGTCGATCAGGACGACCTCCCCGAGGCGCTCCGCGGGCGCCAGTACTACCGGCCGACCGACCGCGGGCTCGAGGCCGAGCTCGGCCGGCGGCTCGCCGAGTGGCGGCGCTGGCGCGCCGAGCGGCGGCGGGCGGAGGCATAGCCGTGTGGTCCTTCGACCGGAAGAACTGGTCGCACTGGCTCCTGCTCGTCTTCGTCGTCGCCTTCCTCTTGAGCTATTTCGGCTTCGTGTCGTGGGGACGACTCGGGGACGCGATCGAGTCGCTCGCGGAGAGGCCCGCCGGCGCCAAGGTCTTCCACGAGAAGATCGACCGCGCCGACGCGATCTTCATGGTCTTCGTGTTCAGCTTCCTGACGCCGCTCGCGCTGGTCGCGGCGTTCGGCCTCGTCGCGTTCGTCGGCGCCGTGCTGGCGGGGACGCTCGAGTCGATGTATCACCGGCCGGGAATGCCGGACTGGATCTCCACCTTGGTCGTGTACCTCGTGCTCGCGGTGGCCGCGTACGTCTTCCGCGCCATGTGGGTGCCCCACCTCCAAGGGCTCGCCAGCCTCGTCGCGCGGGCGATGATCATGGCGACCCGGTAACGCGCATGTCGCGCCTGCGCGTGGGCGTCGTCTTCGGCGGCCGGTCGGGGGAGCACGAGGTCTCCCTCGCGTCCGCGGCCTCGGTCATCACGGCGCTCGAGGCGCGCGGCCACACCGTGGTGCCGATCGGGATCGCCCGCGACGGGCGCTGGGTCGTGGGCGGCGATCCCTTGCGGGCGCTCGCCGCCGAGGC
>QHSA01000228.1 GCA_003220315.1 Candidatus Rokuibacteriota bacterium
CCTACGGCCGCTGGCGGCTGGCGCCGTATCGCGACTCGTCCCGCCCGTCGGTGCTCCGGCGCGCCAGCTGAGCCCGAAGCAGGCTTCTCGGTCGGCACCCCGGTTGGCTGTGAAGGTGCTATGGCTCCGACTCGAGCGATCCGCACTTCCAGGTCATCATTGGGTGCTGTTGGTTCGTCTTGGTTGTCGTGGTGACTGGATTTCCCCTCATACCCAAAGGTCACTGAAACGCCGCGACACGGTGGCCGTCTCCGCAGTGCTCGCACTTGCCGAGCGCGGGCAGGTTGACGTGCCGCATACGTCCACTCGGTCGGCGATTCTTCGTGAATCCCTTTCCCGCTCGCCGGACCTCTTAAGGCTAGTGGATAGAACCAAGAACGAGCGGAGGAACCGACTCATGATCGGACGAACAGAATCCACCCGATCGAGCGATCGCGTGCTGGCCCGCGTTGCGGGTCTGCTCGCCCTTCTGGCTGTGCTTGGCTGCTTCGCACCGACCGCCCCCGCCCTCACGCCAACGCCGTCCGGCCAGTTCGTGAGCGACACGGGATCGGGCGAAGAAGCCGCTCAACGGAGCCGGTTCAACGATGGGCAGCGCGGGCTCCAGCTCGCGCTGAGGGCCCAGGACGCCTCCGACCGCGGCGCCTACGAGGAGGCGGAGCTGCTCTACCAGCAAGCTCTCCCTCTCTTCGAGCGTGCTCTCGGGCCGGAGGATCTGCGGCTGGTCGGGCCGCTGGCCAATCTTGCAGACGTCTACCGCGCGCTCGGCAAGTTCGACCGGGCCGAGGTTCTCTACGCGCGGTTGGCGTTCCTCATGCACGAGGCCTTCGGCCCTTCGGACATCCATCTGGGCGCCGCCCTCGCCTCCACGGCGGAGGCGGTGGCCAGTCAGGGTCAATATGCTCGGGCCAAGAACCTCTACCAGCGTGCGCTCTCCATCTACCTGACGTCGCTCGGGACGGAGGATCCACGGACGGTTCGACTGGTCAACGAGTTCGCGGAACTTCTGGTCAAGCTCAACCGTCGCGACGAGGCCGAGGCGCTCAAGGCGGGCGCGCTTCTCGGTCGTCCGGGCGCCTGAGGACGGAGAGTGGCGTGATGGATCTCAAATGCCTGAAGAGGCCGGCATCGGTTGCAGTCGTCGTGATCGCGATCGTACTTGCGGCTGCGGCCGGCGGCCAGGCGCAGGGGATGAGCAGTCACGGAAGTCATCCAGAGGGATCGGAGGGGCACCACGATTCCGACGGACATCACCTTGGAGGCTCAGAGGGGCACCATGATGGCGACCGGGACCGACACCAGGGCTTCGACGGTCGGGGTGGAATTTTGATCGACCCTCCGTACTCCTACTCGCCTCCGGCGCCAACGTACTGGTACTACTGCTCAAGTTACGGGGCCTACTACCCGTATGTGCCGAGCTGTCCAGAAGCGTGGGTTCCGATTCCGGCCTCGTAGAACGTGTGGACGCGGTCACGGAGTGTGCGGGGGTCGGCGCTCCGTGAACGCGTGAGACACCCCGGGTTCTCGGATAGGCGAGGGCCGGGCACGCCATCGAGCGCTGACGGCGGCAGATCCTCCACCTCCACCACGCTGCGAATCGCGCTTGACTCTGACCGTGCGGTCTCCTATAGAGGCGGCAGGCGTGATCACGGTGAGCTTGTAAGTCGGCTCCCACCCTTGGGAGGGCCGCATGGCTCGCGGGTCGCAGAAGCCCCGACGTGACCACCAGGTGGTCGCCCGGGGCTTTGTGCTTCCTGCGACACGGTGAAAGGAGGGTCGCTTGCCCAACACGTGAGCAAGGCCGACAGCGGGCTCTAGAGCAGACTCCTGATCAACCGCCTACCGAGGAGGTGCGCCGTGTGCTTCGTTCACTCAGACATCTCGAGGAGAACGTTTATCGAGCAGATCTCTCTGGGGGCGGCCGCTGCGGCCGCGGTGGCCGGCGTCGGCACGAGGTTGGCGACAACCGCGGAAGGAGTCCCGGCGGCTGGCGTGGGCAGGCCGGATCTGGTCGTGGCGCAGGCGCCTCCGGGGGCAGCTGGCGCCAAGACACTCGACGGGTTCTCGAGGGTCATGCACAACCGTTTCAACCAGGACATCCCGGCCGCCATCACCGTGCAGGAAGGTGAGGCCGTACAGTTTCTATGCCGGGATGCCCTCGACATCGGGACAGCGGCGAGATCCCTGACGCCGGACGGCATTCTCACCCTCGACCTCGCCAAGGTCCATCCCCTCACGGGGCCGGTCAGCATCGAAGGCGCGGAGCCGGGCGACATGCTCGAAGTTGAGATCCTGGATGTTGCGCCGCTCGTCGACTTCGGTTACGTCACCATCGGGCCGGTGCTGGGCCTGTTCGGAAGCCTGCAACCCGACATCCTCGCGCCGTTCCACGCCTTCACCGAGGCCTCGCAGCTCAGCGATCCGACGCCCGGGAAAGTGACCGGCGCCATCCCCGACAATCAACCATTCAACACGGGCGCGCCGTTCGTCCAGATCTTCACGTTCAGCAAGGGGCAGAACACCGGGTTCGCGAGCTTCGTGGGGAAGGACACGGGGAGGAAGGCCCGGATCCCGATCGCGCCATTCATGGGTGTCTACGGTGTCGCCCCGCTGCGCAAGGGCATGTACCGAACCGTCCCGCCGAACGTCAGCGGCGGGATGGGCGGGAATACCGACATCAAGCAGTTCACCAAGGGATCGAAGCTCTACTATCCGGTGTATGTGAAGGGCGCGAAGTTCTCGGTGGGAGACGGGCACATGGCGCAGGGCGACGGCGAGGTCTGCGTGACCGCTATCGAGACCTTGATGGGTGTCACCTGTCGCTTCAAGGTCATCAAGAACACCATCATCGAGTCACCGCAGGCGATCGTCCCCCTCGCCAACCCGAGTGACTTCGCGTTGACTCCAGAGATGCGGGCCAAGGGTTTCTACCAGACGACCGGGGTCGGGCCTGATCTGATGTCGGACGCCAAGCATGCGGTGAGGGCGATGATCGAGTGGCTGGTGCGCGATCAGGGCCTGAGCCTGCACGAGGCGTACGCCATCTGCAGCGTTGCCGGCGACCTCAAGATCAGCGAGATCGTCGATGTCCCGAACTGGGTGGTGTCCATGACGGTGCCGCGGGGAATCTTCGAGTCTTGATTCCGCCGTTCCGCAGGCAGCCGAAGGAGGTGTTTACGTAGAGGGGCGGTGAGCCGAATGTGGGCGCGACCCCTTACGGGATCACGAAGGTGAGGATCCCCTTGTCGAGGGTCTGGTGGTTCGCGTTGACGAGCTCGATCAGGACCTTGTGCGGCCCCGCGGGAAGACCGTTGATGATGA
>QHSA01000020.1 GCA_003220315.1 Candidatus Rokuibacteriota bacterium
CGCGACGCCGTCGAGAAAGCCCTCGAGGGTCGCGGGCTCCTGGATCCGGGCGTAGTCCTCGGCCGCGGCGACCAGCTCCTCCAGGTTCTCGAGCCGCGCCTCGGCCTCCGAGGAGCGTTCTTGTCTCAGGTCTTCACGATACCCGCTCGCGTCGAGGGCCTGGTCGATGAAGGCGGGCAGCGGCGCCTTCTCCCGTTCGGCCACGAGACGCGAGATCAGCGCGACGAACTCCTCGAGCGCGCGCCGGGGCTTGCCCGTGACGTCGGCCGGCGGCGCCGCCGCGAGCGCGAGGAGCGAGCGCCCCTCGCGCGCCGCCAGCTCCTCCAGGCGCGTGAGGGAGGCGCGGCCGACGCCGCGGCCGGGCGCCTGGATCGCGCGGCGGAAGGCGACGTCGTCGGCCGGGTTCACGACGAGCCGGAGGTAGGCGAGCGCGTCCTTGATCTCCTTGCGCTCGTAGAAGCGCACCGAGCCGACGATCACGTACGGGATCCCGCCGCGCCGGAGCGCGTCCTCGAGCACCCGCGACTGAGCGTTCGTACGGTAGAAGACGGCGAGGTCGTCCCAGGCGGCGCCGGCGTTGCGCGCGGCCAGGATCGTCTGGGCGACGAAGTTGGCCTCCTCGTGTTCGTCCCAGGCGCGGTAAACGGCCGCCCGCTCGCCCTCGTCGTTCTCGGTCCAGAGCGCCTTGTCCTTCCGCGAGACGTTGTGCGCGATCACCCCGGAGGCGAGCGCCAGGATCCGCTTGGTGGAGCGGTAGTTCTGCTCGAGACGGACGACGCGCGTGCCGGGATAGTCCGTCTCGAAGTCGAGGATGTTCCGGATGTCGGCGCCGCGCCAGCGGTAGATCGAGTTGTGGACGACGATCCCTCCGGCCACGTAATTGCGGAAGTCCTGGACGGTCAGGTCGTAGACGAAGCCGCGGAACCGCCGGAACTCCATGGACGCGACCCGCGCCTCCCCAATCTCACGGGCCTTCACGATGGGGATCGCCATCCCGGGACGCACGTGACTGGCAGGCATGAATTGGAATGCCTTGCCCGGTGTGAAACGAGCCCGCCGCACCACCTCCATGCCCGCGCTCACGCACAGGCTCCGGGCGAACTCGAGCCCCTTGTCGTAATCCTTGCGCGAGGTCTCGATGCGCCAGGTCCGAGCCTTGCCGCGGCGGGGCCGGACGACGAGCGAGACGGTCTCCCACAGGGCAGCGTCGGAGCTCACGAGTTGGATCCGGTGCTCGTGCCACTCGTGCGGTCTCGGATCCCCAAACATCGTGAAGTTGACGATCTTCCGCGAGATACCCTCGCGCGTGATCGCACTCGGTCGGTGATGAGGATAGTCAGGAAACAGCCGGAGGTCGGCCATGAGGCGCTCGGCCCGAACCCGCGTGTCGACGTCTTGATAGAGCCGGTCGACGTGACCTTGCGTGAGGGCCATCCGACGGCCGCGGACGTGGAAGACCATCGTCGGCAGGCCGTACTGCGCCGCGAAGTAGGACTCGAGGTACCGGGCGTCGGCGAGCGAGTCGCAGGCCGCCAGGATCCACAGCCTGTCGGCAACCTCGTGGGTCGTCCGCATCTGGATGCCGGGGACGATCGCCTTCCTGTCGCCAGAGCTAGCACCCCGGGTGACTCCGACACGGTAGCCGAGCCGCGCCTGATACATCAGGTACACGGAGTAGCGTCTCGGATCCGGGTCGATGCGGGCGAAGACCATGTGATTCGGCGTCGCGACGAGCTCCTGGCCGTTGTCCGTCGTGATCGAGACGACGAGCCCGTCGTACTCGCTCCGGCGGACGGCCTCGACACGAGCCGTCCGTGCGCTACTCCAGCCAGCTCCGGCGACGATCCGATCCCCCTCGCGGACTTTCTCGACCGGCCGCACCCCTCGGGGCGTCTCGATCGGCGTCCCTCCGACAACACACTGGTCGGCATCTCCCACGACGCACACGTTCCGGTGCTCGCCGGTGAGCTGGCGGATGATCCGGTACTGGGCGCGGTTCGTGTCCTGGTACTCGTCCACGAGCACGTGCGTCCAGAGCCCCCGGTACCAGGCGAGCACCTCGGGGGCCTCGGTGAGGAGGCGCACGGTCAGGAGCAGGAGGTCGTCGAAGTCGACGGCCGCCGCCTGGGCGAGCCGCTCTTGATAGCGGCGGAACAGCGCGGCGACCCGCTCCTCGCGCGGCCCCCGCGCCGCCTGCTCGACCTCCTCGAGCGAGACCATCTGGTTCTTCGCCGCGCTGATCCGGTGGACGAGCGACGCCGGTGTCCACGTCCGGTCGATCATGTCCAGCTCGCGCATGCACTCCTTGACGAGCTGGAGGCGATCGTCCTCGTCGTAAATCGTGAAGTGCGTCGGGTAGCCGATGTGCCGGATGTGCTGGCGGAGGACCCGCACGCACGCCGAGTGGAAGGTCGCGATCAGCGGCGCTCGGATCCCGACGGGCGCCAGCAACTCCTCCACCCGCCGCGCCATCTCGCCCGCGGCCTTGTTGGTGAACGTGACGGCGAGGACGTTCCTCGGATGCACACCGCGCACGCCGAGGAGCCACGCGATCCGGTGGGCGATGACGCGCGTCTTGCCGCTGCCGGCGCCCGCGAGCACGAGGATCGGCCCGTCGTCCGCCGTGACGGCGTCGCGCTGCGGCGGATTCAGCTCGGCGAGGAGCGCGTCGCGGTCCAGCACCAGCCGATTGTACCGTAAGCGATCGCGCGTCGGCGGCTGCGAGACCGGGCAGGCCAACCTCACCTGGGGCGATCGCGCCGCGGGAGATCGCCGCCGTCCTCGAGTCCACCGAAGCGACGCATTCTCTCGGCGCTGTTGTTCCGCGCGGGTCCTTCTGCTAGCGTGAGCGACGACGGGGCAAATCGAATGGGCCACATACACCAGCCGGTGCGACTTCGAGCCGGGCGGGCGACGACCGTTCGTATGCTGGTGGATACAGGCGCGACCTTCTCCGTCATCCCTCGACGTCTGGCCCGGGCGCTGGGGATCAGGCCGCGCCGATCCGTGAGGGTACGCCTCGCCGACGGGAGGCGAGTCCGGCTAGGCGCCGACGTGGCCATAATCCAGATCGACGGCCGTGAGGCTCCGGCGACACTTCTCGTGGGGGATGTCGACGAGCCTATTCTGGGTGTGGAAGCCCTGGAAGCGCTCGGGCTGGTCGTCGATCCGCGGAAGAGGCGACTGACTCCATCCCGTCCCTACGCTGTGCGTCTCGGCGGCTACCGCTGAGGAGACCTACTCCACCGTCACCGACTTCGCGAGGTTGCGCGGCTGGTCCACGTCGCAGCCGAGGCGCACGGCGATGTGGTAGGCGAGGAGCTGGAGCGGGACGACGGTGATGAGCGGCGCCAGGAGCTCGGCGCACGGGGGCACCTCGATGACGTGCTTCGCCTTCGCCGCGACGTTCCGGTCGCCCGCGTGGGCGACGGCGACGACGAGGCCGTCGCGCGCCCGCACCTCCTCGATGTTGCCGAGCATACGCTCGTAGGAGCCGTCGCGCGGCACGAGCGCCACGACCGGGAGCGCGTCGGCGATGAGTGCGATCGGACCGTGCTTCATCTCGCCGCCGGCGTAGCCCTCGGCGTGGATATACGAGATCTCCTTGAGCTTGAGCGCGCCCTCGAGGGCGATGGGGTACTGGAGCCCGCGCCCCAGATAGAGGAAATCGCGCGCGTGCGCGAGCTCGCGGGCGAGGGCCACGATCTGGCCGTCCAGCTCGAGCGTCTTCTCGACCAGACGCGGGATCTCGACGAGGTCATGGATGCGCTTCTTGACGTCCTCGGCGGTGATGGCGTTGCGCTGACGACCGAGCCAGAGGCCGAGCAGGTACACGGCGACGACCATGGTGGCGAACGCTTTCGTCGAGGCGACGCCGATCTCCGGCCCCGCGTGCATGTAGAGGACGCCGGTCGCCTCGCGGGCGAGCGCCGAGCCCACGACGTTGGTGATCGCAAGGATCGGGCAGCCCTTGAGGCGGGCGGCCTTGACGGCGCCGAGCGTGTCGGCGGTCTCGCCCGACTGGGAGACCGCGACGACGAGCGTCTCCGGACCGACGATCGCGTCGCGATAGCGGAACTCCGACGCGAGGTCCACCTCGGCGGTGAGGCCCGCGAGGCGCTCGATCATCGTGCGGCCGAGCGTCGCGGCGTGAAACGCGGTGCCGCAGGCGACGAGCACGACGCGCTGGAGCGCACGGACCGCGGCGGGATCGAGGTTCACGTCGGGCAGGACGACGGTGCCCGTTTCTGGCGCGATGCGCCCCCTGAACGTGTCGGTGATCGCGCGCGGCTGCTCGTGGATCTCCTTGAGCATGAAGTGGCGGTAGCCCCCCTTCTCCGCCATGATCGGGTCCCAGAGGATGCGTACCGGCTCGCGCTGCACGGGCTCGTCGTCGAGCGTCGACAACTCGACGCCGTCGGCGGTGACCACCGCCACCTCGTTGTCCTCGAGGATCACGACGTCCCGCGTGTGGGAGAGGATCGCCGGGATGTCGGAGGCGATGAACATCTCGCCGCGGCCCAGCCCGACGACGACGCTCCCCGCGCCCTGCTTGGCGGCGATCAGCCGATCCGGCGCCGCGGTGGCGATGACGCCGATCGCGTAGGATCCGGTCACCTCGGCGAGGGCCGCCTTCACCGCGCGCTCGAGCCGGCCCGTCGTCGTCAGGTGATGCTCGATGAGGTGGGCGAGCACCTCGGTGTCGGTCTCGGACCGGAACGTGTGGCCCTCGCTGCGGAGGCGGTCCTTGATCTCGAGGTAGTTCTCGAGGATCCCGTTGTGGACGACGACGAGGTTGCCGCGGCAGTCGGTGTGGGGGTGGGCGTTCTCGTCCGAGGGCCGGCCGTGGGTCGCCCAGCGGGTGTGCCCGATCCCGAGCGACCCCGCCACCGGGCGCTCGCGGAGGATCCCCTCGAGCGTCTTGAGGCGCCCGGCGGCGCGGCGGACGTGGAGCGCCCCGTCGTCGAGCACCGCCACGCCGGCGGAGTCGTAGCCGCGGTACTCGAGGCGCTTGAGCCCCTC
>QHSA01000184.1 GCA_003220315.1 Candidatus Rokuibacteriota bacterium
GAGGCCGTCCACGCCCGGCATCCGCACGTCGAGAAAGACGAGGTCGAACGGCTCGGCCTCGAAGGCCTGGAGCGCGCCGGGGCCGTCCTTCACCGACGTGACCTCGTACCCCGCCTGCCGGAGCCCCTTCTCGAGGACCCAGCGCAGGCTGTCTTCGTCGTCGGCGAGCAGGACTCTTGGGTTCACGGCGTCATTTTGGCGATCGGGAGGAAGCACGTCACGACAGTCCCGCGCCCCTCGGCGCTGTCCACCTGGATCGCGCCGCGGTGCTCCTCGAGGATCCGATGGCAGATGGCGAGCCCGAGCCCGAGGCCCTTGTCCTTGGTGGTGAAGAACGGATCGAAGATCCGCGCCCGCGCCGCCGCGGGGATCCCGCCGCCCTCGTCCGCCACCTTGGCCTCGACCATGTTGCGCTGCCCCGCGCCGAGATCCATCTTGCCGAAGAGGGGGTTGAGGCTCACGCGGGTCGTGAGCGTCAGGCGCCCGCCGGACGGCATCGCGTCGAACGCGTTGCGCAGGAGGTTGTGGAACACTTGCACGAGCCGGTCCTCGTCGCCGAGGATCGGCGGCAGGCTCGGGTCATAGCTCCTCACGAGCCCGATCCTCCGCTCGCGGCACGCCTCCTCGTGGAGCGTCGCGACGCGCTCGAGAAGCTGGTGGAGGTTGAGCGGCACCAGTCGGAGCTGGACGGGCCGCGCCAGGTCGAGCAGCATCTCGATGATCCGGTTGACGCGGTCGACCTCGGTGAGGAGCACGTCCGTGTACTCGCTCCACCGCGAGTCGGTCCCGAGCTCGCGCTTCAAGAGCTGGACGGCGCCCCGGATGGCCCCGAGCGGGTTCCGGACCTCGTGGGCGAGGCCGACCGCCATCCGACCGGCAGCGGCGAGCGTCTCGCCCCGCCGCACCTCCGCCTCGAGCTGGCGGATCCGCGACAGATCGCGCAGCACGGCGACGGCGCCCTCGACGCTCCCGTCGCGCGCGAAGAGCGGCGCCGTGACGAGGCTCACGGGCACCCGCCGGCTCTCGCCGCGGTCCACGAATCCCTCCGGCTCCGAGCGGCTCTCTCCGGTCGAGACCGTCTCGCCGAGGCGGCGCACGACGGAGGCGTCGGGGGGGAAAACCTCCTTGAGGTAGCGCCCCTCCGCGCGGCGCGCCGAGCGCTCGGTGAGCACCTCGGCGGCGGAGTTCCAGAAGACGATCCTGAGGCTCGCGTCGACCGCGATCACCGCGTCGGGCAGGCCGGCGAGGACCGCCTCGTAATTCATGCCAGCTCCATGTCCGGCCGCGCGTTCATGCTGAGCGGGGCGCGCTCGCCCGCCCGGAGCCGCACCGTGCCCGCGGCGGTGATCATCGCGGCGTTGTCGGTGCAGAGCCGGGGCGGCGGGACGTGGAGCGTGATGCCGTGTAAGGTCGCCTCGGCGGCGAGCCCGGCCCTGAGCGGCCCGTTCGCCGCGACGCCCCCCGTGAGGACCACGCGCTTGACCCCCGTGCGGAGCGCGGCCCGCACGGTCTTGCGCACGAGCATCTTGACGACTGCGGCCTGGAAAGACGCGGCGATGTCGGCGACCTGCCCCTCGCCGAGCGGCGCGTGGCGCTTCACGTAGAACGACACCGATGTCTTGATGCCGCTGAACGAGAAGTCGGCGGCGCCGTCGGTCATCTGCGCGAGCGGGAACGTGATCGCCTTCGGGTCGCCCGTCGTCGCCGTGCGCTCGATGACGGGCCCGCCGGGGAATCCGAGTCCGAGCAGCTTGGCGACCTTGTCGAAGGCCTCCCCCGCGGCGTCGTCGCGGGTCTGGCCGACGAGCGCGTAGGCGAGCGGGGCGCGAGCGTGGTAGAGGGCGGTGTGCCCCCCGGAGACGACGAGGGCGAGGAACGGGTGGACCGGCGGATCGTCGGTGAGGAACGCGGCGTAGATGTGACCCTCGAGGTGGTTGACGCCGACGAGGGGCTTGTCGTGTGCGTAGGCGAGGGCCTTGGCCAGTGAGCACCCGACGAGAAGCGAGCCGACGAGCCCCGGGCCCTGGGTGACCGCGATCCCGTCGAGGTCCGCGAGCCCCACGCCCGCGTCGGCGAGCGCCTTCTCGACGACCGGCACGATCACCTCGAGGTGTCGCCGCGAGGCGAGCTCGGGGACGACGCCGCCGTACGGGGCATGGACCGCCTCCTGCGAGGCGACCACGTTCGACAAAATTCGAAAGTCGTCGGCGACCACCGCGGCCGCCGTCTCGTCGCACGAGGTCTCGATCCCCAGTACTCGCATCGCATCCCTTCGGTTGGAGCCGGCCTCGCGGACCCCGCTACAAAAGCCAAGGGCGATGAGGCCGAGTCCCCCGCCCCCGGCTCGCATCGCCCTCGAGACCGTGCCGAACGCTACTGCGGCCGGACCTGACCCTGAAGGTTCTGGGGCGGACGCTGCTGCTCGATGATCCGCATGGTCTTGATCACGTCAATGGCCCGCTGGACCTGGAGGTCTTTCTTCAGATCCTCCATCGGGTCGAGGGACGGCTGCCGGTCTTTCTGCGCGTCCTTGGGGAGCTCGACCACGATGTCCGGCGTGATGCCCTTGCCGTGGATCGAGCGGCCGTTCGGCGTGAAGTACTTCGCGGTCGTCAGCCGGAGCCCCGAGCCGTCCGAGAGCGGGATGATCGTCTGGACGGAGCCCTTGCCGAAGGTCTGCGTGCCGAGAACGATCGCGCGCTTCCAGTCCTGGAGCGCCCCCGCCACGATCTCCGACGCCGACGCGCTCCCCTGGTTGACGAGCACCACCATCGGCAAGGTCGGATAGGACTTCTTGGCGTGCGCGGTGAAGCGCATGTTCTGGTTGCGCACCCGACCCTCGGTGTAGACGACGAGCTTACCGTCGTCGATGAACTCCTCCGTCACCTCGACCGCGGCCGTCAGCAGTCCGCCGGGGTTGTTCCGGAGGTCGAGGAGGAGCGCCTTCATGCCGCTCTTGGCAGCCTTCTCGAGCGTGCCGGACAGGTCGCCCGGGGTCTGTTCCTGGAACTGGCGGAGCTTCACGTAGGCGATGCCGCCGCCGAGGTCCGCGGAGCGCACCGACTGCACCCGGATCTGCTCGCGCGTGATGTCGAAGTCCTTGGACTCGGTCCAGCCCTCACGGACCACGGTGATCGTCACCTTGGTACCGGGCTTGCCGCGCATCCGCTTGACGGCGTCCGGGAGCTGCATGTCCTTGGTCGAGAGGCCGTCGATCTTGATGATCCGGTCGCCCGTCTGGAGCCCCGCGCGGTACGCGGGCGTCCCCTCGATCGGCGAGACGACCGTGAGGATGTCGTCCTTCAGCGTGATCTCGATGCCGAGGCCGCCGAAGCTCCCCGACGTTTCCACCTGCATCTCGCGGTAGCTCTCGGGGTCGAGGAAGGAGCTGTGCGGGTCGAGGCCGCGCAGCGTGCCCTTGATCGCGCTGTAGATGAGGTCCTTCGGCGGGACCTCGTCGACGTACTGGTTCTGGACGATCGAGAGCACCTCCGTGAACAGCCGGAGCTGCTCGTAGGTCGCGCCGTTGTCGGTGCCCTTGCTGGCCACGGACCCGCCGAGCGACAGGGTGAGCACGACGAGGAGCGCACCAATCACAAATGCCTTCTTCATGGATTCCCCCTCAAATCCCTCGCTAGCCCCGCTGCCGGAGCCACTCCGCCGGGTCCTGCGGCTTTCCCTGATAGCGCACCTCGAAGTATAGCCGAGGCCCCGCCAGGGAGGCCGTGTCCCCCACCGTACCAATCCGCTGCCCCTGCCGCACGTCCTCGCCCTCCTTCACCTCGATCTCGGCGATGTGGGCGTAGAGCGTGTAGTACTCGCTGCCGTGATCCACGATGATCAGATTGCCATACCCCTTGAACCAGCCCGTGTAAATCACGTGGCCGGCGTAGACCGTCGTGACGTCCGTGCCCTCGGCCGCCTCGATGTCTACCCCGTTCCGGAAAGTCCGCGTGCCGAACCGCGGGTGCACCTGGGCGCCGAACGGCACGACGATCCGCCCCTCGGCCGGCCACGGGAGCCGCCCGCGAAGGTTGCCGAACCCGACACCGGGAGGCTCGATCCCACCCTTTGGCGGCGGCACCTTGGCCAGCCTTCGCTGCCTGGCCTGCAGCTCGCTGATAAAGGCTTCGAGACGGCGGGACGCTTCGGTGAGCTCGCCCACCATGCGCTCGTGGTAGGCACGCTCGTCGCGCACCCTCGCGAGCAGGGTTCGCCGCTTCGCGGCCTCGCGGTCGACCTCCGCCTGCTCGGTCTGGGCTTCGGCGTGCAGAGCCGCCAACTCCTGCTGGCGCCCCTCTTCGCGACCCTTGCGATCGGCGAGCCGGTCCGATGTCCCACGATACTCTCGAATCAAACGAGCGTCCAGCACCGCCAGGCTCGCGAGGTGGCGCACCGCCATCGCGCGCGTCACCGGGTCGTCGCCACTCAGGATGAGCGGCAGCGCGCCGCCCTGCGCGTGCACCCGGTACATGACCCGGAGGCGTCGGGCGAGCGCCTCCTCCTGGCCTCCGCGCTGCCCCTCGAGCCGCATGATCTCGCCGCGGAGTGTGGCGATGTCGGCCTGCGTCCGTTTGATCCTGGCCGCGAGCCGCCCGACCTCCGCCTGCTTCTCCCCCAGGCGTTGCTCGATCTGCTCGAGCTCGGCGAGCAGCGACGTCTCGCGGGCCCGCGCGGCCGCGGCCTTCTCGCGCTCCTCCTTCAGGCGCTTTTGCGTCTGCTGGAGCTTCTTCTGCTCGCTCTGCAACGTCTCGTCGCGCTTTTGCTGCCCCTCGACCGCCCCCGCCAGCGCCACGAGCACGACGAGCAGCAGGAGGATGCAAGGGCGGGGGCCGGCGCCCCTCCGAGACCCGTAGCTTCTGGGGGTTGTCCGCACGCGAGACGCACTCACAGGATGATGCGGATCGACTGCTAGCGTGGTCGAGGAGGGGTTCCGGCCCCCGCCCCGTGCGCCCTCCTGCTCGCCGCCGCTCATGGCTCGCGCCCGGGACGGACGAGCCAGCCACCCATGCCCCCGAGGAGCGCGCCCGTGAGCACCAGCGCGAGGACGCTGACCGGCGGCAGGAACGCGAGGTCGGGGAGGCCGAGGGTGAGGTTGACGAGCGGCTCGAGGCGCGGCGCCACCACGGAGTGCGTCGCGACGAGCGCGGCGAGCGCCAGGACGGCGCCGATCAAGCCCTGCATCGTGCCCTGCAGCAGCAGCGGGAGCCAGATCGTGGTCTCGGTCGCGCCCACGAGGCGCATGATCTCCGTCTCCGCTCGGCGCGCGTGGAGGATCAGCGTCGTCGCCGTCGTCACGGTGAGGAACGCCGCGGCCGCCAGGACGACGCCGATCCCGAGCCCGATCGTCGTCAGGAGCCGCTGCCACTGCGAGAGCCGCTCGACCCAGTCCCCGCTCCCGGCGACCTCGTCCGCCTCGGGGAGCGTGGACAGGCGCTCGAGCAGGGCGCCCGCGCCCTCCGGCGTGGCGGCCGCCGCCGCGGGGGTCACCTCGAGCGAGGCCGGTAGCGGATTGGTCGGGAGCTGTGCGACGACGCTCGCGTCCTTGCCGAGGAGCTGTTTCAGGGACGCGAGCGCCTCGGCCTTGCCGATGTAGAGGACGCCGGCGACGCCCGGGACCGCCTGGACGCGCTCGACGAGCGCCTTGGCCTCCGCGGCCGCGGGCTCGCGCTTGAGGTAGACGATGATGCGCACGCGCTCGCGCCACCGCGCCACCGCGCGCTCCAGGTTCACCGAGAGCAGCCAGAACCCGCCGAGCGCCGCGAGTGACAGCGTGATCAGCACGATCGCGCTGACGGCGACGCGCCCGGCCCGACGGAGGTCGCGCACCGCCTCGCCGATCAGGAACCCGAGCACGCGTCAGCCCTCGTCCTTCACGAGCCGCCCGCTCTGGAGCGTGAGCGTCCGGCGCCGGAGCGCCCGCGCGAGGTAGGCCTGGTGGGTCGCGAGCACGACCGTCGTGCCTCCCGCCCAGATGTCGCGCAGCACGCCCAGGATCTCGTCTTCCATCGCCTCGTCGAGGTTGCCCGTCGGCTCGTCGGCGAGGAGGAGGGGCGGCTTGCGGACGATCGCGCGCGCCAGTGACGCGCGCTGAGCCTCGCCCTGGGAGAGCTGCGCGGGGTAGGCCTGCGCGCGGGACGAGAGGCCGACGACGCGGAGCGCGTCGAAGACGCGCTGGGTGATCTCCCGCTTGGGCGTCCCCAGCACGCGCAGGACGAAGGCGACGTTCTCGTAGACGGTGCGGACCGGGAGGAGCTTCGCGTCCTGGAAGACCACGCCGATCGAGCGCCGGAGCGCCGCCACGTCGCGATGCTTCAGCCTCCCGAGCTCGTAGCCGAACACCTCGATGTCGCCGTCGGAGGGGAGATCGTCGCGGTAGAGGAGCCGCAGCAGCGTCGTCTTGCCCGCCCCGGAAGCTCCGGTGAGGACGACGAACTCGCCCTTGTTGATCCGAAGCGACACGTCGCTCAGCGCAGGGACCTTCACGGGCCCGACCGAGTAGACCTTCGAGACGCGGTGAAGCTCAATCATCGCGGGCACTTTCGATTATAGCGGCCCGTCTCAGATTTTAGAGAGCTTCTCCTCCAGGAGACGGTTGACGATGCCGGGATTGGCCTTGCCCCCCGTGGCCTTCATGACCTGGCCGACCAGGGCCTTGGCCGCGGCGGTCTTGCCACGCTTGTAGTCCTCGATCGCCCTGGGGCTCCGGGCCAGGACCTGGTCGATGACACGGCCGAGCGCCGCCTCGTCGGCGACCTGCGTGAGCCCCTCGCGGCCGACGATCGCGCGCGCGTCCTCGCCCCCGCGGCGCATCTTCTCGAAGACCTCCTTCGCGATCTTGCCGCTGATCGTCCCGTCCTCGATGAGGACCAACAGGCCGGCCAGGCGCGCGGGCGTCACCGGCGAGCTCCGGATGGCCTGCTCGTCGTCGGCCCCGAGCTCCCGCAGGAGCTCTGACATGACCCAGTTGGAGACGACCTTCGGCTGTGGGAACTCGCGCACCGCGGCCTCGAAATACTCGGCGAGCGCCCGGCTCTGGGTGAGGATCTCCGCATCGTAAGGCGGCAGGCCGTACTGGGTGACGAAGCGCGCGCGCCGCTGGCGCGGCAGCTCCGGCAGTCCCGCGCGGATCTCCTCGATCCACGCGCGGTCGATCGTGAGCGGGACGAGGTCCGGCTCGGGGAAGTAGCGGTAGTCGTGCGCGTACTCCTTCGAGCGCATCGCGCGCGTGTAACCCCGGTCGGCGTCCCAGAGACGTGTCTCCTGCACGATGCGCTCGCCGGCCGCGAGGGCCTCGGCCTGGCGCCTCACCTCGAACTCGAGCGCCTGCTTCACGCTTCGGAACGAGTTCATGTTCTTGATCTCGACTTTCGTGCCGAGCTCGCGGGAGCCGCGCGGCCGAAGCGACACGTTCGCGTCGCAGCGCAGCGACCCCTCCTCCATGTTGCCGTTCGAGACGCCGAGGAACACCAGCACCGCACGGAACGCCTTCAGGTACGCCGCGGCCTCCTCCGCCGAGCGCAGGTCGGGCCTGGAGACGGTCTCCATGAGCGGAACGCCCGAGCGGTTGTAATCGACGAGGCTCGCCTGGGCCGTCTCGAGCGTCCCCTCGTGGAGGAGCTTGCCGACGTCCTCTTCCAGATGGAGTCGCTGGATGCCGATGGTGCGCGACGCGCCGTCGACCTCGATTTCGAGATGGCCGTCTTCGGCCAGCGGCTCCTCGTACTGGGTGATCTGGTAGTTCTTCGGCATGTCCGGGTAGTAGTAGTGTTTGCGCGCGAAGCGGCACGCCGCGTTCACGCGACAGTCGAACGCGAGCGCGGCGCGGATGCCGAGCTCGACCGCGCGGCGGTTGACGACGGGAAGCACGCCGGGCATTCCCTGGCAGACCGGGCACGTCTGGCTGTTCGGCGGCGCCCCGAAGGTCGTCGGACAGCCGCAGAACATCTTCGACCGCGTGAGGAGCTGCGCGTGGACCTCGAGGCCGATGACGGTTTCCATTGTAGCGAGGTCCGCGTGGTCGGTTCTCACCGTAGGTGGCCTGCCGGGGGTGCGATGTGGCTCCGTAGGTGGCCTGCCGGGGGCGCGGCGTGGCTTCGTCCGCTCATGCCGGGCTCGGTCTCCGCGCACGCCACGGCGTCGCTTGCTCGTACGCGTACGCAGCGCGCAGGACGCTGGCCTCATCGAGCGCCTTGCCAATGAACTGGAGACCGATCGGGAGCCCCTCGGCGCTGAACCCACACGGCACCGAGATTGCGGGGAGCCCCGTCATGTCCGCCGGGACGGCGAAGACATCGTTCAGGTACATCGAGAGCGGGTCTTCCTTCTCCCCGTGCTTGAAGGCGACGTTCGGCGTCATGGGCGCGACGATCAGGTCCACGCGACCGAACGCGGCGTCGAAGTCGCGGCGCACGAGGGTCCGCACCTTCTGGGCGCGCCCGTAGTAGGCCTCGTAGTACCCGGACGAGAGCACATAGGTGCCGAGCATGATCCGGCGCTTGACCTCGGCGCCGAAGCCCACAGCGCGCGTGCGGCTCGACATCTCGACGAGGTCCTTCGCGCCGGCGACGCGCAGGCCGTACTTCACGCCGTCGTAGCGCGCGAGGTTCGACGAGGCCTCCGCGGGGGCGATGACATAGTAGGTCGCGAGCGCGTGCGGCGTCGCCGGGAGCGAGATGCGCTCGACCGTGGCGCCAAGCCCCCGCAGCACGTCAACCGCGGTGCGGACGGTGCGCTCGACCTCGGCGTCCATGCCCTCGATGAAGTACTCGTCGGGGAGGCCGAGCCGGAGCCCCTGCACGCCCGGCGCGAGCGCCGCGGCATAGTCGGGCACCGGCGCCGTGAGGCACGTCGCGTCGCGCGGGTCCGCGCCGGCGATCGCCCGGAGCAGGAGTGCCGCGTCCGTGACGTCCCTCGCGAACGGGCCGATGTGGTCGAGCGAGGAACCGAACGCGACGAGTCCGTAGCGCGAGACGCGCCCGTAGGTCGGCTTGAGCCCCACGACGCCGCAGAAGGCGGCGGGCTGGCGGATCGAGCCGCCCGTGTCGGTGCCGAGCCCTCCCGCGGCGAGGCCCGCGGCGACCGCGGCGGCGGGACCGCCCGACGAGCCGCCGGGGACGCGCGTGAGGTCCCACGGGTTGCGGGTCGGCTTGAACGCCGAGTGTTCGGTGGAGGACCCCATCGCGAACTCGTCCATGTTGCCCTTGCCGAGCATCACCGCCCCCGCGGCGGTGAGGCGCGCAATGACGGTCGCGTCGTATGGCGGCACGAAGCCCTCGAGCATCCTGGAGCCGCAGGTGGTCGTGACCCCGCGCGTGCAGAGGACGTCCTTGTAGACCAGCGGCGCGCCGTCGAGCGGGCCGAGCGGCTTCCCAGCCCGGTAGCGTGCGTCCGCGTCGGCGGCGGCCCGCAGCGCCTGCTCGCGTGTGACCGTGAGGTAGGCCCCGAGCTCGCCGTCGAGCCTCGCGATCCGCGCGAGGAAAGCCTCGGTCGCGGCCGTCGGTGTCGACTCGCTCCGACGATAGGCCTCGGTCAGCTCGTGGATCGGCGTCCCGGTCACGCTCAGCCCTCGATGATCCGCGGGACCCGGAAGAACTCGCCGACGCGATCGGGCGCGTTCCGGAGCATCTCGTCTTGGGGAAAGGGCGGCACGACCTCGTCGTCGCGCATCACGTTGACGAGCGGCACGGCGTGCGACGTTGGCTCGACGCCGGTGACGTCGAGCGCTCTGAGCCGGTCGATGTAGGTCAGGATCGAGTTGAGCTGCTCGCGCATGCGCTCGAGCTCCGTGTCGCTCAGCTCGAGCCGGGCGAGCCGCGCGATGTGGAGCACCTCCTCCCGGGTGATCATTGGAGTTGGGGCCGCGAGGCCGCCACACTCCGTGGGTGGCCTGAGACAAGGCGCGACCCGGCTGCGTTCCTCATGTCGCTCTCCAATCCATCAGAGTTCCTCGAGCTTGGCGTATTGGAGCGAGAGCTGTTTCCTCCCGACGGAGGCGAAGCGGACCGTGACGAGCGTGTCGGCGCCGCTCCGCTCGACGCCGACCACGAGCCCCTCGCCCCAGCGGCCGTGGCGGACGCGCGCGCCGACCTTGAGGGGCAGGTCGTCGTCGCCCGCGTCGGGGAGCGGCGGCTCCGTCTCTGGCGCCGGCCGCGCCTCGGCGCGGCCCGCGGCGCCGAGGAGGGCGAGGTGCTCCGGGGGCATCTCGAGCAGGAAGCGCGAGGGCTCGCCGAGGCCGTAGCCGTGCATCCGGCGATGGAGGGCGTAGGAGATCCAGAGCCGCGCCTTCGCGCGCGTGATCCCGACGTAGCAGAGCCGCCGCTCTTCCTCAAGCTCGTCCACCGAGTCCATCGAGCGGACGTGCGGGAAGACCCCCTCCTCCATGCCCGTGAGAAAGACGACGGGGAACTCGAGCCCCTTCGCCGAGTGGAGGGTCATGAGGGTGACGCCGCGCGCGCCCTCCGGTAGCTCGTCGACGTCGCTCACGAGCGCGACGCCGTCGAGAAAGCCCTCGAGGGTCGCGGGCTCCTGGATCCGGGCGTAGTCCTCGGCCGCGGCGACCAGCTCCTCCAGGTTCTCGAGCCGCGCCTCGGCCTCCGAGGAGCGTTCTTGTCTCAGGTCTTCACGATACCCGCTCGCGTCGAGGACCTGGTCGATGAAGGCGGGCAGCGGCGCCTTCTCCCGTTCGGCCACGAGACGGGAGATCAGCGCGACGAACTCCTCGAGCGCGCGCCGGGGCTTGCCCGTGACGTCGGCCGGCGGCGCCGCCGCGAGCGTCAGGAGCGAGCGCCCCTCGCGCGCCGCCAGCTCCTCCAGGCGCGTGAGGGAGGCGCGGCCGACGCCGCGGCCGGGCGCCTGGATCGCGCGGCGGAAGGCGACGTCGTCGGCCGGGTTCACGACGAGCCGGAGGTAGGCGAGCGCGTCTTTGATCTCCTTGCGCTCGTAGAAGCGCACCGAGCCGACGATCACGTACGGGATCCCGCCGCGCCGGAGCGCGTCCTCGAGCACCCGCGACTGAGCGTTCGTACGGTAGAAGACGGCGAGGTCGTCCCAGGCGGCGCCGGCGCTACGCGCGGCCAGGATCGTCTGGGCGACGAAGTTGGCCTCCTCGTGTTCGTCCCAGGCGCGGTAGACGGCCGCCCGCTCGCCCTCGTCGTTCTCGGTCCAGAGCGCCTTGTCCTTCCGCGAGACGTTGTGCGCGATCACCCCGGAGGCGAGCGCCAGGATCCGCTTGGTGGAGCGGTAGTTCTGCTCGAGACGGACGACGCGCGTGCCGGGATAGT
>QHSA01000185.1 GCA_003220315.1 Candidatus Rokuibacteriota bacterium
CGGAGCCGAGGAGCAGCTCCTCGTCGAGCGGCTTGATGGACGCCGCGTTGATGACCTCCGCGGAGATCCCGTCGGCCTCCAAGAGTTTCGCCGCCCCGAGGCAGTTGAACAGCGGCCCGCCCGTGCCCACGAGCGTGACGTCGTGGCCCGGGCGCAGGACGAGCCAGCGGCCGAGCTGGAAGCGGTAATCGGCCGGGCACACGGGCTCGAGGCTCTGGCGCGTCAGCCGCAGGTAGAGCGGGCCCGCGTGCTCGACGGCGTAGGCGACGGCCTGCTTGGTCTCGAGCTCGTCGGCGGGCTGGATCACCGGGATGTTGGGCAGCGCCCGGATGCACGCGATGTCCTCGACGCCCATCTGGCTATAGCCGTCCTCGCCGATCGCGATGCCCGAGTGCGTCCCGACGATCTTCACGTTGGCGTTGGTGTAGGCGACCGACATGCGGATCGTCTCGAAGCGGCCGGTGACGAAGCAGGCGAACGAGCAGACGAAGGGGATCCGGCCGGTCAGCGCGAGCCCGGCGCCGATGCCGATCATGTTCGACTCCGCGATGCCGACGTTGAAGGCGCGACCGGGATAGGTCTTGGCGAACCTGGCGGTCATCGTGGACTTCGAGAGGTCGGCGTCCAGCGCCACGATCCTCTCGTCGCGCGCGCCCAGGTCCAGGAGGGCCTCGCCGAACGCGACGCGGCTGGCCTTGGCCGCCATCACTTCGTCTCCAGGGCAGCGAGCTCGTCGACGATCGCGCGCGTCGCCGGGTCGGTCTTGAGATAGTCGTCCCACGCGGCCTCGCCGACCCCGAGGATCTCGCGGATCGCGCGGATCGCCTCGGCGGGCTTCGGCGCCTTGCCGTGCCACTCGGGGTCGTTCTCCATGAACGAGACGCCCTTGCCCTTGACGGTGTGGGCCACGACGAACGTCGGCGCCCCCCGGGTCGCCTCCGCCTGATCGAGCGCTTTGTTGATCTGGTCCGTGTCGTGGCCGTCGATCTCGAGAACGGGCCACCCGAACGCCTGCCACTTCGCCACGACGGGTTCGAGGTCCATGATCTTCGCCACGAAGTTGTCGAGCTGGATCCTGTTGTAGTCGAGGATCACGCAGAGGTTGTCGAGCGGGTGGTCGGGCCGGCCGAGCTTCGGCGCCGACATCGCCGCCTCCCACACCTGGCCCTCCTGGGTCTCGCCGTCGCCGAGGATGCAGTAGACGCGCGCGGGGGCGGCGGAGAGCTTGAGCCCGAGCGCCAGGCCCACCGAGATCGACAGGCCCTGGCCGAGCGAGCCCGTCGCCGCCTCGATCCCGGGCAGGGCGATCCGGTCGGGATGGCCCTGGAGGGGCGAGCCAAGCTTACGCAGCGTGATGAGGTCCGACTCGGGGAAGTAGCCCGCCCGCGCCATGACCGCGTAGAGCGCGGGGACGCAGTGGCCCTTGGAGAGGACGACGCGGTCCCGGTCGGGCCAGTCGGGGCGGCGGGCGTCGTAGCGCATCCGACCGAAGTAGAGCGTGGTGAGGATATCGATCACCGAGAGCGAGCCGCCCGGATGCCCCGAGCCCGCGTGGGTGAGCATGCGGATGATCTGCACCCGGCAGTGGCGGGCGATCGCTGCGAGACGCGCGTCAGACATCAGTCGAGCTCCTCCATGAAGGTGGCGATTTCGTCGACGTGGACACCCCGGACGGCGATCTCGGGCGCGTACACGACCTCGTCCGCGGCCCAGACGATCGTGCCCCGCGCGTCCTTGGTGATGCCGACGATGTTCTCGAGGATAGTCCTGATGTTCTCGTTGATCCGGATCGCGTTGGCCTTGAGCGGCGCCGCAAGCCGCCCGCCGCGGATGATATAGGAATCCGCGACGACCGTACAGGTGAAATCGCCCGCGCGAAGGCCGTTGATCGGGTACGTGTACCAGATCCGGCCGATATACAGCCCGTCCTTGACCGTACGGAGGAGCTCCTCGAGCGAGACCGGGTCGGCGCCCCCCACGATGACGTTGGACGCCGCGATCCCGGGCTGCGCGTCGAACTCGCGACCGCCCCCGGCGCCGAAGCGGAAGCCGTTGCGTGGCACGAGCGCGCGCTCCGCCTCCGCCCCCGCCGCGCCAAGCTTCTGGCCCAGCGCGGGATCTCTCAGGAGGCGCTGGGTCTCGTACCAGTTCGACAGGCATCCGACGAGGGCACCGTCCTTGATCAGCTCGGTCCGGCCGGTCGGCAGGCCCTCGCAGGTGATCCCCTTGGACCCGACGAGGCCGGGCGAGGCACCGTCATCGGTGATGGTGAGCTGAGGCGAGGCGACGCGGCGGCCGAGCCTGCCGAGGAACGGCGTGCGCTCGGAGTAGAACGCGTGCGCGGTACACGCCGGCACCACGATGTTGTTCAGGAGGTCCGCCACGGGCTGCCGACCGAAGACGACGGTGTACTCGCCGGACGGAACTCGCTCGCCGCCGATCGCGGCGATCGCGTTCGCAGCCGCCTCGACACCGGCCTCGTCGGTGAAGCCGTCGAGGCGGGTCCCGGTGGACCCACCCGAGCCCTTGGCGCCCTCGGTCTCGACCATCGCGGTGACGAACGCCGTGATCAGCGTGGACTCGTCCGTCTGGACGCGCGGCATGTGGGTGGACGCGATCGCCACGCGCTCCTGGAGGATGGTGACGTCGCCCCCGAGGATCACGCCGAGGCGCCGGAGCCCGGCGTCGTCGCCCGCGAGGGCGGCGAGCTTCCCGGATGCGGTGAAGGTCCGGAGCGCGCCGCCGACGATCTTCCAGCCGGCTTCCACGAGCGCGGCGTCGTCGAGCGCCATGAGCGCCGGGTCGTGGTAGTCGACGAGCGCGCGCGGCTCCCGCGACGAGCGGGGCAGCGAGACGAAATCGGGGTCGGCGACGGCGGAGGCCCGCGCGCGGTCGAGGGCGCGCCGCGCCCCCGTCACGCCGAGGTCGCTCGGCTCGCTGCCGAAGCCGACCAGCGGGCCCGCGGACCCGACGAAGGCCGCCCGGATGCCGAGGCCACACGACGCGGTGGACTTCGGCTCCTCGACGCCGTTGGAGGGGATGTGGGAGGTGTAGTTGAGCCGCGCGAGGAGCGCCGTGTTGGCGGCCGCGAAGACCTCGGCCTCGAGGACCCCGGGCTCGGTCCGGACGAGCTCGAGCGCCTGCTCCGCCGCCCGGGCCAGGTCCGTCGTTCGCATCATCGGCCTCCCGCGAGCCTGGCCCGGCTGCGCATCGTCGGGCCCCCGTTGCCGAGCTTCTTGATCTGCATCGGCTGCCCCTTGCCGCAGTTCGGGATCGGGTAGAGACGGAAATCCGAGCCCACCGCGTCTACGTTCATGAGGTAGTCGCGCGAGTCGGCCATGATGCCGCCGTCCCTGTACAGGCGCCCGAGCTCGCCGTTCCTGATCTCGTAGACCCGGCGGGCGGAAATGCGGAAGTTCTCGCGGCTCTCGGCGATCGACGGCATACGGTGGCCGGCCACGTACCAGCCGTGATCGACTTCCTTCAGGATGTCCTCGGGGGCGCGGCGCCCCGCGTCGAAGACCGTGTTCGACATCCGGATCAGCGGGACGAGCGACGCGCGCGTCCCCTTCCAGTGGCCATTCGGCTCGCCGCCGAAGATGGCCGCGGTCTGCCGGCTGTTCATGAAGCCGCGAAAGACGCCCCGGTCGATGTGGACGACGCGTTGGGCGGGCGTGCCTTCGTGGTCGTACGCGTAGTGGCCGTAGCCCGGGAGCGACGGGTCGGAGTACGCGGTCACGAGCGGCGAGGCCACCCGGCGGCCGACGTGGTGCTCGCTGAGTCCGCGCAGGAGCCACGAGCGCCCCGCGTACGCGGTCTCCATCTTGAGCGCGCGGTCGAGCTCGACGGGGTGACCGATGATCTCGTGGGAGACGAGCGTGTTGTAGTGCGGATCGGTGACGACGACGACCTCACGGTCAGAAGAGCGCAAGGGCGGCGCCGCGGCCAGCTCGGCCGCGTCCCGCGCGAGCGCGACCGAGAACTCGCGGAACGTCGGGAAGCGGAGCCACGGCTCGGCGACGCCCTCGAGCAGGATCTCCCAGCCCCGCTGGTGGCCGAGAACGTCGTGGAGGTCCAGGCTCGCCGCGCCCGTCACCGCGACGACGGAGCTGGCACCCTGGGTGAGCGCGAACGTCTGGTCGATCAAGGCACCCTCGGTGGAGGCGAACAGCTCGCGCGAGAGCTGGGTGAGGGTCGTGATCCAGTTGTATTTCACGGCGGGGTCGGCCGCGGCGACCTCGCGCGAGACCTCGGCGGCGTACCGGACCATCTCGGCGAGGTCGACGGCGCGCGGATCCACGCGACAGACGGCGCCCACGGTGTCCCGGCGGATCGCGACCGGCGCGAGCCGCGTGTCGTCGAGCGCCTGGCCGAGCGGGCCGAGCTTCTCGCGGGCGTCCGCCTTCGCGTCGGCATTGAAGGTCGCGCGGCGGTAGGCCGTCTCGAGCGCCTCCCGCAGCAGGCGCTCGAGCTCGGCCAGATCCGCGGCGCCGAGCGTGAGGCCGACGTAGCCCGGCGCGATCATCCGCTCGCCCGCGAGGACGCGGACACCGAGCGTCAGCCGCTCGTCGTCGCCCGAGCCCTTTGGCGCGCCGTTCTCGGCGGCGGCCCATTTGCCCTCGACCACCTCGAGGCGCAGATCGGCATGCCGCAGGCGGGGGAGGCGCCGCGCCGCGTCGCCCAGACACGCTTCCACCGTGGGCTTCGCGCGGTCGATCAGCTCGACGGTGATTGGCGGAGTCACGCGACGGCTCTCAGAACGGCTCGACGAAGACGGTCTCGCCCGCCGCGACGTCGCCACGCTCCTCCTCGAGCACGATGAGACAGTTGCCGGCGACCATCGAGGAGAGGATGCCTGACCCCTGCGGCCCCGTGGTGCGCACCTCCCAGCGGCCGTCCCTGAAGCGGACGACGCCCCGCTTGAACTCGCGCCGCCCCTTTTTCTTGCGCATCGTCTCGGTCGCGCACGCCTCGTAGACTTCGGGGAAGAGGCGACGCCGACCCGCGAGCTTGTGGATGGCCGGCCGGACGAAGAGCATGAAGGTGAGCATCGAAGCGACGGGGTTGCCGGGGAGGCCGAAGAAGTGCGCCGACCCGATCCGTCCGACCGCGAGCGGGCGGCCCGGCTGCATCGCGACCTGCCAGAACTCGATCGCGCCGATCTCGTCGAGGACCTCCTTGACGAAGTCGTACAGGCCGACGGACACGCCGCCCGACGTCACGACGACGTCGCCGGTCGCCCCCGCGTCGGCGAGGCGCGCGCGGAGCGCGTCGCGGAGGTCGGGGACGATGCCGAGGTCCACGACCTCGCCGCCGCACTGCTCGATGGACCCGCTGAGCGTGAACCGGTTCGCGTCGTAGATCTGACCCGGCGTGCGCGGCTGACCCGGCTCGACCACCTCGTCGCCCGTCGACAAGAGCACGACACGCGGCCGGCGGTGCACCGGCACCTGGACCTGGCCGAGCGAGGCGATCAGCCCGATCTCCTGAGGCCGGAGGACGCTCCCGCGCTCGATGACGATGGTGCCCGCGTGGATGTCCTCGCCGCGCATCCTGACGTTCGTGCCCTTGGCGATCGGTCCGACTCTCACGCGGCCGCCGTCGAGCTTGGTCACGACCTCCTGCGGATAGACGGTGTCGGCGCCCCGCGCCATCGGGGCGCCAGTCATGATCCGGACGGTCTCGCCGGCCGCCAGCGCGCCGTCGAACACGGAGCCGGCCGGCAGGTCGGCGACGACCCGAAGATCGCGCGTCCCGGTGGCGGGGATGTCGGCGCTCCCGACCGCGTAGCCGTCCACCGCCGAGTTGTCGGCCGGCGGCACGTCGAACGGCGCCCGCACATCCTCGGCGACGACGCGACCGAGCGTCTTGCCCAGCAGGAGGAACTCGGGCGAGGTGCTGCGGGTGATCTGGGTGAGGATCCGATTTTGGCCATCCTGCACCGAAATCATGGCGCTATTATACGCGCCCGGCCGCTACCCGCTATGGAACCACTTGATTCCTTGTGCTTCTCCGGCGCCCGGGCGCCGCCTGCTACCGTTTCTGCTACCGTTTTGCTACCACTCGGCCCGTCGAGGCGATCGACAGCGGCCTTGTTCCCCATCGGCAGCCAGCGCCCGTAGAGGTCCACCGTGAGCGTGATCGAGGCATGGCCCAGCTGGCGCTGGACGTAGACCGGGCTCTCGCCCTGCTGGAGCAGGAGCGAGGCGAAGCTGTGTCGCAGCGAGTGCGGTGAGAAGTGCGGCGGCAGGCCTGCGGCCTTGAGGACGCGCTTGAAGGCGTCCTCGACCGTACGAGGGCTCAGCGGCCGCCCCGTGGAGTCGCAGAACACCCATAGCGGCAGAGCGGACCAGCCGCCTTTGAGCGTTTCTGTCTTGCGTTCGAGCTCCAGGCGCCTGAGGGTTCGCACGAGCTCCTGGCTCACGTCGACTGTCCGCCCACGGCCGCTCTTCGGGGTGTCGATCCGCCCAGCGGCGCCGAGCGCGCGAGCGACCCGGATCTCCCGCTCGGCGAAGTTTAGATCCTGCCATTGGAGGGCAAGCGCCTCGCCAAGCCGCATTCCGGTCCGCGCAAGGAGAAGGAGGAGTGGGAACGTGCGCGGCACGGCCTGGGAGGCGGCAGCAACAAACCGCGCGAGCTGCTCACGGGTCATTGCCTTGATCTCGTCCTGGCGAGCGCTCGCGGCGTGACTCAAGCGAAGCTGGCGGGCGACACGGTCGGTCGGGTTGGCCAGGATCACGCCGTCCTCGATCGCCGCGTTCAGCATCCCGCGGAGGACCGCGAGCATGAGCTCGACCGAGGCGCGGGAGAACCCGATGCGGACCTTCTGGGCCAGGAGCTCTTTGATCCGCCCCTTGGCGAGCTGACGGACCTTCGTTGCGCCGAACACCGGCAGCAGGTGGAGGTTCAGATAGCTGCGGTACATCGTGAGCGTGCGCGGCTTCACACCGACGGCGAGGAGGCCGAGCCAGCGCTCCGCGTAGGCTATCACCGTGATGTCGGGATCTACGACCGGGCGGGTCGCCTGGCGCGCTTCCCGGCGCTTCGAGTCCCGAACGTCCTCAGCCTCCCGCCGCGTCTCGCACGTCACCCACCGGCGGACGCCGGCCGCATCCCGGTAATCCACCACCCATTTGCCACGCCGCTTTCGAACACACGCCATGCGTTATGGCCTCTTCCGCCTACGTGTCGCTGTCCGCTCTGCCTTCGCTAGAAAACCGGACCAGTTGGGTCCTCAGCTCGAGAAGTGGCCAAGCGCTTTCTCGGAGTTCTGAGCCAATCAGCGCGCCTTGTGGGCCGACACGCGGTGGACGTGGGCTCGCCCTGCCCGTGATGAGCGGAGATCCATTCTCGGAGCGCGACTCGAGGGACGCGGACGTTCTTCACTCCGACCCGTACGGCCGGGATCTGGCCTCGCCTGATCAATTCATAGACGCGTGCCTTCGGCACATCGAGTAGGGCCGCGACCTTCGAGACCGTGAGCTGCTGGAGGTTCTCCGCCGCTTCCTCCGCTACGTCGCGCTGGTCACTGCCGACCGTCGATCCGATTCTAGCTGACACCATCGCGAGCAGCGCTGAGATCTCTACGAGAATCTGACGCAACTCCCCGTCGCGGAGCCCCCCAAGCTTTGCGGGGTCCTCGAGGAGCTGGCCCAATTCGGGGCCCTTCTGTTCCTTCGCGCCGCCAGGTTCCCCTGCTCGACATCGACGGGCCGTGGCGTACTTTCCCGTAGAGACGGCAGATGGCGGCCCCTTACTGATCGACTCGCCCTGGCTGTTGCTCTCCGTGACCATGCCTCGCTGCTTCTGGCGCCTCGCAATCTCTCCCGGTGTGGGTTTTGAACCCACCCTCCGAGGCTGCTCCGGCGCCCGGGCCGGCAGATATGTTCACTTCGGAGCCTCGCTCTCGGGTCGCGGCCCCAGCGTCAAACCCGAGACCTTTGCTCGGTTCGAAACGGTCCTCTTGGAGCCGGGAAGTGCGCTCGAATGCCGTTCTTGCCCCGATCTTCTTGGCTACCTCCGACCCGATACCGGGTTTTCGGTGCGCTCGGATCACCCCCGCGACCTGCTCCAGCGCTTCGGGCGGGAACACGGCACGCATCTCTGAGTCACCCGTCTGGTGCCCGCTGGACATTCGCGATGGCCCAGAGCTTCCGAACCATTCGATCTGACCGTACCGACCCGGGATGATGGGGAACCCTTCGGTGTCGGCCAGGACCCGGAACCGATATGGCTTGGCCAGCGCGCGGAGCTGCTGAGCGGCGCGCTGCTGCTCGGATAGCTGTCTCCCACCCGCGCTCGTGATCACCGAGTCGCCTCTCACGCGCCCGGCGATCAGCGAAGAGCATGCCAGGACCGCCGCCGAAGCTACGCCGCCGCGCAAGTCCCGAGCGACAAAGTGTTGTGCTCGGCGAAAGGGCGATCAGCGCCGCTGACCGCGGAGCGCGAGAGTGCGGTGTTTCGCAGCGCACCGGCGCAAATCGCAGCAGTGCCGGTTTCGGTGCGGTGTGGGACCGGCAGAACAACTACGTCGGGGCCAGCGCGGTTGATGTGGCGTGGGGGTGCGGCGGTTGAAGCCCACGGCCGGACGACTGGAATCGCGGAATGGCTGACGTCAGGAATCAGGTCGGGGCACGGCAAGATAAAGGCGAGGGCCGGATGCTCCCTAAGTGTGCGCGCCTATTGAGCGGCGCACGGCCCTCTGCGAGTGCAGACACGATTCAGCCGTTCGTTTGAGGGCCGTGGCACAAGAGGGTTAGGGAAGGGCCCGCGATGGTTCGTCAGCCGGTCCGCGACCCCAGCCACTGGATAGACCGTGAGCCACTCGGCGAGGCCACTGACCTGTGGCCGCGCCTGGTCCAGACGCTGTGCTCGTTTGTGGACCTGGATCGTGCCCCGCGGTGGACCGGCGGCGGGCCCACAGCAGGTCCGGCGGCGGAGCAATGATTGGCTCTTCTCCTGCGCCGTTTCCGTGCCACGAGAGCCTCTGCCATGAGCGCTTGCCCAGGCTAGCGGAATGGCTCGAGTGGTTCTTCGGACTCCGGCTGAACGAGCGCGTCACGCAGCTTGAGACGTTTCCCGAATCGGGTTGTTTCGTGCCCGAGGATCCGACAAGGACTATAGCAAGCTGATCTTCGGCTACCGCGGTGATCTACCGCCATTCTTAGAGCACAGCGATAATCGTCACCTGATCCCCGAGCCCCGACGGACCCGGGTTGATGGTCAGAAGGCCGAAGGCGCACCGCAGCGGGGTGTTTGACCGGGACAGGCTCGCAAACAGAGACTAAGATAGGGAAGAATGGCAACGCGAGAAAGATCCGGCAAGGTGGCTCACATGGACAAGCTCGATTCCACGCCATACGCCGACCTGGTGAAACGGGCCGGCAAGGCAGCGGACCAGGCGTTGAAGCGCTACGGCAAGCCCGCCGTTCGGCTGGATGAACTGCGCGCGACTCTTGACCGTGAGCTGGGCGGTATCTCATTGACCGAGTTGATACTGAAAGAACGGGAAGCAGGATGGTAGATGCCGGTCTTCTACCTGGATACCTCTGCGCTCGTGAAGCGCTATCGCTCCGAGGCTGGAACTGAGGTCGTTGAACAACTTCTCAAGAATCCACGGCCGGAAGACCGCTTCTTCCTCTCGATCCTCGAGCTGACCTCCGGCATCCTCAGACTCGCCAAGGCCGGCCAGCTCCGCGACGCGACAGCAACCCAGATTCTTGCCCAGTTTCGCAGCGACGTTCGCGAGCTCTACAAAGTCTGGCCTCTGAGCGAAGAGGTTGCTGTCAGCGCTGTTGCCGTGGTTGAGCAACACAAGCTCCGTTCAGCTGACGCCCTCCATCTTGCCGCAGCGCAAACGATAGCGGGCCTCGCCCCAGGCGCCCTGACGGTGATGGTGACAAGCGATCGCGAATTGCTGACAGCTGCGGAAGCCGTTCGCCTCGGTGTTCTCGATCCTCAGGCGTCAGGCGCGGCGGAGAAGGTGAAGGAGCTAAGAAGGAAATAGTCAAACCACAGTGGTGCCCCCGAGGCGAAGCTGGAGAGCGGCATCCACGGTGGGTGATCGGCTCCCTGGTCCCGCGCGCCGCTTCCTCCGTCACTGTCCGCGCCGGCCACGGGTTGGTTTCATGACCAAGTGTGATACGGTCGCGCCATGGACGGCAAAGATTCGTCGCATGGGTCCAGGTCCTCTCGGGCCCGCCTGAACTCACCAGGACGACAGCCGAGGTACTTCACGCAGATCCGCGACAGATGGGACGCATGACGGAGCCCGACCTCTGCGGCGATGGCATCCATCTTTTCGTCTGTTGTTAGCAGCAACTCCCGCACCGCCTCCGCGCGCACGCGATCGATGAAGCCTTTCAACGCGAGGCCCGTCTCACGCTGAAACCTTCTGGACAAGTAGTCCGGCGATCTTCCTGCTGCCCGTCCAACATCGCGAACATGGACTGAAGGGACGTTGGCGCCGACATAGTCGATGGCCTTCGCGACGGCCGGGCTGAGCAGCAGCGCGTGCCGACGGCGGTCGGCCAGCAGCGCGATGACATGTTCGAGCAGCGGGAGCGCTCGAAGGGGCCCTGGCATCACCGTCCACCAGTGCTGCGATATCTCGAGGCCGCGTGCACTCGGTCCCGCGACGATCAGCACACGCTCGCCGAACGATTTCAGGGTCGGCTGTTCCAGAAGCTGGGCAACATCGGCTGGTCTCGTCCACGCGTCAACAACAACAACGTCGGTCTGTTCCGTCCCCAACGACCGGAGGGCCTGAGCGGTGTTCCTGACGCTTAGGAGGTTGGTATGGCGACGGAAGGCGACGGTCAGGGCCGAGGCGATACCGAGATCGGCACCGATGAGAAGAATACGTGGTGCTGCGGCTGCTTCGAGGACCTGGCCTTGGGTCGATCGATTGGCTAGTGTTAGAGCTGAGTCGATTGTGTCGATCAAGAGATCTTCATCGAAGGGCTTGGTCACATAGTCTGTTGCACCGCGTCGCAGGGCCGCCGCCGCTGTCCATGCCGTGTTCAGTCCCGACACAATCACGATGGGTGCCTTGGCGCGGCGATGACGGAGCTCTTCGAGGACGCCGAAGCCATCCATTCCAACCATCAGCAGGTCAAGAAGGATGAGATCGGGTTCCTGAGAAAGAGCCAACGAGATGGCGGCTTCCCCATTCCGTGCCTCGATCACCCGAT
>QHSA01000021.1 GCA_003220315.1 Candidatus Rokuibacteriota bacterium
CTGCCCTCCATCCCCATGCGCTGGGCCGCCTCGACGCGGATCGCCTCGAGCCGGGCCGCCAGCGAACGGTCGGCGTCGATCGCCTGCGGCGTCTCGGTCCCGGCGAGGCCGAGGTCTTTGGCGCGGACGAAGACGACCGGGTTCGTCGCGTCGACGAGCGAGGCCTCGACGCCGTCCACCACCTCGCGCGGCTTCCCCGTCGGCAAGAGGCGCCCGCTGCCCGCGCCGCCCGGGTCGAGGAAGTCGAGCGCGATCCGGGCGCCGTGGCCTGACACGCCCGCAAGCTCGAAATCGCCCGCCACCGCGGCCTCGCCGCCCTTCACCGGGACATGGGCGACGATGAGCTTCCGCGTGTTGGTGTTGTGGATGCGGACGCGTGTCTCGCCCTCGACCGCCGGCACGAGACGCTCGTCGATGGCGAAGGGGCCGACGGCCGAGGAGCAATTGCCGCAGTTGCCCTTGTAGTCCACGAGGGGGGTCGTCACCTCGACCTGCGCGAAGGTGTAGTCCACGTCAGCGCCGGGGCTGGACGGCGGGCCGATGATGCACGCCTTGGACAGGGACGAGATGCCACCGCCCAGCCCGTCGAGCTGGCGGCCGTACGGATCGGGACTCCCGAGCGCCGCGAGGAGGACACGGTCGCGCTCGGCGCCCGCGCCCGGCAGGTCGGACGCGTGGAAGACGAGGCAGCGGCTCGTCCCGCCCCGCATGTAGACGGCGCGGATCCGCCGCTGCGTCATTGGAGCGGGCTCCGCGAGGCCGCGGCACTCCGTAGGTGGCCTGAGACGAGGTGCGATCCGGCTCCGTACTCCACGTCGCTTCTCATTCCACCGGCGTGCCCGAGGCCGGCGCGGACCGTGGGTCGCCCGCCTCGGGTGCGCGCGTGCGGGACGTCTGGGCGAGGAGCCCACCCGCGAGGAGGATGTCGCGCTCGCGCGTCGTCAGCACGCACGAGGCCGAGAAGCGCCGGCCCAGGCGCGTGTCGAGGACGCTGACGCGATCGCCGGAGGCGAGCGCGGCCCGCAGGCCGTCGAGGCGCAGCCGGTCGTCGCGCTCGAGCGCGTCGTACGCGGACGGATCGTCGAACGTGAGCGGCACGACGCCCCAGTTGATCAAGTTCGCCCGGTGAATCCGCGCGAACGACTTGGCGAGCACGGCGCGCACGCCGAGGTACATCGGGCCGATCGCCGCGGCCTCACGCGACGACCCCTGGCCGTAGAGCTCGCCCGCGACGACGATCCCGCTGCCGGCGGCGCGCGCTCGAGCCGCGAACTCCGGGTCGACGTACTTGAAGCAGAACTCGGCGATCGCCGGGATGTTGGAGCGGAAGACCAGCACCGCGGCGCCGGCGGGAGAGATGTCGTCCGTCGAGACCTTGTCGCCGAGCTTCAGCAGCACGGGAGCGTCGAGCGCCTCGGCAACCGGCTCACCCAGCGGAACCGATTTGATATTCGGTCCTCGAACGACGTCGCCCGTCCCGTCCGGCGTGACGAGCCCGGCGCTCGACGCGGCGAAGCTCTCGGGCAGATAGAGGGACGCCGGCGCGCCCGCCGTCCGCGGATCGGTGATCGCACCCGTCAGCGCGGAGGCCGCCGCGGTGACCGACGAGCAGAGGTAGACCTCGTCGCCCTTCACGCCGCTCCGGCCCGGGAAGTTGCGGTTGAACGCGCGAAGACTCTTGGTGCCGGCCGCCGGCACATGGCCGATGCCCGCGCACGCGCCGCACGTCGGCTCGGAGATCAAGGCGCCAGAGGCGAGGAGGTCGGCGAGCAGCCCCTCGCGCGCCATGGTCTCGAGGATGCGGTGGCTCCCGGGGAACAGGACGAACGAGACGTCGGGGTGCACGTGTCGACCCTGGAGCACCTGGGTCACCGCCCACATGTCCTCCCACGAGCCGTTCGTGCAGGAGCCCACCATCACCTGCTCGATCTTCGTCCCCTCGACCTCTCCGACGGGCACCACGCGGTCGGGCGAGCCGGGCAGCGCGACGAGGGGCGTGACCACGGCGAGGTCGAGCTCGAAGCGATCGTCGTACTCGGCGTGATCGTCCGCCGCCTGCGGAGTCCACGCGTGCTTCCGGTGGAGGCGGCGGAAATAGTCGCGGGTGACCGCGTCCGACGGGAAGACGCTCGTCGTCAGCCCGAGCTCGGCGCCCATGTTGGCGAGGGTCATCCGCTGCGGGAGCGAGAGCGAGGCCACCCCGGGCCCCGCGTACTCGAAGATCTTCCCGGCGCCGCCACGCACGCTCAGCCGGCGGAGGAGCTCCATGATCACGTCCTTCGCCGTCACCCACGGCTGGAGCTCGCCCGTGAGCCACACGTTGACGACCTCGGGCATCGTGAAAGAGTACGGGCCGCCGCCCAGCGCGACGGCGACGTCGAGGCCGCCCGCACCGATCGCCAGCATGCCGGCGGCGCCGCAGAGCGGGGTGTGGCTGTCGGTGCCGAGCAGCGTCTGCCCGGGCACCGAGAAGCTCTCGAGGTGCACCTGGTGGCAGATGCCGTTGCCGGGCTTGGAGAAGATCGCTCCGTAGCGGCGCGCGGCGGTCTGGAGGTAGCGGTGGTCGTCGGAGTTGCGCGAGTCCACCTGGTAGACGTTGTGGTCGATGTAGGTGACGACGCACGGCGGCACGACGCGCGGGAAGCCCATGGCCTCGAACTGGAGCCACGCCATCGTGCCGTTCGTGTCGGTGAGGAGCGCCTGGTCCACGGCCAGACCGATCTCCTCGCCGGCGACGGGCTTGCCCGAGGCGAGGTGCGATTCGATGAGCTTCCGGGTGAGGCTCCTAGCCATTGTAGCGGGGTCCGCTAGCCCGGCTCCGACCGTGGGTGGCCGGCCTCAGGCACGCTTCTCCACCGACACGAACGCGCGCCGCTTCGGGCCGACGTACTCGCCGCGCGGCCGGATGAGGCGGTTGTCGTCGTGCTGCTCGATGATGTTCGCCGTCCAGCCCGCGATCCGTCCCGCCGCGATCACCGGCGTG
>QHSA01000296.1 GCA_003220315.1 Candidatus Rokuibacteriota bacterium
CTCCTGGTGATCTACCTGCTCCTCTACCTTACGTATCGCTCGTTCCTCGACGCGGCCCAGGTGCTGCTCGCGGTGCCGTTCGCGCTGGCCGGCGGGATCTACCTGCTCTATGGCCTCGGCTACAACTTCTCCGTCGCCGTCTGGGTCGGCTTCATCGCGCTGTTCGGGACCGCGGTGCAGACGGCCGTGGTGATGGTGATCTACCTGGAAGAAGCCGTCGCTCGCAAGCGGGAGGATCTCGGTGGGCGCCTGACGCGGGAGGCGCTCCTCGAGGCCGTGAAGGAGGGGGCGCTTCTGCGGCTCCGCCCAAAGGTCATGACGGTCTCCACGGTGGTGGCCAGCCTGCTTCCGATCATGTGGAGTCACTCGACCGGGGCGGAGGTCATGAAGCCGCTCGCGACCCCGGTGCTGGGCGGCATGGTGAGCTCGCTCGGGCTCGTGCTGATCGTCACGCCGGTGATCTTCTCCTGGCTCCGCGAGCAGGATCTCCGCCGCGCGGAGCGTGACGCACGCGGCCATCACCCCAACCACGAACGCCGGCCGGCGATGGGGCCAGCGGATTCGCGACAACAAGGAGGATGACATGGCGAAGGCTTTGCTCGTGATCGTGGCCGTCGGTGCTCTGATGACCGCGGGCGTCCAATCCGCGCCGGCGGCGGACATGAAGCCGATCCGCACGCAGAAGGTCAAGGACGTGGTCGTGACGCTGGAGAGCGAGTCCGGGCAGTGGAAGCCAGCGAAGAACGACTTCGTCCTCACGTTCACGTCAGCGCAGGACAAGAAGCCGGTCGACGCCGGCCAGGTGTCGCTCAACACCAGCATGGCCATGCCGGGGATGGCGCCGATGGTCGCCGGCGCGACGCTCACGCGCGAGGGCGCGGGCCGCTATCGCGGCACGATCGAGTTCCCGGACCGGGGGACGCGGCAGGTGACGGTGACGTGGGACGGCCCCCTGGGCAAGGGCTCGGCGAAGTTCTCGATTCCGGTGCGATAGCGCCATGCGCGCCAGACATGCCGTGTTGCTCATCGTCACTGGCGTGGTCGTGGTTGGGGCTCGCCTTGTCTTCGCACAGCCGGCGACGGAGATCACCGTCGACGAGGTGGTCGCCCGGGCGCTCGCCGACAATCCCGATCTCAAGGCGGTCCGCGCTGATGTGGACGCCGCGGTTGGCCGGGTGCGCCAGGCCGGTCTCCGCCCGAACCCGATGCTCGAGCTCGGCGGCCAGAAGGCGCTGTCGCCGGACAACAACCTCACCGTTGGCCTCTCGCTGCCGCTCGATCTCAATGGCCGGAAGGAGGGTCGGGTCGCCGTGGCAGAGCGAGAACTCGACATGAAGCGCGCCCAGGTGGCGGAGGTCGAGCGGCGCCTACGCGCGGACGTCCGGACGAAGGCGGGTGAGCTGCTCGCGGCCCGGCGCAACCTCGCCGTCACCGACGACCTGCTGACGGTGAACCGAGACGCCCTGGGCCTCGTGCGGAGCCGCGTCGGCCAGGGCGCGTCACCCTCGGTCGACGAGGGCCTGCAGCTCGTCGAGGTCAACCGCTTGGAGGCGAGCCGGCAGATGCTGACGAGCCGGGTGGAGATCGTCACGCTCCAGCTGAGAGCGCTGGCCGGCATGGCGGCCGACGCGCCACTCGTCCTGCGCGGGGAGCTGCACCCGGGACCACTTCCGACTGACCGGGTCGAGGCAGCCCGACGTGCCATGGCGGGCCGGCCGGATCTCGCGGTCAGCCGCGCCGACGTCGCAGCGGCGCGCGCCCGGATCCAGAAGGAGCAAGCCGACGGACGGTGGGATGCGACCGTCAACGTTGGCTACCAGCGCCAGGACTTCGGGTTCGGGCTGAATGGCCTGACGGCGAGCGGTGCACCACGCCCCATCCAGGACGTCTTCCACTACTTCGGGGGCGGCGTCAGCATCGTGCTTCCCGTGCGCAACCGCAACGAGGGCAATGTGGCCGCCGCCACGGCGGAGGCGCGCGCCGCCGAGCGCCGGCAGGAGTTCATGACACTGATGATCCGCCAGGAGGTCGAGGCCGCGTTCACGCAGTACGAGGCGACTCAGCGCGCGCTCGGTGTCTTCGAGCACGGCGTGCGGGACGTCGCCGCACGCAACCTGGACGTGGTACGCCAGGCGTACGGCCTGGGGCGTGGGACGCTGCTCGACGTGATTGCCGAGCAGCGGCGATACATCGAGATCGAGAACGGCTACACGGACGTCCTCAAGCAAGCATACGACGCTGTGGTCGAGGTCGAGCGCGCTGTCGGTACGCCGGCGCACTGACGGAGAGCGTCTCATGAGCTCCAAACGCGACGACCACATGACCGAACACGAAGCTCCGCGGCCTAAACGTCAATGGCGCCGACACCTTGGCCGAGCGCTCCTCGCGGTCGCACTCATCGCGGTCGGGCTGGTGGCCGGTGCGATATGGACGGAACGGCGCACATCTCATCGGCCGGTGGGCGGTTCGTCGCGGGGCGTCGGATCGCCGGATGCCATGCCCCGGATGGCCGGCCCCAGCGGGGGGAAGGACGCCGCGGCCCGGGGGAGCAACGATGAGGCCGTCGAAGTCACGCTCACTCCGGAAGCCGTTGAACGTGCCAGTATCAAAACGGTTGTCATCCGTAGCGGGCCTGCGATGTCGACGGTCACGGTACCGGCGACGGTCACGTCGAATGCCTACCGCGACACGAAGGTCAACTCGCTCGTCGGAGGCGTCGTGCGCGTGGTGTCTGCCGAACTCGGTTCGGCGGTTACGCGCGGTCAGCCGCTCGCCATCATCTTCAGCGCGGAGCTGGCCGAAGCGCAAATGAAGTACCTGTCGATGCAGGCCATGCTGCAGGCGGATCACCAGAAGCTCGAGCGGACGGAGAAACTCGCGACGCTCGGTGCGGCGAGCCGCCAGGAGCTGGAGGAGGTCGCGGCCATCCACACGGGCCACGAGACGGAAGTGGCGGCGGCGCGCCAGCGGCTCCTGCTCCTCGGTCTCTCGTCCGCGGATATCTCGCGACTGACGGACGCCTCGCACGTCGTCTCCGAAGTGACGGTGCCGGCGCCGATCGACGGTGTCGTGATTGCGCGCACCGTGAACCCGGGCCAGGTCATCGGCGCCGCGCAGGAGCTGTTCACCGTGACGGACCTGAGCACTGTGTGGGTGATCGGCGATCTCTACGAGAAGGACTTCGCGAATGTGCGCGTCGGATCGGGCGCGGTCGTCACGATTCCTGCCGCGGCAAGTACCGTGCTGCACGGG
>QHSA01000297.1 GCA_003220315.1 Candidatus Rokuibacteriota bacterium
AGCCCCGCCGCGAGCGCCGCCTGCACGATCGGCACGGCAGTGTTTCGCCAACGCGTCAGCCGACGCGTGAGTTCCTCGCTAAGGGGTGATCGTGTCTCTCGCATGGCCCCGACGGGGTTTCTGACGGGTCGGACACCGCCGCGGTTCCCGCCTAATCAGCTCCTCGAAGCGTTTTGGCCTGGTCACCGATCCGGGAGGGCGGCAGCCGCCAATCTCAAATCGCGGTCATGCCGCCATCGACCGGGAGGTCTACGCCCGCGATGAAGCTCGCTTCGTCGGACGCAAGGAACAAGGCGGTCGACGCGATCTCCTCCGGGCGGCCGAGCCGTCCAAACGGAACCGCCGCGGCGAACTGGGCTCGGGCCTGGTCGGCCCCTTCCTTGGTCGGCGCCTGCTGGTCGAAGATCGGCGTGTCGATCGGACCTGGGCTGATCGCATTGACGCGGATGCGGCGGTCCTTCAACTCGGCCGTCCAGGTGCGGACGAAGGAGCGGACTGCCGCCTTAGTGGCGCTGTAGGCGGTGAAGCCGGGGATGCCCTTGTTCTCGGCGATCGATGTGATCACGATGATCGCCCCGCCGTCATTCAGAAGCGGCAGGGCCTTCTTGACCGTGAAGGCCAGGCCGCGCGTGTTGATCGCAAAGACCTTGTCGAAGCTTTCCTCCGTCGTCTCGGCGAGCGGCTGAGGATCGACGATGCCCGCCCCGGCGAACAGGATGTCGATCTTGCCCTTCTCGCTGGCGAGCTTGTCGTAGAGCCGGTCGAGATCGGCGAGGTTGGACACGTCAGCCTGTACTGCGGTGACGCTGTGGCCGATCAGCGATACCGCCTTGTCCAGTTCCGTCTGGCGGCGCCCGGTGATGTAGACGAACGCGCCTTCTTCGACGAAGCGCTTGGCGGTGGCGAGGCCTATACCGCTACTGCCGCCCGTGACGACAGCGACTTTTCCTTGGAACTTCGGCATTGAAATCCTCCTTCAAGATGGGAACGCGCGTGGGCCTCTCGATTGGGCAATCCCGCCTCGATAAGCTCTCTCCTATCCTTTGCTGCGTTCCAAGCCTTCCTCTCGCGCTGAGTCATCGGCGTGCCTACGACCTTGTTCTGTAGTCTCGACATCGTTGCTTTCCCAATCGCTGGAGTCAGGCGCGGCGCACCCGAGCTGCCTGACGTCCATCGGCTCCTAATTGGCTACTGCAGCATGCGCAAGGCTTGTGCCTAACCGGAGCGGACGGTGAACCGTGCAGAACATTTGGGTTTCTGGCTGGTGGGAAGCTGCGCCCGGAAATCAGCCTACGGTATTTCGTAAGCGCTGGAGCCGTGGGCGGGGCCCGGTCTGCGCTTTTACGACCGTTCGTAATGACTGGACTAGCTACGTCTCGTGGCGCGTCCGCTTAAATGTGATCCCGAGCTTCTCCATGCGGCTGCGAAGAGTATTCGGATGGAGCTTGAGAATCCGGGCAGCGCCCTTGGGACCATGGATCACGCCCGCCGTGGAGTCAAGCGCGGCCACGATGTGCCGGCGCTCCATCTCCTCCAAGGGCGCGATGTCGTCCGGCGCCGCAGCGCGAACTCCAGCCGGCTCGTTCGGGGGCGCAGCCTCTGCGCTGCCGGATCGCGCAACCGGTTCACTGGCGCGACTCGTGGCGGCCGACAGGGGGACCAGATCTGGATCGATTTCCAGGACAGGTCCCTCGCAGAGCACAACCGCACGTTCAATCACGTTCTGGAGCTCGCGCACGTTTCCCGGCCACTCGTAGGCACAGAGATGCTGCATCGTCTCCGGCGCCACGGCACTGATCTGCTTCCCGAGGCTCCTGGAGAAGCGCGAAAGGAAAAACATGACCAGTTGCGGGATGTCGGCACGACGCTCGCGCAGCGGCGGGATCGCGATCGGAAACACGTTCAACCGGTAGAAGAGGTCGGGACGGAAGCGCCCCGTCCGCACCGCTTCCTGGAGATCGCGATTCGTCGCGGCGATCACCCGCACGTCTACCCGAAGCGTCCGGCTCGACCCTACAGGTTCGAACTCCTGCTCCTGCAGAACACGAAGAAGCTTCACCTGCGTCTCGAGGGGCAGCTCGCCGATCTCGTCGAGGAAGATCGTGCCGCCATCGGCGAGCTCGAAGCGGCCGACGCGGCGCTCCAGGGCACCGGTGAAGGCACCCTTCACATGTCCGAACAACTCGCTCTCGACCAGACCCGCGGAGATTGCACTGCAGTTCACCTTCACCAGCGGACGGTCGCGGCGGGCGCTGCGGTTGTGGATCGCGCGGGCGATCAGCTCTTTGCCGGTCCCGGTCTCGCCAAGGATGAGCACGCTGGTATTGCCCGGCGCTACCTGATCGACTTTGTGCAACGCGGCGCCCAGGGTCGGGCTCGAACCGACGAGCTCCTCGAATGGATGCTCGCGGCGAATCTCTTCCTGCAGATAGACGTTCTCACGCACGAGTCGGTCGCGCAGATCGCGCACTTCTTCGTACGCCAGGCAGTGGTCCAGGGCGACGGCCACGGCGCTCCCCACTTGATCGAGCAGGTCGCGTCGAAGCTCATGGAAGGCCGCTTCTCTTGCCGCCATGAAGAAAAGGACCCCAAGGGAGCGCTCGCCGCTCAGCAGTGGGATTGCGCACACGGACTGCATGCCTTCCCGCTTCATTACGTCGAATGTGACGGGGAACCGCTCACGCAATTCCTCCCGCGATGACGCGATGAGCCACTGCCGTGTTTCCTCCGTCCAGCGGCAGGCAGTCCCCGCTGATGGCAGCTCCTCTACCTGAACCGGGGTCGACTTCGCATTCCTTGTTGCCAGCACGTACGCCCTGAGCTTGTCGCCAGCGACGGGCAGCTCGATCCCGAAGCGGTCAGACGGCAGGACGTC
>QHSA01000298.1 GCA_003220315.1 Candidatus Rokuibacteriota bacterium
CGCAGGATCGAAGGTTGGCGGAAGATCGCCGCAGTGCTAACGAAAGGCCAAGGGGGAGGAACGGTGTGTGATGAGAGCTGAGACATTGTTGAAGCCGGTGACCGTCCTCCTCGCCCTGATCGCCGCTGTTCTGCTACTGCACCCGACCGTGACGGCGACCGACGAGTCGATTGCCGGTGCCGAGCACTGGGTCCAGAGCGTTTCGGGCGCCGATGGCAAGCCGATTAAACTCTATGTCTGGGAGAAGCGGCTGAGGGCCGGCGATCCGTCGGCCTTTGCCAGGTCGGGTAAGGTTGTATTGCTTGCGCACGGCGCCGGGACGCCGGGGCGTATCGCGTTCGATCTCCAGGTCCCGGAGAAGTCGGCCGTGACCTACTCGCTTATGGACTACCTCGCCGGCCAGGGGTTCGACGTCTTCACCGTCGACTACCAGAACTACGGCCGCTCCGATCACCACCCCTGTGGTCTCTGCGTCACTACACAGGTCGCCGCCAACGACCTCAACGCCGTCATCGATTACATCAGCAAGCTCCGCGGTGTTGACAAAATCCATCTGCTCGGTTGGTCGTGGGGCACCAACGTCACAGGCCTCTTCACCATGCAGCATCCGGAGAAGGTGAGGCGACTCGTTCTGTACGCGCCGCCCGTGTGGAGCGCGCCAAGGGGCCAGGCGCCTACCGAGGAGTTCCGGACGGTCACGCCTGACAATGCGCGTGGTCTGTTCGAGCTCCCGGCTTCCGACGCCATCGCGGTGGAGACGTGGGTCAAGGAGGTCGCGCAGTGGGGTCCGAAGGCACCGAACGGCGTCCTCCTCGACCTCAACACAAAGATGCCGCTAACGGAACCAAAGAAGATCGCCGCGCCTACGATGATCATCCTCGGCGACCTCGATCGGCTGACGCCGATCACCCAGCCAAATCTCCCCGGGTTCTTTGCCGAGCTGCCCAACACCGACAAACAGCTCATCATCATACCTGGCGCCGGCCACGCGCTCACGGTGCAGAAGCCGCGCCTCCGCTTCTACGGCGAAGTCGCCAAGTGGTTCAGCGTCGAATAGGCCTGAGGTCGGCTCTCGCCACCGCCGGCACTGGGATCATCCCGACGGCGGCCATCGCCAACGCGGTCGGGGACGCGCTGGCGCCGTGGGTGCGTCGAGCCGACGAGGTGCCGCTGACGTGTGCGCGCGTCTTAGCGCTGCTCCGGGCGGCGGGGTAGCGCGGGAGGGGACGCTGATGGAGCGCTCACGGCTGATCTGGATCGGCCTATTCGTCGGCTCCGCCGTCGGTGGCTACGTCCCGGCGCTCTGGGGTGCCGGCATGCTCTCATTCTCGTCGGTGATCGGGAGCGCCATCGGCGGCGTCGCGGGCATCTGGCTCGGGTACCGCTTGGGAGAATAGGAGGCGCGGAGTTCCCGCGCTGCTCTGGGCTCTCGGTGTTCTTGCCATCCTCCTGGATCTACTGCGCGTCAGCCGACAGACTCTCGACAAAATGAGCAGCATCTCGGAAGTCGCCGAGACCGTCCGTGAGCTCACGTCGGTCGCAGAAGATATCGAGGACGAGGTACGTCTGCAAATACGTCATGACAAAGGACGGAGTCGATGAGGCAGATTTTGGGGAACACTATCGCGGATTCCAGGAGTGGAAGAAAGACAGATTCGCCGCCGAGGTTTTCGCACGACGTAGCCTTCCGTAACCTACGGAGGCTCTCTATGCGTCCCTCAATCACCGTTTGGCCGCCTGAGTTATTTTCGGATTGGGGCTAACCATCCACAAAAAGCACGCCTTTTTTGTTGACACCTGCGCACCAGAGGTCCACCGTATCAGCAGTTACAAGTTGGTGACGCGCCTTCGAGGCGGGATCCTGGAAGGCGTGCCCGCTTTGTACGTTGCGACCGCACGTCGCGAGGTGCAGTGAGGTGCACCCCCCGCTCCTGTAACGGCCCCCCGCAGGCCGCCCTCCCCGTAGCTCGGGTCGTTCTGAATCGCCCCGGCAGGTCGAGCCGCGACGGCTCAGCCCCTGCCGCCGGGTCAACGGCAAAGGTACGGCCGACATGTCCAGTCCGACGACGCGGTCGCTGGTGGCGATCTTCAACTCCCGCGCGGAGTTCATCGACGCTCTCCGCGAGGCCCTCGATCGCGAGGGATTGCCGACGGCCACTGCGCTACTGGCAGAGATCCAGGACGGCACGCTGGATCTCGTCGCCTTCCTGGAAGCGCATGACCCGAAAGTGATCGTGTATGACCTTCCCCGCCCCTTCGAAAAGCACTGGAACTTCCTCCGGCTCCTGAAGCAGACCGACGGCCTGAGGAAGAAGACCTGGATTCTCACCACCACCGACAAGAAGGCGCTCGACGCGGCGGTGGGGGCGTCGGGCGTGATCGAGATTGTCTTCGGAGAGCCCTACGGTGTCGGCGAGGTCGTGGAAGCGGTGCGCCGTGCTCTGAAAGACGGGCGGCCGGAAGCGCGGGGTGACCTTCCATGAGTTCGAACAGCTCACGTGATGATGTGTTCCTCGGTGGTGTGCGCGTCCTCGTCGTCGATGACTCCGGACCTGTCCGTGGGCTCATGACTGAGATCCTGGAACACTACGGAGCCACCGTGACTACTGTCAACTCGGCCTACGAGGCGCTCGAGATCCTGCCGCACGAGCGGCCAGATGTTCTCGTGAGCGACCTGGAGATGCCCGACAAGGACGGCTATTGGCTCATCGGCCAGATTCGCGGGCTGCCACCGTGGCGTGGCGGCGCGACGCCCGCCGCTGCCCTCACGGGACTCACCGGTCCCGAGGAGCGGGCCAGGATCCTGCGCGCAGGGTTCCAGTACCACATTGAGAAGCCGGTCGCTCCACGCAAACTGGCCGGGATCGTCGCGATCCTGGCGAAGGCCCAGTCCCCTTAGAAAGGATGAACCGAGGGCGTGGTGTCCGAAAACTCATCCCATGCTCAGGCCGCGCGGTCGTAATACTGCAACAGCCCACCCAACCGCTCGCGGCAACGAACGTGGGTGCCCCCGTGAATGGCACGACCATCAGGTGACTGGCGTGGCAAGAGGGGTGAAGG
>QHSA01000299.1 GCA_003220315.1 Candidatus Rokuibacteriota bacterium
CAAGCTCCCGCCCGAGGCGCGACGGACCTTTCGCGACGCCGAGGTGACCCTGGTCGTCGAGCACCCCAACGAGCGTGCGCGGACGGTGCTCTCGGACGCGACGAAGCGCGCCCTGCTGCACGACCTGCTCTAGCGATGTCGCTGGAGCGTGGTCGTTGGAGCGGGGGCGTTGTCGCGGGGCCGCGAGGACAGAACACTCCGTGGGTGGCCTGAGAAAGGCGCCGTATCGCTCCGCTCTGCTGGCGGTCGCGCTTGCCGTTGCTGGGTGCGGGCCGGAACGCCTGTCGCCGAGCGCCGAGCGTGGGCGCCAGGTCTACCTGTCGCAGTGCACCGCCTGCCACGCGACGGACCCTGCGCGGCCGGGTCCGATCGGGCCGCCCGTCAAGGGATCGTCGAAGGAGCTCCTCGAGGCCAAACTATTGAGGGGCGAGTACCCGCCGGGCTACAGGCCGAAGCGACCGACCAGGATCATGCCGCCGCAGCCGCAGGTGACGAGGGACATCCAGGCGCTCGCGGACTATCTCCAGTGAGGGCGCCCGACACACGACGGCCGGGCGGGTTCGCCGCCCGGCCGTCGGTGCGTGTCGGGGGGGAGGAAAACTCGCCCTACCGCATCATTCCCGCGAGAACGAAGTAAAGAATCGCGGTCAGGATGAACCCGCCCCAGAAGGTGCCGTTGAGGGTGGAGAGCATCTTCTTACCTGGCCCCGTCGTACCCACCAGCGCGTTGACCTCGGCGGCGGCGAGCACGATGGCGAGGAGAATGAGCGCGCCGACCTTGGCCCCGGGCCCGGTCGGATCCGCCATGGCGAGATGGGAGGCCGCCCCCATGAAGAAGAGCATCGGGATCGAGAGTAGCGTGTTCGTGCGCGAGGCGAAGCCGGAGCGCTGGCCCCGCGCGGCGGCGTCTGGAATGGCCTGACCGCCCTTGGAGACTTGCGTGGCGGACGCGATCACGACCTTCTGAGCCGGCCAGATGACGAACCAGACGTTGAACCACATGAGGCTGCCGAGCATCCCGCCGAAGAAGATCTTCCACGCGTAGGCGGACGCGAAGAACTCGCGGATGCCGCCATACCCGCCGAACCCCTCGTGGCCGAACATCTTGTGGATGATGATGAGCCAGCCCGTGATGAAGGTGAACATCGCGCCCCAGCGGAACCACCAGAGCGCCCGCCCGACGAGACTCCCGGCGATCATGCCGGTCCGCACCGGGGCGTCGGCCGTCGCGAAAAACGGTGTCTGGACGAAGTTGAAGTAGTACAGCAGGCCGATCCAGGTGATGCCGGCGAGGAAATGAAACCAGCGCAACAGAAAGAGCCAGCCGTCGCCCGTGAACAGCGCCATCTCACCGCCTCCTAGTTGGGGGCACTCCCTGTGTCCTCGTCCTCGTCGTCTGCGTCGTCCTCTTCGTCTAGAAGGTCCGCCTCCTCTTCGTCGTCGTCGAGGGTCTCGTCATCGTCGAGCTCGTCGAGCTCCTCCGCGTCGTCGTCGGCCACCTCCCCCTCGTCGAGCTCGTCGTCATCGAAGTCGTCGTCGAACTCCTCGTCATCTTCGTCTTCGTCGTCCTTTTCGTCGTCGGCTGGGCTGCGCTCGACAAGCTGGTGCCACGGGTGCGTCCGGAACTGCATGTGAGGGCTCCTCCGGGTGGTTTGCTCGGCGGGATTATAACAAACATCTTCGGTGTCAAGACCGAATCGGGCGAGCGGCGCGCGCGACGACCCTGGGGTAAAATCCGGTCCGGACGTCTTCGGACGTGTCGGCCCGGCGGTGTAGCTCAGCGGCAGAGCAGGGGTCTCATAAGCCCCGTGTCGGAGGTTCGATTCCTCCCACCGCCACCACACTGAACGCGCAGGGTTTTTCTCCGAACGCTCCCGACCGTGTGGGACCCCGATGTTGTCCGGCGACCGCTCGTCCGTCAGTCGCATCGGCCGCGTTCTCTGTTCCGCGTTTGTTGCCGCGATGCCTGATGGATCCGCGGCGCTGTCGATGGCGGTCGTCGCCCTGAACGCCGCCGGACGCCGTCCTCTCAGGGAACGCCTGGCGTCCCCGCGCGCTGATGGCTGCCCCGACCCGTGCCCCAGAGGACTCGCGCGCCCGCCGAGTTCGGAAGGGTGTAGGCGACGGCGCCGCTCGCCACCGTTCCGATGACCAGCTGCAGATCGGCGCTGCCATCGATGTGGGCGATGGTCGGGGCAGCCAGGGCGCCGTTCCAGGCCTTTTCAAGGGCCGGCGCCGGGAGGTCGATTCGGTACAGCTCCTGGCCCAAATAGTTGAGGATGTGAAGCTGCCCGACGCCGCCGGTCGCCTTCTTGGGCCAAGAAGTAAAGATCACCTCGGCGTGGCCGTCGTTGTCCAGGTCGACCACCACCGGCTCGCTCGCGAACCGGAAGTCGTCTCCGGGGGCGCCCGTCGTCGGGATCGTATAGGGCCAGCTCCCGTGCTCGGTCTTGTCGAGCCAGTAGGCGTGGACCTTGCCGTCGTAGGAGGGATAGATGATCTCCTTGAAGCCGTCACCATCCAGATCGGCGACCGCCGGGTTGGGGAAGACCATCTCGATGACGTTGTAATCCTCGGAGCGCGGTGCGCTGCCGGGACCGGGCGTCGGGATCACGGTCCAGTCGAAGCCGCTGCCACTCCAGCGCGTGCGATCGAGCCTGAAGATGAATGGCATGTGGTAGAGGCTGGTGTATGGAGCGGTGCCGCAGTTGTAGATGTTGCCGACCACGATCAGCTCGGGGACACCGTCACCGTCGACATCGGCGACGACGGGGGCGCTGTAGTCGAAGCTGGGACGGTGGTCGACGCCGCAGTTGGCGTAGCCACGCAAGTCCACGGCCTGGTCGACGTGGACACCGACCTCGCTCCAGAATTGGCGCGGGGCGAAGATGGGGTTCACTGTGAGCTGGTTACCGTTTCGGTCGAAGGCGTTGATGTAGTGCCCGCCGGGGACGAACAACTCCTTGAAGCCGTCGCCGTTCATGTCTGCGACGGTCACGTTCTGGTTCCACATGCCGAAGCTGTCGCCGGGCTCGCCGTCGTGGCGGGCCGGCCAGCCGGGACGGACGGTGCCGTTGGGCGCCAAGACGTTGAGCTGCCGCGCCGTCAGACCAGCGGCTTGACCCACGATGATCTCGAGCTGGCCGCCGGTTTCTAGATCTGTCACG
>QHSA01000263.1 GCA_003220315.1 Candidatus Rokuibacteriota bacterium
CGTTACCAGCGCCAGGTCGCCCGCGCGGTTGATGGCGAGGCCGGAGGGCTGTTTGCCGACCTCCACCGTCGCGATGTGCGTGGGCGGGCTCGTGGTCAGGTCGATGACGTAGAGCTTGGTGTCGGGCGCGGGCTTCCAGGCGCCGCCGTCCTGCGCCCACGCCATCGAGTTGGCGACGAGCGCCAGCTTGCCGTCGGGGGTGATCTGGAGGTTCGTCGGCGGGCCGAAGACCGAGTTCATCAGCGGGAGGCTCACGAGGATCCGCGGCGCCTCACGGTTCGAGATGTCCACGACGGACACGGTGTCCTTTCCGGGCGGGAGGAAGACCGGCTTTCCCGCGTCGTCCCAGGTCACCTTCTCGTCGTTGCCGACGAGCACGAGCTGCGCGGGCGCCTGGCGCGGAGCCAGCGCGAGCACCACAACGAGCAGGAGCGTCAGGTTGAATCGCATGTCGTCCTCCGACGGGTCCGTGGGTTACGTCGCGCCGCGCCATCCTCAACGGTCACGCTCGGCGATGCTAAGAGCACCGGGAGCCCGCGTCAACCCTGATAGAATCCCGGAAGGTGATGGACCTCCCCGAGCCCTTCGCCGCCGCGAGCGGGCGTTAGCGGTGCGCGTCGTCATCGACCGGGTCTCGAAGACGTACGTGGACCGCCGGGGCCAGGCCGTCGACGCGCTCGGCGAGGTGAGCCTCGCGGTCGAGTCGGAGGAGTTCGTCGCGCTCCTCGGCCCCTCGGGCTGCGGCGCGGTGCTCTACTCGCACAAGTTCGCCCTGGACCGGGCGCGCGCCGTCGCCTTCATGAAGGGCTACGTAAAATCGTCCCGCCACTACTTCGACGCCGTGCTCCGGAAGAGGTCAGGCCCCGAGTTCGACGAGGTCGTCGCGATCACGGCGAAGCATACGGGCGCCCGCCCGGACCTCATCCGCCGCGGGTTCCCCTATCAGGATCGCGACGGCCGGCTGATGCCCGGCGACATCGAGCGCCAGACCGCGTGGTGGTACGCGCAGGGCCTCATTAAGGCGCCGATCGCGGAGCGGGACGTCGTCGACGAGAGCTTCCTGCGCGAGGCCCTCAAGGGGCTCCAGTGATCCACGTCGTCGTGGGGTCGCGGCCAGCGCGCAGGGCGCCGACCCGATGAACGGGTCGGGTATCATGGAGGAGTCGCGCGACGGCATCGAGCCGCTCACCGGATGGAGGCGTCGCTTGCAGGTCGAGAGGGACGAGGTGATGGCCACCGGCGTCTCGAGCCGAGGCTCATGACCACCCGTCGAATCGCGAAGGTCCTCGTCGCGAACCGCGGCGAGATCGCCGTGCGCGTGATCCGCGCGTGCCGCGAGCTCGGCATCGCGCCCGTCGCGGTCTTCTCCGAGGCGGACCGCGAGGCGCTTCATGTGCTCATGGCCGACGAGGCGTACCCGATCGGGCCCGCCCCCGCCACCGAGAGCTACCTCAGCATCGAGAGGCTCGTGAACGTCGCGAAGGCGGCCGGCGCCGACGCGGTCCATCCCGGCTACGGGTTCCTCGCCGAGAACGCCGCGTTCGCCGAGGCGTGCGGCGCCGCCGGGCTCGTCTTCGTCGGTCCACCGCCGTCCGCGATCCGCGCGATGGGCGACAAGATCGCGGCGCGCCGGATCGCGCGCGAGCTGGGCGTGCTCATGGTCCCCGGGACCCTCGAGCCGGTCACCGACGCCGCCGCGGCGCGCGCCACGGCCAGCGAGATCGGCTACCCGCTGATGATCAAGGCGGCGATGGGCGGCGGCGGCAAGGGCATGCGCCTCGTCCGTCAGGCGGCGGAGCTCGAGGGGGCACTCCGGGCGGCGCGGGGCGAGTCCGCCGGCGCGTTCGGCGACAGCGCGGTCTACCTCGAGCGCTACGTCGAGGAGGCGCGACACATCGAGATCCAGGTGCTTGCCGACGGCCACGGTCGGGTGATCCACCTCGGGGAGCGCGAGTGCTCGATCCAGCGGCGCCACCAGAAGCTCGTCGAGGAGTGCCCGTCGCCCTTCGTCGACGCCGCCATGCGCGAGCGCATGGGGCAGGCCGCGTGCCGGATCGCGAAGGCGGCGGGCTATGTCAGCGCGGGCACCGTGGAGTTCCTCGTGGACGCGGAGCGGAACTACTATTTCCTCGAGATGAACACCCGCCTTCAAGTCGAGCACCCCGTGACGGAGCTGGTCACGGGCATTGACCTCGTGCGCGAGCAGCTCAGGATCGCGAGCGGTGAGCCACTCGGCCGCGCCCAGGACGACGTCCAGTGGCGCGGCGCCGCGCTCGAGTGCCGGATCAACGCCGAGGACCCCTTCGGTGGGTGGCTCCCGTCGCCGGGGACGATCACGGCGCTCCGAGGGGCATCGGGTCCCTGGGTTCGCGAGGACTCCGGTGTCTACGAAGGCTACACGGTACCCCGCTTCTACGACACGCTCCTCGCCAAGCTGATCGTCTGGGGCGTCGACCGCGCGACGGCGATCGAGCGGATGGCGCGCGCGCTCGCCGAGTACAGGGTCGTGGGCGTCCGGACGACGATTCCAGTGCTCGCCCACATTATCGCGCACGCGGACTTCCGCGCGGGCCGGCTGTCCACGCGCTTGCTCGAGCGGATCATGGCAGGTCTCGCGCCGGCGCGCGGCCGCCTGCGCTCGGTTGCCCTCATCGCCGCCGTCCTCACAGAGTACGAGCGCCTCGGCCACCCGCCGCTGACGCCGTCGCCGGCCGCGGACGCGTGGCGATGGGGTCGTCGCCCCGGATGGAGATCGCGATGAGCGTCTCAGGCCACCCACCGAGTCTGCCGGTCCCGGGGACCCGCAACTTGATCATAGGCTCGCCTCGGACGGCGGGGCCCCAGCCCCGCGACGTCCTGCGGCTCGCACTACCATGAAGTTTGTCGCGACGATCGGCGACCACGTCGAGACGAACTTGATCATAGGCTCGCCTCGGACGGCGGGGCCCCAGCCCCGCGACGTCCTGCGGCTCGCACTACCATGAAGTTTGTCGCGACGATCGGCGACCGCGTCGAGACGGTCGAGGTGACCGGCACGGCCGGGCGCTATCGGCTGACGATCGGGAGCGAGGTTCGCGAGGTCGATGCGCGGCTGACCGGACCCGGCATAT
>QHSA01000186.1 GCA_003220315.1 Candidatus Rokuibacteriota bacterium
TGTCGAGCAGGAGGTCGCGGCGATCCGCCGTGGCGAGATCGAACGACTTCAGCATGATGATCGCGTCGGTCGGACACACCTGCACGCACAGCTCGCAGAACTCGCAGGAATAGAGCTCGAGCGTGAAGGTCTTCGCGTAGTTCCGCTTCTCGGCCTTGAGCATCTCGACCCTGATGACCTGCGGCGGGCAGATGTACTCGCAGAGCCGGCAGCCGATGCAGTTCTCCTCGCCGGTCTCGGGGTCGTAGGTGAGCGCGAGGATCCCCCGGAAACGGTCGGGATACGCCCGCTGGACGTCCGGATAGCGGACCGTCACCGGTCGTCGGAACAGGTTCCGCAGCGTGATCGCCATCGCTCGGCCGACGGCGCCGATGAGCTGCGCGGTCTCCCGCAAGAACCCCGGTGCGGGCCGGGCGCCGTTAGACCCCACCGGCGCCCCGCGTGGCGACCACGAGCCCGGTCGCGAGCAGAAGGACGAGCGTCGCGGGCAGCAGCAGCTTCCAGGAGATCGCGAGGATCTGGTCCACGCGGATCCGCACGAAGGACCAGCGGACCCACGTGACGACCAGGAAGACGAGCAGCGCCTTCCCCAGAAACCAGAGCGGACCGAGCCACGCCGGCCCCGGGCCGAGCCAGCCGCCCAGGAAGAGCAGCGCCCCGAGGAAGCTCGTCCCCAGCATGTGGGCGTACTCGCCCAGCTGGATCAGCGCGAACTTCATTCCGCTGTATTCCACGCGGAAGCCCGCGACCAGCTCCGACTCGGCCTCGAGGATGTCGAAGGGCACGCGGTTCTCCGCGGCGAGCGTCGCGACGAGGTACGCGAGGAACGCGAGCTGACCGATGACCGGGTAGAAGGCGAACCAGAGCCCCTGCTGCGCGGCGACGATCACCGACATCTGGAGCGACCCGGCGAGCACGACGGGAACGAGCGCCGCGAACACGAAGGGGAGGTCGTACGAAATGATCTGGTTCACGGCCCGCATCGCCGACAGCAGCGCGTACTTGTTGTTCGACCCCCAGCCGCCCATGAAGAGCCCGACGATCTCAAGCGACGACACCGCCAGGAAAAACAGCACGCCGATGCCGAGGTCCGCGACGCCGAGCGCCGGGGCGAACGGGATCGTCGCGAAGATGAGCATGCACGGCACCAGGAACACGACGGGGGCGAGGTTGTAGACGCCGCGGTCGGCGGCCGCCGGGACGATGTCTTCCTTGATCATGAGCTTGAGCGCGTCCGCGATCGGCTGGAGCCACCCGTGCGGACGGCCCACGTAGTAGGGGCCGATCCGCGACTGCATCCGCGCCGCGAACTTGCGCTCGAGGAGCGTCACGTAGGTCACCATCAGAATCACCGCGTTCAAGACGACGAACGCCTCGAGCGCGTGCTGGGCGACGGGCGGCAGGGTCATTGGAGCGGGGCCCGCGAGGTCGGAAGACTTCGTGGGTGGCCTGAGCAAGGCACGTTCAGCATGACGCCTCTCATGGTCGTTACCGGTCGACCTCGCCGAAGACCGGGTCCACCGAGCCCATGATCGCGACCACGTCCGCTACCTTGTGACCGGGGACGATGTGCGGCAGCACCGCGAGGTTCGAGAACGACGCGCCTCGCCACTTCATGCGATACGGCTTGGGGCCGCCGTCGCTGACGAGGTAGCAGCCAACCTCGCCGCGCGCCCCTTCGACCCGCGCGTACCCCTCGCCCTTCGGGACGCGCACCTGCCCCACCGACTTCACGCCCGGCCGCGACGAGATCGGTCCCTCGGGCAGGCCCTCGAGCGCCTGGCGGACGATCCGGATCGACTGGCGGAACTCGACCATCCGCACGCGGTAGCGCGCGTAGCAGTCCCCCGCGGTCTCGACGGGTACGACGAAGTCGAAGTCCCCGTAGGACGAGTACGGCTCGGCGCGCCGCACGTCGTAGTTCACGCCCGAGCCGCGGATGAGCGGTCCCGAGACGCCCACCGCCTGCGCGAGCTCGCGCGAGATCACCCCGACTCCCTGCGTCCGCGCCAGGAAGAACGCGTTAGCTCCGAGCATCGCCTCGTACTCGTCGATCCGCCGCTCGATGAAGTCGACGGTCTCCCGCACCTTCACGTCCCAGCCCGCCGGGATGTCGTAACGCGTGCCGCCGACCTGGTGGAAGCCGTACAGGAGCCGCGCCCCGGTCAGCTCCTCCAGGCGATCGAGCACCAGCTCACGCTCACGGATGCAATAGAGGAACACCGTCGCGCCGCCGCCGAGGGCGCCACCCATATCGAGGCACCAGGTGCCGAGCCAGAGACAGTGTGACGCGATCCGCTGCAGCTCGGCCGCGACCACGCGGAGATACTGCGCGCGTCTGGGCACGTCGATCTTCGCGACCTTCTCGACCGCCGAGACGTACGCGAGCTCCGAGGTCATCGCGGCGACGTAGTCGGTCTTCGACGCGATCGACGGGTACTGGACGTAGGTGAGCGTCTCGCCGAGCTTCTCGTGGCAGCGGTGGAGATAGCCGATCACCGCGTCCACGCCGACGACCGTCTCCCCCTCGAGAGTGAGGATCATGCGGAAGACGCCGTGCGAGGACGGGTGCTGCGGCCCCATGTTCATCATGAGGCGCTCGTTGCCCCCGTACCCGACCTCGACGGTCTGCCGGACCTGGGTGTCGGGCATTACTTCATGGGCGACGCCGGCGCGGGGTTCAGGACGATCGCGCGCATCTCGGCGAGCAGCGGTGCCGTCTTGCCGATGAACGCCTGCCAGTCGGGGTCCTTGAGCGCGTTGGCCCGGACCTCGGCGCGGTGGTTCAGGTCGCGGTATGCCCAGAGGTGGACGACCTCGTTGAGCTGCGAAACCTCCGTCTGCCACAGCCCGACGTTCTTCGAGTACTTCTCGCGCACTGGCATGATCGTCTTGAAGTGGCCGAGCCACTCGCCCGCCTTGCCCACCTGGGTGCGGTACGTCCGGAGCTCGTAGATGTGCCCGCCGTCCACGGGGGGCCTGAGCGGCAGCTGCGCCGAGAGGATCTTGTTCTCCTGCGCGACCAGCAGGGGTCGGATCTTCGGGATGTACTCCTTGGTCCACGCGTCGTTCTTCATGAGCTCCGCGCGGAGCCGCTCCCGCTCGACGAGGTCGGGGTAGGTCCAGAGGTGGACGAACTGGTTGAGCGTGCCGAACTCCGTCGTCCACGACCCCTCGAGCTTCCCGTACTTGTCGCCCCGCGTCGGGCGCCCGACCTCCGCGTTGAGCTTGAGGTACTCGCCCTGCTTGCCCGGCACCAGCGTGTAGGTCCGGAGTTCGTGGATCATGGATGGCTCCTTCCGTTGTGGGTCATCGGTACGGTGCAAAGGGCGTGTCGACGGCGTAGTCCTTACGCAGGGGATAGCCCTCCCAGTCCTCGGAGAGCAGGATCCGCCTGAGGTCGGGATGACCCTCGAACCGGATGCCGAACATGTCGTAGCACTCGCGCTCCATCCAGTCGGCGCCGCGGTAGAGTCCGGCCAGCGAGGCGCAGCGCGTCTCGCCCGGGCCGAGGCGCGTGCGCATCGTCACGACGAGGCCGGCGTCGAGGTTCTCGACGCGGCAGACGACCTCGAGCCCCTGCTCTTTCCAGTCGATCGCCGACAGCCAATTGAAGTAACAACATCCGAGCCGCTTCAGCGCGAAGAGCCCGAGCTCCGCCCAGAGCTCGCGGGGTACGGCGACGGTCACGCTCGCGCCGTCGACCCCCGCCTCGACGCCAAACGTCTCCCGGATTCGCGCGCTCGCGTCGGCGGCCGTCATGCTCACTTGGGATCGGAGGTGGTCGGGATCTTGCCGGTCTTCTGGAACTCGGCGACCTGCTCCTGCAGCTTGAGCAAGCCGTACATCAGCGAGTCGGGCGTCGGCGGGCATCCCGGGACGTAGACGTCGACCGGCACGACCCGGTCGACTCCCTTCACGACGTGGTAGCCGTGGCGGAAGGGGCCGCCGGAGTTCGCGCACGAGCCCATGGAGACCACCCACTTCGGGTCGGGCATCTGGTCGTAGATGCGCTTGAGCATCGGCGCCATCTTGATCGTCACGGTGCCGGAGACGATCATGAGGTCCGAGTGGCGCGGCGACGCCCACGGGACCATCCCGAAGCGCTCGACGTCGAATCGCGACGCGAACGTCGCCATCATCTCGATCGCACAACAGGCGAGCCCGAACGTCACCGGCCAGATCGACGACTTCCGCGCCCAGTTGAAGACCTTCTCGGTCGTCGTCGTCACGATCCAGCCGCCGGGCATGTGGTGGATCGTGTCGGCGATCGCGGCGAGGGCGTTGGACGTCTTGTCGTCGGTTCCGCGCTCCTGATGGTACTTCTCCCACTCCTGGAGGTCCTTGAACTCGCGCCACACCGGCGGCGGAATCTGTGGCGTGGGCGCCTTCACTTCCACTCGAGGACTCCCTCACGGTAGGCGTAGAGCCAGCCGAGGCCGATGATGCCGACGAAGACCGCCATTACCCAGAAGGCGCCGAGCCCCGCGGTGCGAAGCACGAGCGCCCAGGGGAAGAGGAACACCGCGAGCGCATCGAAGACGATGAACACGAGGGCGACGAGATAGAAGCCGACGGGGAACTGGATCCACGCCGAACCGATCGGCTCCGCGCCACACTCATAGTTCGCGAGCTTCACCGCGTCCGGTCGGGCGGGGCGGAGCCATCCCGCGACCACGAGCGACACGACGCCGAAGGCCACGATCAGGACGCCGAAGATGAACACGGGCAGATAGCCCGACACGTGGTTCCTCCTTCGCGGATCGACCCAGAGATCGAGTATAGCACGCGGTGGTCGGACCAAGACCGCGCCGCGCATCTCGCCCGATCGTGATCGAGCGTGCTAGACTCGCCGATCGAGCGTGCTAGACTCGCGGTAGTATGCGAGTGCTGGTGGTCGAGGACGAGCCGGGCCTCGGCGACCTTCTGGGGGATTTCCTCCTCGAGCTCGGACACCGACCGCTGGTCGTCCGCAGCGCCGAAGCCGCGCTCGGCAAGCTCCAGACCGAGCGCCCCGACGCGATCATCCTCGACGTCCACCTGCCCGGCATGAGCGGAATCGACTTCCTCCAGCTCCGCCCCGTGCGGGAGCTCGGCGTGCCGATCGTCGCCGTCTCGGGCGTCGCGACCGAGAGCCAGGCGCGCGAGTGCCTGCGCCTGGGCGCGACCGATTTCATGGGCAAGCCCATCCCGCTCGACCGCCTCGGCGAGGTCCTCTCCGTCATCGAGCCGCACGCGCTGAGCCGCCTCGAGGAGTCCTGGCGGCACGACGACCGACGCGCCTCGTCGCGGGCACACCTCTCCCTGCCGATCCACGTCCTCGAGTACGGCGGCGCCGAGCACCGCGGCACGACCGTGGAGCTCGGGGTGGAAGGCCTGAAGGCGCGTCTGGACGCGTCGCTCACGCCGCGCAGCGTGGTGAGGCTCTCGTTCACGCCGCCCGACGCGGGCTCCGCGATCACCGTCATGTCGCGGGTGATCCGCGCGGATCCCGATGGGCACGCGTTCGCCTTCGTCCACCTGCCCGAGGCCGACACCGAGCGCCTCCGCGACCTGATCCGGCGCCGCCCGTCCCGCTGAGGGCGGGACGCGCGGTCACGCCTCGGCGAGCGCTGCGAGGGCGCCGGCGCGGTCGGCGGCGGCGAGGCGCGTGAGCACGCGCTCGGCGAGGGCCGCCGCGCGCGCCTCGCCGTCGGGTCCCTGAAGCACCAGCACGCGGTAGCGCGCCGCGAGCTCCCGTGACGCCTCGAATCCGCCGCCGTTCGCCCCTTCGCACTCGGCCGCCCGGAGCACGCTCGCGAGCAGCCTGTCGAGGTGGGCCCGCATGCGGCGCCGCACGTCGCCGTAGCCCTTCACGAGCTGGGCGCCGCGCGCGACTTCCAGGGCGAGTGCCTTGTCCCAGCCCGCGCACCGCGCGAGGGCGGTGAGCCATTGGTCCATGCGCGCGTGCTCCTCGTGCGCGCGGTGGGAGATCGGGCGCAGCGGGCGGAGCAGCGTCAGCATCCACACGCGGAGGTACCCCAGGACCGTGGTGGTCTTGACGTGCTGCCCGAAGGCCGGCCGCCCGTGGGGCCAGCGGCGTTCGGCCCAGCGGGCGAAGGGCGCGACGAGCCGGTGCGGCAGGATCCCGTAGATCTCGTCGAGGTCCGGCTTGAGGAAATCGGTGACGACGATCTCGCCCCGCAGGGCACCCTTCTCCCGCCGGATCCGCTCGAACCGGCTCGCACGAGTCTTGAGCTGGGCGACGCGAATGGCGTCCTCGTACGTCATCCAGACGGCCAGGTGACGGGCGACGACACGCGCGAGCTCGGGGTCGCCCGCGAATGGCCGGAGGCGCTCGAGATAGCGCTCGACGTAGCGCCGATCCTGGTAGTCGACGAGCCGGGCGATCGCTGTCTCGAGCGTCGGCCGCAACTCGGCGGGGAACTCCGCCATCCTCTGCTCGAGCGCGGGGTCGGCGGCCGCGGCCGTCTGCGGGCCGGCGGAGGCGGGGGCGGGCTCCGAGCGAGTGCCGTTCCGAGCGGAGGAGCCTGCCCCCGCCTCCGCCGGGCCTCGTAGTTGCGTTGCGACGGCGAGCCCGGCATCGAAGCCGCGGAGGTTGGCGGCGACCTGCACGCCCTTGGCCCGGATCGCGTCGCGATAGGCGTCGACGCGGATCGGCAGGACGCCCGAGCCCGCCAGTGCGCCGAGCAGCACGGCATTGGCCTCCGTGCCGTGCTCGCGGGCGAGGGCCAACGCGTCGAAGGCGTAGAGCGTCATCGAGAACGCACGCGCCGCGGCGTGAAGATCCTCGATCGGGTAGACACCGCGCCCCGTCGCGATCTTCTCGTGGATCGAGTAGAGCCGGTGGGTGCTCGCGATGATCGTCGTCCGGTCGGGCGACGGAAAGCCGAGCTCGATCATCCGCCCGATCTCGAGGAACTCCGGCGCCAGGAGAACGTCGAGCGCGCCAGGCACCGGATAGAGCGAGAACGCGGGCGGCTCGGCCCCGCTGTCAGGCTCGGTGAAGAGCTCGACGTAGTACGTGGTCGAGCCGGTGCGCTGGGCGACGCCCGGGATCGAGGTGCCGTGGACCTGGAGGCCGTCGGCCAGCGCCGCGTCGACGATCCACTCGAGGAGGACGCCGCCACCCTGCCCGCCGACGGCCGGGATCAGGACGGAGAGGAGCCGCGCGTCGCTCACGCCGTGACGGCGGCGAGGCGCCCGATGACGGCACGACGCACACGGGCCACGAAGCGCGTCCACCGCGTCGGGTTCGCGATCACGTTGACCTCGTAGAAGGACGGGCAGAGCACCGCGGCGTGCGCGACCTCGCCGCAGACGCCACAGCCGACGCACGTCTCGTCCACGTGGGCGATCGGATCCTCGCGCAGCGGGTCGGGGTTCTCCCGGAGCGTGAGCGACGGGCAGCCGTTCAGACGCATGCAGGAGTGGTCGCCCGTGCAGACGTCGGGGTCCACCCCGAAGCGCGGCTGGACGACCTCGGCGCCCGCGGCGATCGCCTGCCGGACGCGAGGCTTCTCACGGCGCTGGCGCTCGAGCATGCACTCGTTCCGCGCGATGATGACCTTGAGGCCGGGCACTCGCGTCGTGAGCGCCTCGCGGAGCGTCCGGATAACCTCCGCGATCCGGTAGGAGTTCACGGTGCGGATCCACTTGACGCCGAGCCCGCGCAGCGCGTCGGGGATCCCCATCCGCACCGTCTCGTTGCGGGCGTTCGTCCCGGTCGACGGGACGTGGTGCTGGCCCGTGGCCGCGGCGTAGAAGTTGTCGAGGATCACGAGCACCGAGTCCTGTCGGTTGTACATCGCGTTCGCGACGCCGTTCGTCAAGCCGTTGTGCCAGAAGCCTCCGTCGCCCATCACCGCGACGGTCCGTTTTCCGAAGAGCGGCGCGACGGCGCTCGATGACGCGAGCCCCATGCCGTACCCGAGGACCGAGTTCCCGACATTGAACGGCGCTTGGGTCGAGAACGTCGAGCACCCGATGTCCGCGGCGACGTGCGTGTCGCCCACCGCCGGCTCGCGCTGGCGCAGGATCTTCAGCGCGCTGAACACCGGACGCTCCGGGCACCCCGTGCAGAAGGAGGGGGGTCGCTTCGCGACGGGCTGGGGAAGCACGGAGCGGACCCTCGTCCGGTGGGCGGTGAGCGCCGCGTAGCGCGCGTCGATCTCAGTCGCCGACCGCGACGTGAGCCCACCCGCAGTGAGGAACCGCCGGAGCCCGCCGATCACGAGCTGCGGGACGTACTCGCCGTGGGGAGAGAAGACATTTTTGCCGTGGATCTCCACGTCGAGCCGGGCGTCGTGGGCAAGCGCCCCGAGCTCGCGCTCGATGTAGTTCGGCATGCCTTCTTCGACGACGAGCACGCGCCGCTTGCCCCGGAGGAAGCCGACCAGCTCGTCGGGGACGAGCGGGTGGATCGCGTTTAGAACCAGGAGCGGGATCGCCGTGCGGCCGCGCGTGTCCGCGAGGCCGAGCACGTGGAGCCCGCGGAGTGTCGTGTTCCAGAGGCCCCCCTGCATGACGATCCCCACGTCGGGCTCGTCCCCACGATGGTGCTCGTTCAGCCCGTGCTCGACGATGTAACGCTGCGCCGCCGGCAGCCGCTTCTCGAACTTCTGCGCCTCCATCTGGTAGGTGAACGGTGGCAGGTTGATGCGCTCGAGGCTGAAGCTCGGCTCACCGAGCGGCGTGAGCATGCTGATCTTCGGTCGCGCGTTGTCCCGGCAGCGGAGCGTGCCGCGCATGTGGCAGGCGCGGATGCGGATCGAGAAGAGGACGGGCTGGTGGCACGCCTCGGAGAGGCCGAAGCCCTCTTCCACGAAGCGCGCGAACGACTCGAGGCTGTTGCGCGGGTCGAGCAGCGGAAGCGACGACTTCAGCGCGGTCGAGTGTGTGCGCTCCTGGAGGATCGAGGCGCCCTCGCCGTAGTCCTCGCCGATCACGACGACCGCGCCGCCGATGACGCCGGCGGAGGCGACGTGCGAGAGCGCGTCGGAGGCGACGTTGGTGCCGACCACCGACTTCCACGTGACGGCGCCGCGCGCCGGGTAGTTGATCGACGCGCCCAGGAGCGCCGCCGCGGCGGCCTCGCTCCCCGACTGTTCGAAGTAGATCCCGAGGGGCTTGAGCAGCGGCTCGTTCGCGTCGGCCAGGACGTCGATCAGGTACGAGACGGGCGCGCCCGGGTAACCGCCCACGTAGCTCACACCCGACTGGAGCAGGGCCTTGGTGATCGCGAGGATGCCCTCGCCGCGCAGGATCTCCCCCGCGCCGTAGCCGAGCTGCTTGACGTCCTCCGCGAACGAGCGCTCGCCCATAGTCGGCTGTAGTGTACTACGGGCATCGACGCCTGAGCGGATGGGGGCGCGGCGCGTGGGCAAGACGCCGTCCGCGTCACGGGGAAGGACGCTGCCGCTCCTGATGCTGGAAGTAGGACCTCGGAGAGGTAGCCGTATCTGATTTGAGGCATTGACCCCGCGCCGAAGAGCGCGACGCTGGAAATGTGGGGCGGCCTCCGGCGCATGTGTTGATCGATCCCGAGGTGCTCAGGCGGCTCTACGTGGACGAGAGGCTCACGACCGGTGAGGTCGCGGCCCGGCTGGGATGCGGGGCGACGACGGTGGCGAGAAGGCTACGCCGATTCGGGATTTCAGCCCGCCCCCGGGGACCATCCCCCGGTCACGCATTCGAGCGGGGGACGGCCACTCCGTATCGCCGCACCCACTGGTCGCCCGAGACAGCCTATGTGGTGGGCCTGATCGCGACGGACGGTAACCTCTCAGGAAACGGGCGTAGCGTCTCGATCACCTCGAAAGATCTCGATCTGCTCGAGACTGTACGGGCATGTCTCGGCCTACGAACCGAGATGAGCCCCGTGAAGGGTGGCTATGGGACCACGTGCTACCGTGTCCAGTGGAGCGACCGTCGCTTCTATCGCTGGCTGCTCGGCATAGGCCTGACACCGGCGAAGAGCCTTACGCTGGGCCCGCTTGACATTCCCGACGAATACTTCGCGGATTTCCTTCGTGGCTGCATCGATGGCGACGGCTCGATCGTCACCTACGTGGATCGTTACAACACCCCCAAGAGTCCCGCGTACGTGTACACGCGTTTATTCGTCTCGATCGTCTCGGCGAGCCCGCGTTTCGTGGAATGGATGCAGACGAGAATCCAGTCTCTGCGTGGTCTGTCGGGCAGTCTTATGATCAGAAGGTCTGCGGGCCGACGCGATATGTGGTGTCTGAGGTACGCAAAGCGCGAGTCGCTCGCAGTGCTCCGCTGGATTTACTACGCGCCCGAATTGGCGTCTCTTGGCCGCAAGCGCGATATCGCCGCTCCGTTCCTCCGTCCTCCGGATTCACCACGCCGACGAGGGCCGGGGCGACCGATGGTACTATGAGTCGGTCCTCCGGGCGCGTGCCGGCGTGTCGGAACAGGCAGACGATCTGGACTCAAAATCCAGTGCCCGTAAGGGCGTAGGGGTTCGACTCCCCTCGCCGGCACCATCCTTGACAACCTTCGGCGGTGCCCTGTAGCGTGGTCATTCGCGTGGGGCTGTAGCTCAGTTGGGAGAGCACAAGGCTGGCAGTCTTGGGGTCAGGGGTTCGAATCCCCTCAGCTCCACCATTTTCGAATTTCTTCTGGAAGTGTTCCGAACACCAACCCGCTTGAAGACCCCGCAAACCAAGCGTAGAATCCGCTCGGGCTGGACGCCCACGCATTAAGCAGGCTTCGACTAGCCTCTCCTGCATGAGGAGCGGGATGCTCGC
>QHSA01000264.1 GCA_003220315.1 Candidatus Rokuibacteriota bacterium
CGAAGTGACATGATCGCGTACACGCGAGTTTCTCGTGGCGTCGCGGCAGGCGTGGTGGCCGTCCAGCCCGTCCCCTGGCACCTATCCACAGGAACGCCCCAGGAACGCCCCGCAAACCGCTGATTCTACGAAGGTCGGAAGCGAAACGGGTATTTTAGGCTAGAATCCCTGCAGGGCTTCCCACCGAACGCGCGCGCCAACCCTCACCCGGAGGACGAGCCATGACGGTCAAGAGTCTGCCCCTCACCCTCGCCGTGCTGCTGGCGCTCGGCGCGGGCGGCGTCACTGCCCAGGACAAGGTCGGCACGGTCCACTTCCCGACGTCGTGTAGTGCCGCGGTCCAGGGAGATTTCGAGCGCGCCGTCGCCATGCTCCACTCGTTCTGGTTCTCCGCGTCCACCGCCGCGTTCGCGGCCGTCGCCCAGGCCGACCCCGGCTGCGGGATCGCCCACTGGGGCGTGGCGATGAACCTCCTGGGCAATCCCTTCGGCTGGCCGCCGTCGCCCAAGGCGCTCGCCGACGGCTGGGCGGCCGTCGAGCGCGCGAAGACCGCGGGCGCCAAGACCCAGCGCGAGCGTGACTATATTGCGGCGATCGAGACCTTCTACAAGGACGCCGACACGGTAGACCACCGGACCCGCGCGCTCGGCTACCGGCAGGCGATGGAGCAGCTCACCGCGCGCTACCCGGACGATCGCGAGGCGGCGGTCTTCTACGCCCTGGCGCTCAACGCGACCGCGCTCCCGACGGACAAGACGTACGCCGACCAGCTCAAGGCCGCGGGGATCCTCGAGAAGGTGTTCGCGGCGGAGCCGCAGCATCCGGGTGTCGCGCACTATCTGATCCACAGCTACGATTACCCGCCGATCGCCGAGAAGGGGCTCACCGCCGCGCGGCGTTACGCCGCGATCGCGCCAGCCGCGCCGCACGCGCTCCACATGCCGTCCCACATCTTCACGCGGCGGGGGTTCTGGGGGGAGTCCATCGAGGCCAATCGCGCCTCCATCAACGCCATCAGCAGCCACTTCGATCAGCTGCACGCGCTCGACTACCTGGCCTACGCCTATCTCCAGACGGCCCAGGACGCGGCGGCCAAGCGTGTGGTCGACCAGGTGAGCGAGCTCCCCAAGGTCAACGTCGAGCACTTCGTGACCGGGTTCGCGCTGGCGACGATTCCGTCGCGTTACGCCCTCGAGCGGGGTCGCTGGGCGGACGCGGCGAGGCTCGAGCTCTTCGGCAAGGAGTTCCCGTGGAGCCGCTTCCCACAGTCCGAGGCGCAGCTCGTGTTCGCGCGAGCCCTCGGCGCCGCGCGGGGCGGCGATGCGGCGGCCGCCAGGCGGGACACTGACCGCCTCGGCGCGCTTCGCGACGCGCTCGCCGCGGCGAAGGTCGGCTACTGGGCGGAGCAGGTCGACATCCAGCGCGCGATCGCGTCCGCCTGGGTGGCGCGCGCCGAGGGGAAGAGAGACGAGGCGCTCGTTCTCCTCAGGGCCGCCGCCGACCGCGAGAACGCGACCGAGAAGCACCCCGTGACCCCGGGGCCGCTCGCGCCGGCGCGCGAGCTTCTGGCCGAGATGCTCCTCGAGGCGAACGAGCCGGCCCAGGCGCTGCGGGAGTTCGAGGCGTCGATGCGCGTGGAGCCGAACCGCTTCCGGGGGCTCTACGGCGCCGCGCGAGCCGCGAGCCTCGCGGGCGATCAGACCAAGGCCCGGACGCACTACTCCGAGCTCCTGGCGCTCGGCGAGAAGGCCGACACGGAGCGCCCCGAGTTCCGCGAGGCGAAGGCGTTCCTCGGCAAGTAACCCCCAACCGAGAGAGGGAGCCATGAAGCGACGCGAGTTCTTGAAGCTCGGAGCCGTCGCCACCGGGACGTTCGCCGTCGCAGGCACGCTCCGCGTGGGCGGCCGGGCGGCGTTGGCCCAGAGCGGGGCGGTCCCGGCGGTCGACCGCCTCGTGATGACCAACGTCGTGGACAACGTGTACGACATCTTCGCGAAGGGCGGGAAGCTCGACACGATCAGCGTGCAGCGGACTCCGCTCGAGCGTGGCGGCACGCTGCTCGCCGAGCACGGGCTGGCCTATCACCTCGAGTCCCTCCGGGGTTCCGAGCGCCGGGAGATCTTGCTCGACTTCAGTCTCACGGAGCGGAACCTCCTCAACAACTACGCGGTCCTCAAGGTGGACCCGTCCAGGGCCGACGCGCTGATCCTGAGTCACGGCCACCGCGATCACTACGGCGCCCTCCCCGACCTCGCACGCCTCGCGCAAGGCAAGCTCCGGCCCGGCCTCACGCTCCATGCGGGCGGCGAGGACACCTTCTGCCATCGCGTCGTCGTCACCCCGGTCGGCACGGTGGACGGGGGCCAGCTCGACCGCGGAGCGCTGGAGGCGCAGGGGCTCAGGGTGGTCCTCTCGAAGGACCCGACGGTCGTCGCCGGGCACGCCTTGACCTCGGGCCAGATCCCGCGGCTCACCGATTTCGAGCGGCCGCCAGCGGCCGCCCGCCTCGAGGCGGGGCCGATGGGCTCCGCGTGCTCGGTCACGCACTTCGGTGCGACGCAGGTCGAGGCCAAGCCGGGCGAGCTCGTCCACGACACCTTCCAGGGCGAGCACGCCACCGCCTATCACGTCAGAGACCGCGGGCTCGTGGTCATCACATCGTGCGGTCACGCCGGCGTGATCAACTCCGTCCGCCAGGCACAGAAGGCGAGCGGCGTGTCCAAAGTCCACGCGATCGTCGGCGGCTTTCACCTGGCGCCGGCCCCGGACGAGATCGTCGCGAAGACCGTCGAGGCGTTCAAGGCGATCGACCCCGACTACATCATCCCGATGCACTGCACCGGGTTCAACACGATCGTGGCCGTGCACCACGCGATGCCGGGGAAGCTCGTGATGCCCTCCACGG
>QHSA01000265.1 GCA_003220315.1 Candidatus Rokuibacteriota bacterium
CGCCCAGCTGCTCGCGGGCGCCGTGCCCGCGGCGATGGAGCCGTGGGCGCGACACGGTCTGGGGCTCGCGAGCTACGCGCTCGGCCGGTACGACGAGGCAGTGGCCGCGTGGGAGGCGCTCCGGTCCAGGGGCGCGCCGGGGTCGCTCGCGCGCGACGTCGGCTTCTGGCTCGGCGAGGCGCTCGGGCGCGTGGGCCGGTACGACCGCGCCGCCGTGGAGCTCAACCGGTTCGTCAACGGCGGGCCCCACGCGCTGCTGGACGCCGGCTGGCTCAGGCTCGGCTGGTGGAGCCTCACCGCGCAGCGGCCGAAGGAGAGCGCAGCCGCGTTTCGCACGTATCTCACGCCGCCGACCTCGCCCGCGGCGGCGCCCCGGACGGGCACGGAGCGCGACTGGGCCGAGGCGGGGCTCGCGCTCGCGCTGCTCGGAAATGACGTGAGCGCGGCCCGCGACGCCGCGCGCGGCCTGGAAGCCCGGCGCTCGCCACTGCGGGACGCGCTCTTCCTCCGCTTCGCGAAGGCGCTCGTGGATGGCAAGAAGGGCGCGGAGGCGCAGGCGATCATCCAGGAGCTGCTCGGCGCGAACCTCACGGCCACCCTGCGCGGCTGGGTCTTGCTCCTGAACGGCGAGGCGAGCCGTCTCCAGGGGAACCTCGACGATGCGCGGACCCAGTACGACCTGGCCCGGCGCGCCGACCCCACGACGGCGACCGGCTGGTTCGCGGGGCTTCGCGTGGCCCAGATCAACTTCGAGCTGCGGGAGTTCGCGCAGGCGGCGCGCGACCTCGCCGGGCTCGTCGCGACGGCGCCCTCGGCCGAGGCCCGCGCGACGGCGCTCCTGCTCCAGGCCGAGGCCGCCTACCACGCGGGCACCTACGCCGCCGCGAGCGCAGCGTTCCGACGCGCGCTCGTCGAGTTTTCGGGCCATCCGCTCGCGGGCGCGGCCCGGCTCGGCGTCGCGTGGGCGGCGCTCAGACAGGACAAGGACGACGAGGCGCGGCGCGAATTCCTCGAGTTCGTCCGACGGGACCCCCGGGACCCGCAGGCCGCGGATGCGCTCCTGCTCGCGGCGGAGCTCGCCCTGAAGGCGCCGACCGAGTGGACCCAGGCCAAGGCGCTCCTCGACCGGATCGTCGCAGAGTACCCGAATCGGCCGCGCACGGAGTTCGCGAAGCTCAACCGCGCGGTGCTTCTGCTCCGTACGGGCGACCTCAAGGCGGCCCAGGCGGAGCTCTCCGACTGGATCGCGCGGGCGCCGTTCGGGCCGCTCCTCGGCCGCGCGTACGCCGCTCTGGGCGCCGCGCTCCTCGCGGCCGGCGTGCCGGCCGACGCGGCGAAGGCGTTCGCGCAGGCCCAGCGCGAGGGGCTGGGCGCGCTGGCGACGCTCGGCCTCGCCGCGTCCGAGCTCGCGCGGGGGAAGCCCGACGTCGCCAAGGGCCTGTTCGAGGACGCGCGCGACAAGGGCACGCCCGCGATCGCGCACGCCGCGGAGTACGGCCTCGCCGCGACCGCCTTCCTGGGCGGCGCCCACAAGGAGTTCAGGCAGCCGGCCCTGGCGGAGCTCGACGCGGCGCCGAAGGGGCGCGGGGCGCCGCGGCTCCTCTACGTCTTGACGGGACTCGCCGTCGAGGAGAAAGACTGGGCGGGCGCCCTCGGATTCGCCAAGCGGCTCGCCAGCGAGTTCCCCGTCGACGAGGGGGCGGACGACGCCTTCGAGAGCATCGGGGCCGCCGCCGCCCAGGCCAGGGCCTGGCCGGTCGTGGCCGAGGCATACAGCGAGCTCCGCTCCCGGTACCCGAAGAGCCCGTTCGCCGACGCCGCGATCGTCACCCTCGCCGAGGCGCAGGTCGAGACGGGGCGCGTCGACGTGGCGCGGCGGGACCTCGAGAAGTTCGTGACGTCGGCGCCCGCGGACGCGAAGCTCGGGCGGGCGTGGCTCCTGCTGGCCCGGGCGCGCGCCGCGACCCGCGACCGCACCGGCGCGATCGACGCGTACGCGCGCGCCGCCAAGGACGGCCGTGTGCGCGAGTGGAGCAAGACGGAGATCCTGAGCTACGCGCGCCTGCTCGCCGAGGACAAGCGCGCGGGCGAGGCGCGCGCGGTGCTCTCCGAATTCCTCCGGCGCGCCGACGGGGCCGACGCGGCCGACGCCGCCTACGCGCTCGGTGAGACGTACCAGGGCGAGGGGGACTATCCCGCGGCGGTCGAGTACTTCATGACGGCCGCGTACGTCGCGCCCGAGTCCGCTCCCGGCCGCCGCGCGCTCCTCGGCGCCGCCGCGAGCCTGGTGGCGCTCAAGCAGCCCGACTCGGCGGCGACCGTGTACAGGAAGCTCCTCGAGCAGCCCCAAGTTCCCTCCGAGCTCGCCGACGCCGCGCGCCGGGGCCTGAAGGAGATTGCACGGTGAAGGGGTACGGGGGACGCGTCCTCGCCGTGGATCTCGCGTCGGGCGCCTCGCGGATCGAGCCGCTCGACGAGCGGACGGCGCGCCGGCTCCTCGGGGGCAACGGCCTGGCCGCCCGCCTCCTGTACGACCGCGTCCCGCCCGGGACGGAGCCGTTCGCGCCCGAGAACGCCGTCGTCTTCAGCGTGGGGCCGATCACCGACACGACGGTGCCGGGCAACAGCCGCGCCTGCGTCGCCTCGAAGTCGCCGCTGACGGGGCTCTTCTTCGACTCGACCTTCGGCGGCCGCTTCCCCGCGACGCTCAAGCGCACGGGCTTCGACGCGGTCGTGATCACCGGCCGCGCGGCCCGGCCGTCCTATCTCGTGGTATCCGAGACGGGCGCCGAGCTCAAGCCGGCGCATGATCTCTGGGGGCGCGCGACGCGGGACACGGTGCAGGCGATCGTCGCCGCGGAAGGCCCAGAGGCCGACGCGATCGCGATCGGCCCGGCGGGCGAGCGGCGAGTGCGCTACGCGGCGATGGCGCACTACTGGAAGAACCGGGAAGGTGTCTCGGGGCGCGGCGGCCTCGGCGCCGTGCTCGGCGCCAAGCAGCTCAAGGCGGTCGTCGTGCGGGGGACGCGAAAGACGGAGGTGGCGGATCCCGCGGCCCTGAAGGCGCTCGTGGACGAGACGCGCGAGCCCCTGAAGAAAGGCACGCAAGCGCTGTCGACCTACGGGACGTCGTTCCTCGTCGGGCCCATCAACGCGCTCGGGGGGCTCGGCGCCTTCAATCTGAAATCGGAGGTCTTCGCCGACGCGCGCCAGGTAGGCGGCGAGGACATGAAGACCCACTACCACGACCGGGACACGACGTGCCTCAAGTGTCCGGTGGCGTGCGGCAAGCAATACGCGATCGCCGCGGGCGAGTTCGCGGGCACGCGCGCGAAGATGCCCGAGTACGAGACGATCTTCGCGCTGGGCCCGATGCTCGGCATCGCGAACCCCGAGGCGCTGATCCTCGCCAACGACCTCTGCGACCTCCTCGGCATGGACACGATCTCGATGGGCGTCACGCTCGCCTTCGTCTGCGAGGCGCTCGAGCGCGGCTGGCTCACGAAGGACGACGTCGGCGTGGACTTCGGGTGGGGGAACTGGCGCGGGATGCTCGCGCTCGTGGAGCTGACCGCGCGGCGCGAGGGCTTCGGCGCGCGCCTGGCCGAGGGGGCGTGGCGACTCGCGGAATCCGTCCATCCCGACGCGACGAAGCTCGTCTACGCGGTGAAGCGTCTCGAGCTGCCGGCGCACTCGGCGCGGGCGCTCAAGGGGCTCTCGATCGGCTACGCCACGGCGACCCGCGGCGGGAGCCACCACGACACCCGCCCGACTCCCCAATACGCTCAGGGGTTCGACCGCCGGTCCACCAAAGACAAGCCCGCGTTCGCGGTTCGGAGCCAACACTTCACCGCCGTCGGCGACTCGCTCGTCTTGTGTCGCTTCACCGCCGAGCGGGGCTTCGGCCTCTTTCTCGAGGAGCCCTACGCGCGGATGGTCCGCGCCGTCACGGGGTGGGACACGACCGTCGAGGAGCTCGAGCGCGTGGGCGAGCGCATCATCAACCTCGAGCGGCTCTTCAACGTGCGCGAGGGCGTGCGGCGCCGCGACGACGTCCTCCCCTGGAAGGTCATGCACGAGCCCATTCCCGAGGGCCCGTCGGCCGGCATGTCCTGTCCGTCCGACGAGCTCGGCGCGATGCTCGACGCCTACTACGGGCTCCGCGGCTGGGACCGGGACGGCGTGCCGACGTCGTCGCGGCTCGCGGCGCTCGAGCTAGGGTAGAGTGGGGCAGGTCCTCCGTCCGGGCTCGCGCACTTGCCGAGAGGTTTTCTTTGCCCCGTATCGCCGTCTGAACCGCGAGGCGCGGCTCGGCCGGCTAGCGCCTCAAATGCCCCTCGCAGGTGCCGCCGTTGACGTCGCTATTCGTCCCGTCTGGGCAGAGAGTCCTGGACCACAGCACATTCCTGACGTTGGCCTCGGCAAGCTTCGCGCCGATGAGGTTCGCCCTCGCGAGGTTGGCGCCCTTGAGATTGGAGCCGCGCAAGTTGGCTCCGGCGAGATTGGCACTCGTGAGTTTGGCGCCGTTCAAGTTAGTGTCCCGGAGATCGGCGCCAGGCAGGTAGGCTCCCGTGAGAGTCACGCCGGAGAGATCGCAACCGGCGAGGGTGTTGTAGCACCCTAGGCTGGAGATGGGTTGCCATAGCACTGCATGGTATTCCGGAGACAGCCGTGGGTCGGTTACGGGGAGGTAACTGTCGCCGATGACCTGGCCGCTCGCGTTCACATCGACGGCGATGCTCTCGGAGCCGCCGAGGGTGCCGAGATCGATCATCCCGCCCGCGCCGGTCCACGAGACGGCGTGGAACTTCCCGTCGTCAACGGTGCCACTGTCGCCAACGACCTGGCCGTTGTCGTTCACTGCGTAGGCGTGAGCGGACCCGCCGAGAGTACCCAGATTGATCATTCCGCTCTTTCTTGTCCACAAGAACGCGTGATCACTGCCGACCGAAGAATGGGTATACCCTACGACCTGGCCGCGAGCATTCACATCGAGGGCGGCGCTGCCGGTGCTATCGAGCGTGCCCAAGTCGATTATTCCGCCCGTCGACGTCCACAAGAATGCACGAAACGCGTCACGACCAAGAGGTTGAGCTTCTATCAACCCGACGACTTGGCCCTCGTCATCCACTGCCTCAGCCTGACTAACGGTGTCACCAGAAGTGAGATCGATCGCCCCTGCCTCCTGCGTCCAGAAGAACGCATGCTCCACCCCGAAGCCGTCGGGAGGATAGCTAAACCCGATTACTTGGCCGCTCGCGTTCACCGCCTGGGCCGAACTGAAGCGGCGATCGGCGGGGTCTCGGTGGAGATCGATCATTCCGCCTGCGCGCGTCCATGAGAAAGCATGTGCTGCTTCGCTAGCGGTGGCACTCGCACCGACGACCTGACCGCTCGCGTTCACTGCGTAGGCGACGCTGAAGGAACCGCCGAGGGTGCCCAGATCGATCATTCCGGCCTCCTGAGTCCACAAGAAGGCATGGACTCGGGTATCGCCGGCAATCAAGCTCCACCCGACGACCTGGCCGCTGCGGTTCACTGCCAAAGCGACGCTCTCGGAGCCGCCAAGGGTGCCGAGATCGATCATCCCGCCCGCCTGCGTCCATGAAAAGGCACGGCGTGTGTACTGGGGCGTGAGACTCAACCCGACGATCTGGCCGCTGTCGTTGACCGCTGCAACCTGGCTGTCGGTGCCGCCGAGGGTGCCCAGGTCAATGGGAACGAAAAATATCCTGTCGGAAGACCCTGCGCTTCCCGCGACCGCGGTGAAAAGAACCGTGAGCGCCAGCAGGAGCACGGGCGGGACGACTCGAAAGCAGGTCCGCATCGGGTGCCTCCACAGACCGATGAGTGCTCTCGTATCACAGAGCGTAGCCGTGTCAAGATGCAAAGGTTTTCACAGCCCGTCCGCTCCCTCGCCACGTCCGGGTGCTTCTCCACCCCGACCGAAAGGGACCACGACGACGACCTTCGACGCGTGACCGACAAACCCC
>QHSA01000187.1 GCA_003220315.1 Candidatus Rokuibacteriota bacterium
CCAGCAGGAAGAACACCGAGAGGGACAGGATCGCGATGCGGTAGCTCCCCGTGAGCTGCAGCGCCAGGCCGAAGAGGAACGGCCCGAGCCAGCTCGTCCCCCGCTCGCTCACCTCGTAGAGGCTGAAGTACTCCGCCTCCTGCCCCCTCGGGATCATGTGCGAGTAGAGCGCGCGACTCAGCGCCTGGCTGCCGCCGAGCACGATCGCGATCACCGCGGCGAGGACGACGAACTGTGCGCCCGTCCGGAGCCAGCCGTACGCGTAGGTGACCGTGACGGTCCAGATCACCAGGCTCACCATGATGGCGCGTTTGGTGCCGACGACCTCCGCCATCCGGTTGAAGAGGAGCGCGCCGACGAACGCGACGAACTGCACCATGAGGATCACCGCCGTGAGCGTGGCGATGGGCAGACCGAGCTCCTCCTGGCCGAACTGCGAGGCGAGCGCGATGACCGTCTGGATGCCGTCGTTGTAGAGCAGGTAGGCGGCGAGGAAGGCGACCGTCTGCGGGTAGCGTCGTACGCCGCCCAGGGTTCGGCGGAGCTGGTGGAAGCCGACCGTCAGGTAGCTCTCGCCGTGCGGCAGCCGACGCGCGGGCGCGCGGTTCTTGAGGGTGTAGAGCGGGATCAGCGTGAAGGCGGCCCACCACGCGCCCGCCGACGCGAGATTCAGCCGCACGACGGCGCCGGTGGAGAGCCCGAGCGTCACCGCCTGTGAGAACAGGGCGAGGTTCAGGGCGAGCAGGAGCCCGCCGCCGAGATAGCCGAGAGCCCAGCCGTAGGAGGACACGGCGTTACGCCGATCGGGCGAGGCGATGTCGGGCAGGAACGCATTGTAGAAGACGACCGACGCGCCGAAGCTCACGTTGGCGATCACGAAGAGAAGGCCGCCCGGCAGATAGCGGGTTCCGCCGACGCTAGAGAGGCCGAGCGTGGCGCCGGCGCCCAGGTAGGCGAACAGCGCGAGCATCTCCTTCTTCCGGTGCGAGTAGTCGGCGACGGCGCCGAGGACGGGGAGCAGCACGACCTGGCCCAGCACCGACAGCGACACGACGTACGGGAAGAAGGATCCCGCGTGGACCTTGACGCCGAGCGGGTAGACGAACCCGTCGGCGTCGGCGGCGGCCTTGGTCACGGTGGTCAGCCAGGGCCCGAGAAACACCGTGACCACCGTCGTGGGGAACGCAGAGTTCGCCCAGTCGTAGAAGTACCAGCCGATCCGCTCTCGCCGGTCGCTCACGCGTCGCGCACCGTGCGGCGGCGAGGATGACACAGGCGGCCGCCGTGCGCTACTATCCGCGTCATGCCGGGCCATCTCGCGCTCAAGCAGCTCGACCAGCTGATCCGGAAGGGTGAGGTGGACACGGTGCTCACCGTCTTTCCCGACGGCTTCGGCCGCCTGATGGGCAAGCGCGTCGTGGGGAGCTACTTCCTCGACCACGTCGTCGACGAAGGCGCGCACGCCTGTATCTATCTCTTCACCGTGGACATGGAGATGGAGCCCTTGCCCGGTTTCAAGCTCACGTCTTGGGAGCGCGGCTACGGCGACATGAAGGTGGTCCCGGACCTCGGGACGCTCCGCCTCGTCCCGTGGCTGCCGAAGACCGCGCTCGTCTTTTGCGACGTCTACACGGAGGAGGGCGAGCCGATCGAGGAGGCGCCGCGGTGGGTGCTCAAGCGCCAGGTCGCGCGCGCCGAGGCGCAGGGATGGGTCGTCAAGACCGCCGCCGAGCTCGAGCTGTACTGCTTCAGGGAGTCGTTCGAGGAGGCGCGCGCGAAGCGCTATCACGCCTTGACGCCCGTCGCGGGGTACCTCGAGGACTATCACATTTTACAGACGACGAAGGAGGAGCCGCTGATCCGCGCGATCCGGAACGGGATGGAGGGGGCCGACGTGCCGGTCGAGACGTCGAAGGGCGAGTGGGGGCGCGGCCAGGAGGAGATCAATCTCCGCTACGCCGACGCGCTCGAGATGGCCGACCGCACGGCCCTCTACAAGCACGGGGCCAAGGAGATCGCCCACCTCATGGGCGCGGCGGTCACCTTCATGGCGAAGTACGACATGGGCGCGGCGGGCTCGTCGTTTCACCTCCACTCGTCGCTCTGGGACAAGACCGGCCGGAAAGCCCTCTTCGCCACGGGCGCCGGTGCGGGGACGCGAGGGGGCTCGCCGCTCTTCGGCCACTGGCTCGCGGGTCAGCTCGCGATGGCCCGCGAGCTCGCGTACTTCTACGCGCCGGGCGTGAACTCCTACAAGCGTTATCAGTCGGGCTCGTTCGCGCCGACGCGCATCGTCGCGGGGTGGGACAATCGCACGTGCGGCTTCCGGCTCTGCGGCGAGGGTTCGGGCTTGCGCGTCGAGAACCGGATCCCGGGCGCGGACGCGAACCCCTATCTCGCGTTCGCCGCGACGATCGCGGCGGGGCTCCACGGCGTCGCGAGCCGGCTGAAGGCGCCCAAGCTCTACGAGGGGAACGCGTACGAGGACTCGACGCTCCCCCAGGTGCCCAAGACACTGCGCGAGGCGATCGCCGAGCTCGAGCGCTCGAAGGTCGCGCGCGCCGCCTTGGGTGAGCGCGTCGTCGAGCACTACCTGCACACCGCCCGGCTCGAACAGCAGGCCTTCGACCAGGTGGTCACGGACTGGGAGCTGATGCGCAACTTCGAGCGGATCTGACGACGGCGATGACAACGGGGGCGCCGACGGGTACGCGCCAGGGATCGCGGGACCACGCGGCACGCGTCCGCTGTCCCGTTGCGGCTGGGCTCCACCTGGCAGCGCGAGGTCCGTCGCCGGTTTGGTGATGCGACGGCTCAGATCGGCGGTGGGAATCAGCGCGACGCGGACTCGCGGCGGGGCACGGGCGTGGCGACAGCCCGGGTGCCCGTGCCCTGTTGAGTAGATGGCCGCGCGGCTCGAGGGCCGGGTCGCGTTCATCACGGGCGCCGGCATGGGGATCGGGCGGGAGACCGCACTGCTCTTCGCCGAGGAGGGCGCGGGCGTCGTCGTCGGCGACATCGACGCGAACGCGGCGAAGGAGACGGTCGCGCTCGTCGAGGGGCGGGGCGGGCGGGCTCTCGCCACGATCGGTGACGTCGCGATCGAGGCGGACGTCCGCCGCATGGTCGCCGACGGCGCCCGCCACTTCGGCCGGCTCGACGTCCTCGACAACAATGCGGGCGTGCTGTGGAAGGACCGTGACCGATCGGTGCTGGAGACGGACGAGAAGTGGTGGGACCGCGTGATCGCCATCAACCTCAAGTCCGCCTTCTGGGTGACGAAGTACGGGATCCCCGAGCTCCGGCGCGCCGGCGGTGGCTCGGTGATCCTGATGGGCTCGGTCTCGGCGCTCGCCGGGTTCACGCGCGCCCAGGACGCGTACACCGCCGCCAAGGGCGCGCTCATCTCGCTGACGAAGTCGCTGGCGATCCAGTTCGCCAAGGACCGGATCCGCTGCAACATCATTCACCCGGGCATCGTGGACACGCCGCTCCAGGCCCCCTATCTCACCGAGGCGCTCCGCCGTGAGTTCGAGGGGGGGATCCCCCTCGGTCGGATCGCGCAGCCGCGCGAGATCGCGTCGGTGGCGCTCTTCCTCGCGAGCGACGACTCCTCGTTCATGACCGGCGCCGAGCTGGTCGTCGACGGCGGGTTCACGGCCGGGTAGGGAACCCAAGGAACGGCATGGACGAGGCGTCCGGAGCTCCGCGCTCCTCTCTCACGTCACCTTCGGCGGTCCCGGCCTCACGGCCCTCGCTACAACGGTCCCCGCTACAACAGACGTGGCTCCAACTCACCGCGGCTGTCGCCGTCGCGATCCTGCTCCTGCTCCTCGCGTTCGTCGTCTGGCCCGTCCTCCGGGTCCTGGCGACGAGCCTCGCCGGGCCGGAGGGGCTCACCCTCGCCCACTACGCGGAGTTCTTCAGCTCATGGCGCCTCGTCCGGATCCTCGTGCAGAGCCTCCTGGTGGCCGTGGTCTCGACGGTCATCACGGTCGCCGTCGCGCTGGTCCTGGCGTACGCGGTGACGCGCACCGATATCCCGGGCAAGCGCTTCGTCTCGCTCATGAGCCTCCTGCCGCTGATCTCGCCGCCGTTCCTCGTGTCGCTCGCGTTCATCCTCCTCCTCGGCCGGAACGGCGTGATCACGCAGGCGCTGCACCTGGACTGGTCGATCTACGGCTTCACGGGTATCGTCGTCTCGCAGGTGTTCACGTTCTTGCCGCAGGCGTATCTCTTACTAGCCAACGTCCTCGGCAACATCGACGTGTCGCTCGAGGAGGCGGCGGAGAACCTCGGCGCCGGGCCGCTCACGACGCTCCGGCGCGTGACGCTGTCCCTCGCCCGGCCGGGGCTCGCGTCCGCCGCCCTGATCGTCTTCATCCTGTGCATGACCGACTTCGGCAACCCGATCCTGATCGGCGGCCGGTACAACGTGCTCGCGACGGAGATCTACGCGCAGGTGATCGGGATGTCGAACTTCGCCGCGGGTGCCACGATGTCCGTCGTGCTGATCGTGCCGTGCCTCGTCGCCTACCTGGTCAACGCCTCCTGGGTGGGGACGCGGTCGTACGTCACCGTGTCCGCGGGGGCGCGGGCGGCGGCGCGGCCGATGCCTCCGGCCCTGCGCTGGCCCCTCTTCGTCCTGTCGGGCGGGGTCGGGCTCTTCATCGCGGTCATCTACGCGCTGATCCCGCTCGGTTCCGTCGTCCGGCACTGGGGCGGCGACTGGTCCCTCTCGCTCGACCACTACGCCTTCGCGTCCAGCGCCGAGGGCGCGTGGCCGATCTGGAACAGCGTGAGGCTCGCGGCTCTCGCGGGTACCATCGGCACGGTCGTGGCGCTCGTCACCGCGTACGTCGTGGAGCGCACGCGACCGCCGGGGAGGCGGGCCATCGAAGCGCTGAGCCTCTTGCCGGTCGCGCTGCCGGGGACGGTCATTGGCCTGGGTTACATCCTGGCGTTCAACGTCCCGCCGCTCCTCCTGACCGGGACGATCTGGATCCTCGTGACGAGCGTCGTGTTCTGGAAGTTTCCCGTCGCTGTCCTCGCCGGTATCAACGCGCTCAAGCAGATCGACCCCGCGATCGAGGAGGCGGCGATCAGCCTGGGCGCCGGGACCGTCCGGACGTTCGCGCGCGTCGTGCTGCCGCTCCTGACGGGCACCGCGTTCTCGATCTTCGTATATTTCTTCATCAACGGGATGGTCACCGTCAGTGCGGTGATTTTCCTCATCTATCCGGGGTTCAACCTCGGGTCCGTGGCCATCCTCAACCAGGTCGAGAACGGATACCCGGGAGTGGCGTGCGCGCTGGGCACGATCATTCTCGCGATCGTCATCGGCTCGGTCCTGCTCCTCCGCGCCCTGGTCGGGGGGGACCGCGTCGCCGTCCTCAAGCTCTAGGGAAAGGAGACGTCCATGCGTCGATCGCTTCGGCTGGTGCTGGCCCTCGCGCTGTTCGCGCCCGCGACCCCCTGGCCCGTGGGGGCGGCCGAGGACAAGCTCGTCATCTACACCGCGTACGAGGAGAACGAGCTCAAGACGTTCTGGGAGCAGTTCACGAAGGACCTCCCCGACCTCGCCGCGAAGGCCGCGTACATCCGCGGCTCCACGGGCCCCACCATGGCCCGCGTCGAGGCCGAGAAGGCGAACCCGCAGGCGGACGTGATCTGGGGAGTCTTCAACGATTACCTGACCGGCGCGGCCGCGAAAGGACTGCTCGACGCGTACGCGGCCAAGGAGTCGCAGGCGATCCCCGCGCGCTTCAAGCATCCGGAGAATCTGTGGCAGGGCGTGACGCTTCTCACCGTCGCGTTCGCCGTGAACCAGAAGAAGATGGCGGAGCTCCGGCTGCCGCCGCCGCACTCGTGGGCGGACCTCCTCGACCCGAAGTACAAGGGCCACATCGTGATGTCCAACCCATCCACGTCGGGCACGGCGTACCTCCTGCTGGCGAGCCACGCGGCGCGGCTCGGCGAGGACAAGATGTGGCAGTACTACGAGACGCTCGACCGGAACCTGTCCCAGGTCACGAAGTCCGGCGGCGCGCCCGGCCGCATGGCGGCGTCGGGCGAAACGCCGATCGGCATCGCGCTCGCGTACGAGGTCGAGGTGGCCAAGAAGCAGGGGGCGCCGATCGACGTGATCTACCCGACCGACGGCATCGCGTGGACGTTCGAGAGCAACGCGCTGGTGCGTGGCGCCAAGAACCCAGCCAACGCGCGGCGCTTCCTCGACTGGGCGGTGTCCAAGTCTGCGATGACCGCGTACGCCGCGTGGCGCGGCGCGGGGATCACCCGGCCGGACGTTCCCATGGGGGGGCAGAAGATTCTGGACATGGGCCTGATCAACCTCGACTTCGTGAAGGCAGGCGATCCGGCCTACAAGGACCGGCTCGTCAAGCGCTGGTTGGAAAAGTTCTCTCGCTGACGTGCGCATCAGCCTCGCCGGCCTGACCAAGCGCTTCGGCGCATCGACCGCCGTGGACGGGCTCTCCCTGGAGATCGGCCGGGGGGAGCTCGTCTCCCTCGTCGGCGGCTCGGGTTGCGGCAAGACGACGACGCTCCGCCTGATCGCCGGCTTCGAGCGGCCCGACGCGGGCGAGGTCCGCTTCGACGATCGCGTCGTCAACGACGTGGCGCCGCGCCGGCGCTCCGTCGGCATCGTCTTCCAGTCGTACGCGCTCTTCCCGACCATGACGGTCGCCGAGAACATCGCCTTCGGCCTGCGGGTGGCCCGATGGCCGGCCGTCAGGATCTACGAGCGCGTCGCCGAGATGGTCGCGCTGACGCGCCTCGGTGGTCTCGAGGGCCGCTACGCGAACCAGCTCTCGGGCGGCCAGCAGCAGCGGGTCGCGCTCGCCCGCGCGCTCGCCCGCCGCCCTGAGATCCTCCTCCTCGACGAGCCGCTCTCGGCGCTCGACGCGAAGATCCGGCTCCGTCTTCGCGGCGAGATCCGCCGGATCCAGCAAGACCTCGGGATCACGACCCTCTACGTCACCCACGATCAGGAGGAGGCGCTCTCGATCGCCGACCGCATCGCGGTGATGCGGAACGGCCGGATCGAGCAGGTCGGGCGCCCAGAGGAGATCTACGCGCGGCCCCGCACCGACTTCGTCGCCGACTTCATCGGCATCTCGAATCTCCTGGCGTGCCGGGTGGTCTCGGCCCGGGAGGGCCTCGTGGACTGGGAGGGCGAGCGGTTGCGGATCGCTCCGGACGTCGGTCGGGACGGCGAGGGGATCCTCCTGGCGCTCCGGCCCGAGAAGCTCGCCGTCGTCGCTGAGCGCGCGCCGGAGGACGGACGGAACCGACTCCACGGCGTGCTCGAGGTCGTCACGTTCCTCGGGCCCTTCGTGCGGCTCGAGGTGGCGATCCACGGCCGGCCGCTGTGGGTGGACGCGCCCCACGCCACGGGCGTGGGGCTCGAGCGCAAGAAGTCGGTGACGCTGGCCTTCGCACCCGACGACGGCGTCGTGATCGCCGCGACGGGAAGCTCCGCCGATTAAAGCCGCCCGCGTCGTCATCGTCGGCGGCGGCGTCGCCGGCGCCTCCATCGCCTACCACCTGACGCTCGCCGGCTGCCGCGACGTCGTCCTCCTCGAGCGCGGCGAGCTCACGGGCGGCTCCACCTTCCACGCGGCGGGCCTCGTCGGCCAGCTCCGCGCGTCCGTCGACCTCACGCGCGTCAACATGATGAGCGTGGAGCTCTACCGGCGGCTCCGCGACGAGACGGGGCGCGATCCCGGTTGGAAGGGCGTCGGCAGCCTGCGCGTGGCGTCCGGGCCCGCGCGGCTCAGGGAGCTCCAGGACCGCGAGCGCTGGGCGCGCCGGTTCGGACTCGACGTGGGGCTCATCAGCGCGCGCGAAGCGCGGGAGCGGTTTCCGCTCATGACCGACGCGTCACTCGAGGGGGCGCTCTGGCTCCCGAGCGACGGCCACGTCGATCCGGCGGGCCTGGCGACCGCCCTGACCGACGGCGCCCGGGCGCGCGGCGCCAAGGTGCTGACGGGCGCGCGCATCGTGGCGATCACCGTCGGGGGCGGCCGGGTCAGGGGAGTCGTCGTGGACAGCGGGCCGATCGCGTGCGAGGTGGTCGTGAACGCCGCCGGCATCTGGGCGGCGGAGGTGGGGCGCATGGTGGGGATCGGGATCCCGGTCGTCCCGATCGCTCACCAGTATCTCGTCACGGGGCCGATCGACGGCGTCTGGCGCGACGTCCCCGTGCTGCGTGATCCCGACCGGCTCGTCTATTTCCGCGAGGAGGTGGGCGGCCTGGTCGTCGGCGGCTTCGAGCGTCGGCCCGTCGCGTGGGGGCTCGACGGGATCCCGGCCGACTTCACGCACCGTCTGCTGCCGCCCGACTGGGAGCGCTTCGCGCCGCTCATGGAGGGCGCCGTGGCCCGTATCCCCGCGCTCGCGACCGCGAAGGCGATCAGGCTCGTCAACGGCCCCGAGGCGTACACTCCCGATGGCGAGTTCATTCTCGGCGAGGCGACGAAGGTCGGCGGCTTCTTCGTCGCGGCCGGGTTCTGCGCCCACGGGATCGCCGGCGCCGGCGGGGTGGGGAAGGTGATCGCGGCATGGATCCTCGACGGCCATCCGCCCATGGATCTCCGTCGGATGGACGTCGGCCGGTTCGGCCCCGACGGCCGTGAGCCGGCGCGCGCCGCGGCCGACGCGATCCGCGTGTACGCGACGTACTATGACCTCCGCGAGGTGACCGCGCGATGAGACTCGAGACGCTGGCCGTGCACGCCGGACGCCGCGTGGATCCGACCACGGGCGCCGTGACTCCCGCCATTCATCCGTCGACGACGTTCGAGCGCGAGCCCGACGGGTCCTACCCGCGGGGCTTCCTGTACACCCGCAACGCGAACCCGAACCGGAACGCCCTCGAGGAATGCCTGGCGGCCCTCGAGGGGGGCGAGGCGGCCGCCGCCTTCGCGTCGGGCTCGGCCGCGACCTCCGCGGTATTCCTGGCGCTCCAACCCGGCGACCACGTCGTCGCGCCGACCGATGCGTACCACGGCACCTCGCGACTCCTGCGCGAGACGTTCAGCCGGTGGGGGCTCGAGGCGACCTTCGTGGACATGACCGACGCCGCCGCCGTGCGCCGCGCGGTCAAGCGGACCACGCGGCTCGTCTGGGTGGAGACGCCGTCGAACCCGCTGTGGAAGGTCACCGACGTCGCGGCGATCGGCGAGATCGCCCGGGCCGCGGGCGCCCGCTACGTCTGCGACAACACGACGGCGACGCCCGTGCTTCAGTCCCCGTTCCGTCTCGGCGCCGACCTGATCGTCCACGCCACGACGAAGTTCCTCGGCGGCCACGCCGACGTCATGGGCGGGGCCGTGGTCACGAAGACGCGCGATCCCTTTTTCGACAAGGTCCGTGCGATCCAGGCCGCGGGCGGCGCCGTGCCGTCCCCCTTCGACTGCTGGCTCGTGCTTCGGGGGCTCTCGACGCTGCCTCTCCGGATACGCGCCCACTCCGAGCACGCGCTCCGGGTGGCGAGCTTCCTGGCGCGCCACGCGCGCGTGGAGACGGTCCACTACCCCGGGTTGCCCGCGCACCCCGGCCACGACATCGCCCGGCGCCAGATGGCCGCGTTCGGCGGCATGGTGTCGGTGGAGGTGCGGGGCGACCGCGATCGCGCGCTGGCCGTGGCGGCCAAGGTGCGCGTCTTCACGCGCGCGACGAGCTTCGGCGGGACGGAGAGCCTCGTCGAGCACCGCGCCTCGATCGAAGGGACCGGGACCACCACCCCAGAGACCCTGCTGCGCCTCAGCATCGGGCTCGAGAACGCCGACGACCTGATCGAGGACCTCGATCAGGCGCTCGCGTGAGGAGGCGGGACCCCATGACGCTCCAGGGACGCGCGGCGCTGGTCACCGGAGCCGCCCGCGGGATCGGGCTCGCGATCGCGAGCCGGTTCGTCGCCGAGGGCGCGCGCGTGGCGCTGGTCGACGTCGACCCGGGCGTCGAGGGCGCCGCGACCCGACTCGGCGAGCAGGCCCTCGGGCTCATCGCCGACGTGACGGCCACCGCGGAGGTGGAGCGCGTGGTGGCGAGCGTCCATCAGCGCTGGGGGAGGCTCGACGTCGTGGTGAACAACGCCGGCATCACGGGCGGCTCGAGGCTCACGTGGGAGGTCAGCGACGAGGAGTGGCAGCGCGTCCTCGCGGTGGATCTCACGAGCGTCTTCCTCGTCTCGCGCGCGGCCGTGCGGATCATGCTCGGGCAGGGCAGCGGGAGGATCGTCAACATCGCGTCGATCGCGGGCAAGGAGGGCAACCCGACGCTCGTGCCCTACTCCACCGCGAAGGCGGGCGTCATCGGGTTCACCAAGGCCCTCGCCAAGGAAGTGGCCACCCGCGGGATCCTCGTGAACGCCGTCGCGCCCGCGGTGATCGGCACCGACATGGTTCGCCAGATGTCCCGGGAGACCGTCGACATGCTGGTCGCGAAGATCCCCATGGGACGGATCGGGCGGCCCGAGGAGGTCGCCGCGCTCGTCACCTGGCTCGCCTCCGACGAGTGCTCCTTCTCGACGGGCGCGGTCTACGACCTCTCGGGCGGCCGCGCGACATACTGACTCGCGTACTGCAGCAACGTGACCTTGGAAACCGACTCGGTGATCTCGCCGTCGCGCGCCATGCGGATCGCGTCCTCGACGGGCGCGACGCGGCGCTCGAGGAACTCGTCGTGGTCCTGGGGCAGCGGATCCACCCTGAGGCCGTGCGCCGCGTAGCAGTACGCCACCTCGTCGAGGTACGCGTTGGAGGGCCAGAAGCGCGTGAGGAGCTCGAAGCGCTCGGCGCGATACCCGCCTTCTTCCCGGAGCTCGCGTTGCGCCGCGACGAGAGGGTCCTCGCCGGCGAGAAACTACGACGGTGGCCTGCCGCTAGTCTCGATGTTCAAGAACGCGGTGGCGAGCGGCAATGTCGTTCCGCTCCGCACCTTCGCGGAAGACGCCGCCGAGGGCAGGGTCCCCTCCGTATCATGGCTCACCCCGGCCCTGGCCGATAGCGAGCATCCGCCGGCGAGCGTCAGGCGTGGCGAGAACTGGACCGTAGGCCAGGTTAACGCCCTCATGCGAAGTCGAGTTTGGCCGGAATGCGCCATCGTCATCGTCTGGGACGAGTGGGGTGGGTTCTGGGACCACGTGAAGCCGCCCGTCGTGGAAAAGGAGAAGGGATTTTTCGGACAAGTGATTCGGTACGGCTATCGCATCCCCTGTTTGGTCATCAGCCCCTACGCCAGGAAGGGGTACGTCTCCCACACGCTCTACTCTCACATGAGTGTTCTACGTACGATCGAACGACTCTTCGATGTTGCACCCCTGAGCGAACGCGACGCCGCCGCGAACGATCTCCTCGACTGCTTCGACTTTACCCAGGCGCCGCGCCCGCCACTTGTCTTGACGGAGCGTGCTTGACCCCCGAGCACTCCTGGCTTAGTCCCGTCGGCGACTCGCATACTGCAGCAGCGTCATCTTCGACACCGACTCGGTGATCGTACCGTCGCGCGCCATGCGAATCGCCTCCTCGGCGGGCACGACGCGGCGCTCGAGGAACTCGTCGTGGTCCTGGGGCAGCGGATCCACCCTGAGGCCGTGCGCCGCGTAGCAGTACGCCACCTCGTCGAGGTACGCGTTGGAGGGCCAGAAGCGCGTGAGGAGCTCGAAGCGCTCGGCGCGATACCCGCCTTCTTCCCGGAGCTCGCGTTGCGCCGCGACGAGAGGGTCCTCGCCGGCGAGCGCGCCCCCGCCCGGGAGCTCCCACGACATCGCGCCCGGCAGGTGCCGGTACTGGCGGACGAGCAGGACGTGGGTGTCGTCCACGAACGGCAGCACGCCGACGGTCACGCCGACGTGGAGGACGGGGTAGACGACTTCCTGGCCGTCGGGCAGCCGCCAGACGTCCTCGCGAAGCGTGAGCTTGCCGCGTGCGTACCGCGCGGTGGTTCCGAGACGCGTCCACCCCGAGGCCATCGAGTGGGTATGGTATCGTAAGGGACGCGATGGGGCGAGAACGCCGCGCCGACCCGCTCCTCCGGAGACTCGTGGAGGCCGTCGAGGCGTCGCTGTCAGCGGCCGAAGCCGCGCGCGACGCCGTCCAGGAGATCCTCCGGCGTGGCGCCGACACGGGCATTTTCTTCGCGGGCCGCGCGGGGCGCGGCGCCGTCTCCCCGGAGCTCACGCCGCAGGACAGGGAGTTCCTCCGCGCCGTCTCGATCAAGCCGGACCGCTGAGGCCCGATGCGGGCCGTCGTGATTCTCCTCTCGCTGGCGCTCGCTCTGGCCCTCCTGGCCCCGCTCCTCCGCCGGCTCACGCAGCCGCCCCTCGGCGCGCGCGTCAAGCCCTCCGACGAGCTCGTGAAGGACCTCGTCTGCAACACGTACGTCGTGAAGGCGCGCGCGCTGACCCGGTGCGAGGACGGCGAGGTTCGGTACTACTGCAGCGCCGAGTGCGCTCGCCGCGCCGCCAGCCGCTGACGTCCGCCTCGTGACGGCGTCCTCGCCTCACCCCGACCCCTGGCGTGACGTGGACGCCCAGCCCGACGCCGCCCAGCTCGCCAAGAGCCTCGAGCTCCGCGGCGCGACGCGGACGCAGCAGCGCCTGCGACGCCGGTTCCTGCGCTTCGTCCCCATCCGCGCCGGCGACGGGGTCCTCGAAGTGGGCTGCGGCACGGGCGTCGTCATCCGCGACCTCGCCGCGCTGGTCGGCCGGCGCGGGAGCGTCGTCGGCGTGGACCCGAGCCGGCTGATCCTCGGCGAGGCGCGCAGGCTCTGCCGGGGCGCCACCGGCGGCAGGATCACGCTGCGCGAGGGCGACGGCGCCGAGCTTCCGTTCGAGAACGGCAGCTTCGACGTGGCGCTCGCGATCACCGTCGTCCTGCACGTCGCCGATCCACTGCGCGTGGTGGGAGAGATGGCGCGCGTCAGCCGCGCCGGCGGACGCGTCGGCCTCCAGGATCAGGACTTCGGGACCGTCGCCGTCACCCACCCGGATCGCGCGCTGACCGATCGCATCCTGGACGAGGTCGCCGCGCACATCTACGCGGAGCCCTACAGCGGCCGTCGGCTCATCGGCCTGCTCCGCCACGCCGGGCTCGCGGGGGTGAGGCTCCTCACCGACGTCTATCAGGACACGACCCTCGAGCCCTGGACGAAGACCTTCCTCGAGCGCCGCGCGGAGCACGCGGTCAAGTTCGGGATCGTCGACGCGCCGACGGCCGAGCGCTGGTTGGACGGGTTCACCGGGCTCGTCGCCCGGGGCGCGTTCGTGCTGACGATGAACTACTACGGCGCGGTGGGCGTCAAGCCGTGAGGGCCCGGCGCGCCGTCCTGCTGGCGCTCGGCGCCCTCGCCCTCGGCGCGGGCCCGGCGCGGCCGGCGCCGCCCTTCGACGGCGCCGCGGCCCTGCGCCACCTCGAGCGCGTCGTGGCGCTCGGGCCGCGGCCGGCCGGTTCGCCGGCGTCCGCGCGGACGCGCGCGTACATCCTCGGTGAGCTGCGCGCCTCCTCCATCACCGCCCGCGTGGAGCCCTTCGAGGCGGAGACACCGCACGGACGCCTCACGATGGCCAACGTCGTCGCCGTGCTGCCGGGGCGACGGCCCGACGTGATCCTGATCGGCGGTCACTACGACACCAAGTGGTTCCGCGACATCCGCTTCGTCGGGGCGAACGACGGTGGCTCGAGCACGGCCCTCCTGATCGAGCTCGCGCGCGCGCTCGCGGCGCGGCCGCACGAGTTCGCGTACTGGATCGTGTGGTTCGACGGCGAGGAGGCGCGCGAGTCGTGGACCGCGACCGACAGTCTCTACGGCTCGCGCTGGATGGCCGCGGAGCTCGGGCGCACGGGGAGGCTTCCCCGCGCCGTGCTCGTCGCCGACATGATCGGTGACCGCGACCTCGGGATCCGCCGCGAGGCACTCTCGACCGACTGGCTCACGGACCTCCTCTGGACGGCCGCCGCGCGGCGGGGCTTCGGCGCGCACTTCCTCCCCGACACGCTGGCCGTCGAGGACGACCACGCGCCCTTCCTGCGCGCGGGCGTGCCGGCGGCGCTCCTGATCGACTTCGAGTACCCGCCCTGGCACACCGCCGCAGACACGCTCGACAAGGTCTCGGCGCGGAGCCTCGAGGTCGTCGGCAGCGTCCTCCTCGAGACGCTGCCCGCGATCGAGCAGCGGCTCCTGCGCAAATGAGGGAGGTATAATTCGACCGTGCCACGCGTGCGCGAGATCGACGACCCGGGCGACGACCCGACCCTCAAGGAGACCTTCACCAAAGAGCTCGAGACCTTCGGCTTCGTCCTCAACACGACGAAGATCCAGGCGCACACGCCCGGGATCATGAGGGCCGCCAAGCAGCTCGCCGCGGCCGTCGACCGGTCGGGCCTGCTCCCACGCGAGCTGCTCGCGCTGGTCTACCTGCGCGTGGCGCTCATCAACGGGTGCCCCTTCTGAATTGACGTCAACGCATCCCGGGGGATGCAGGCCGGCGCGTCGCAAGAGAAGATCGCGCAGGTCGCGACCGCCGCCACCAGCCCGCTCTTCTCGGCGAGCGAGAAGGCCGCGATCGAATACGCGGAAGCGATGACGGTCACGGGGCAGCGGGTCACCGACGCGCTCCACGGCCGGCTGCGCCGCCACTTCAGCGAGGCGCAGATCGTCGAGCTGACGGCCGCGATCGCGCTGGAGAACTTCCGCAGCAAGTTCAACACCGCGCTCGGCATCGAGGCGCAGGGGTTCTGCGTGCTCAAGTAGTTAGGCCCCGCTGACCCGCCCCGCGGCGACGGCGGGAGCCGGCTCTGGTTGCGCGGGGGTTGCGGCTGGTTGAGGTAATGGGGCCGGCTGGGGTACTGCCAAGGGGCCGCTGAACTCGTGAGGCATCCACCGGGCGTAGACACGAAGGAGCACCGACGCGCTACGCCATCCGCCCTGCGCCTGAACGTACAGGAGGGGAGCGTTTCGCGACAGCATCGTGGA
>QHSA01000266.1 GCA_003220315.1 Candidatus Rokuibacteriota bacterium
CTGAACAAGCGGTTTTTACGGAACCGAAGCTCGCCTTCCGCCATTTACTCGGCGTCCGTCCCCGGGCGCCGGCCACCGGCAGACCCCATGGCACTAACTTCTCACCCCGCCCCCAGCGGGAAAGGAGGCCACGATGCCACACCCCAGACCGAACCGCCTGCTCACCTTTTTCCTCCTCTTGCCCCTGCTGGCGGTGCCGGTCGCGGCCGGCGCCGAGGAGATCCACGCCAAATTGATCGGTTACCAGGAAGTCCCCTCCGTCTCCACCGTGGCCAGAGGCGAGTTTCGCGCCGAGATCAGCCGCGACGGCAGCGCTATCGACTGGGAGCTTTCCTTCAGCGGGCTTCAGGCGCCCGTGACCCAGGCCCACATCCATTTCGGCCAGCGGAGCGTGATCGGCGGCATCGTCATCTGGCTTTGTCAGACGGCGACGAATCCCGCTCCGGCCTCGGTCACGGCCCTGACACAGACGTGCCCGCAGTCCGGTAACATCACGGGGACCGCAACCGCCGCCAACGTCGTCGCGACCGCCGCGAACCAGCAGATCGCGGCCGGTGAGCTCGCTGAGGTGATCGCCGCGATCCGGGCCCGCGTCGCCTACGCGAACGTCCACACGCTAGTGTCGCCGGGCGGCGAGATCCGCGGCCAGATCAAGGCCTCCGACCGAGACTAGTCTCGCGCCCCTCGCCGCACGCCGGCGGCCGCTCTCGCGCGGTCGCCGGCGCCGTACCTTCCGCAACCGGATCCTGCGCGACGTCCCCGCGGCGCTTGCCTTGCGAGTTCGGCGCTGCTACGCTCGCGCGCGATGCAGTACGAGATGATCTCAGCCGACTGCCACGTCGATCTCTGCTGGCTGCCTCCCGAGCTCTTCACCGTGAACGCCTCCGCGGGCCTGCGCGACCGCATGCCCTATGTCACCGACGGGCCGAAGGGGTCCGTGTGGGTGACCAAGACAGGCGCGATGCTCGGGCTGGTGAACGGCATGGGATCGGCCGGCCGCGAGTACGTTCCCGGCCAGATCCACCGCTCCGATCGCATGGCCGCGACCGGGCTCTACGACGACGGCAAGCGCGGGATCCGCCGCCTCACCGACCCCGAGCTGCGCCTGCGGGACCAGGACCGCGACGGCGTCCAGGCCGAGGTGCTCTACGGAATCCTCGGCACCACGCGGCGCCTGGACGACCCCGAGGCCGCCGCCGAGGTCATGCGTATCTACAACGAGTGGCTCGCCGACTTCTGTGACACCCACCCCGACCGCTACGCGGGACTCGCCTCCATCCCCAACCAGCCCGTGGAGGCGGCGGTGGAGGAGGTCACGCGGATCCTCAAGCGCGGCGGCGTCCGTGGGCTCGACGTCGCCAACTCGCCGGACATGCCGCCGCTCTGGGATCCTCAGTGGGCTCCGCTCTGGGACATCGTCAACGAGGCGCGCCTACCGGTCCACTTCCACACGATCGGCGGTCAGCGGCCGGATTTCACGAAGCTCCCGCCGCTCCTCGGGCGCGTGGCGCACGCGGTCCATATCACCGGCTTCCAGATCCACATGGCGACGATCCTCATGTCGCTGATCTTCGGCGGCGTGCTCGAGCGTTACCCGGCGCTACGGGTCGTCATCGGCGAGAGCGGCATCGGCTGGATCCCGTACATCCTCGAGCGCATGGATGCGGAATGGGAGGACCAGTTCAAGGACCTCGCTCTGAGCCTGAGACCGAGCGAGTACTGGCGCCGCCAGTGCAAGGCGACCTACCAGACGGATCGCGTCGGCATCAAGCTGCTCGACGAGATCGGGATCGACAACGTCATGTGGGGCTCGGACTTCCCCCACCCCGACGGCGTCTGGCCCGACTCCCGCGAGGTCATCCAGCGTGAGCTCGGGCACCTCCCTGCCGACGTTCGCCGCAAAGTCGTCTGCGAGAACGCGGGGAGGTTCTACGGGTTCATCCGCTGATCAGGTCCACCACTCGGGCGCGTGAGTTCCGAGCGGCACCGATGGACGCGCCCAGGAGGCGGGAGTCTCCGAGAGAATCGCCGCCGGGCTCACGTGCCTGAGCACGCCGAAGGGTGTCGCCGTCGTCTGGAGAAACGCCTCGACGTCTTCCACGCGGGGATCGGGGACGCCGTGGCCGGCGACGCGGCCGAGTCGATCGAGCCAGCGCCCCGTCTGAGCGAGCGAGACCCGCACGAGATAGCTGCCTCCCTCTCGC
>QHSA01000188.1 GCA_003220315.1 Candidatus Rokuibacteriota bacterium
ACGGCCGAGAGGAGCGTCGCGAGCGCGGCGCGGACCCACCGGTTCTCGAACGGCGCCGATCGGCTCATGGTGATCTCCTCCTCTCGCGTCGCGAGCTTCGGAACGAGTGCCCAGGGGAAGGGGACGGGCACCCGAGAGTGGCGTGATTATCGCGCGTGTGCTACGGTCCGGGCAACCAGGAGGTGTTTCATGACGCGCCGGACTCTTCTCCTCGCGCTCCTCGCCGTCATCGCCACCGCGGGGGCCGCCGTCGCGGAGGTCTGCCTCTCGCCCTGGGTGAAGCGCCTCGCCGGGCCCGAGAAGTACCTCTACGTCTACGCGGTCGACGCCGACGCCAAAGACAACGACTTCCTCGCCGTGGTCGACGTCAACCTCGCGTCGCCCACCTACGGGCGCGTCGTCAATACGGTGGACCTCGGCTCGGCGGGCAACGAGCCGCACCACATGGGCTTCACCGACGACCGGACGAAGATCTGGGCCGGGACGCTCCTGTCCAAGCGGCTCTTCATTCTCGACACGGCGACCGATCCGGCGAAGCCGCGGATCGTCAAGACCATCGAGGACATCGGCGCGCAGACGGGGTTGCACGGTCCCCACACGTACTACGCGCTGCCCGGGCGCATGCTCATCACCTTCCTGTCCTCGGCCGATGGGAATCCGCCCGGGGGCCTGGCGGAGTTCACGAACGACGGCCAGCTCATCCGCGTGTTCAAGAACCCGGCCAACGCTCCGTACGCCTACGACGTCGCCGTGAAGCCGGAGCTCAACCGCATGATCACCTCGAGCTTCACGCCGCTCCGGAACTACATGAAGCCCCTGGCCCAGTGGGATATGAAGGACGGCGGCAACACGATGCTCGTCTGGGACTTCAAGGAGCGCAAGGTCGTCCAGACGCTCGTCACCGACCCGGTCCCGCTCGAAGTCCGCTGGAGCCTCAAGCCGGGGGCGGCGTACGGCTGGACCAACTCGGCCCTCGGCGACTCGATCTGGTTCTTCGCGCGGACGCCGGCCGGGAGCTTCACGGCGAAGAAGGCGGCGGATCTCGGCAAGGGGTGCCTCCCGGCGGATCTCCGCCAGTCGCCCGACGACCGCTACCTTTACGTCTCCTGCTTCATGCGGAGCGAGATCCAGGCGTGGGACGTCTCGCGTCCCGATCGGCCGCGGCTCCACGACACCCTCGTGCCCGGCGTCTCGCCGAACATGATGCACGTGACGATGGACGGCAAGCGGATGTACATCACGAACTCCCTGCTCTCGACGATGGACTACTCGGGGAACTTCTGGGTGCGGCTCGCGCACATCGGCCCGGACGGCCGGCTCAAGATGGACCCGTTCTTCGACGTGGACTTCACGAAGTTCCCGACGGGGCCGGCGCGGGCGCACGACATGCTCCTGAACTGAGGCATGCGCGGCGGGCGCCGGCTCGCCATTCTGACCCTCGTCGGGGCAGTAGTGCTGACGGCGGCGCCCCGTGCGGCGCGCGCGCACGACGCGCCCGAGCGCGCCGGGGCCGCCGCGCTCCCGGGCTCGCCGAGTCCGAGCCTCGCCGTCATCGGTCCTGCGCCGCCCTTCACGCTCGTGGATCCCACGGGCCGCTCGGTGAGCCTCGCGGACTACGCGGGACGCGTCGTCCTCCTCTCGTTCGTCTACACCACGTGCCGGTCCGCGTGCCCCCTCGTGACCCAACGCATGGCGGTGCTGCAGCGGCGGCTCCGCGAGGCGGGGCTGTTTGGGTCGCGGGTAGGGTTCGTCTCGATCACCGTCGATCCCGACCGGGACGGCGCCGCGACGCTCGCGCGCTACGCGAAGGCGTTCGGCGCGGACCCGCGCGGCTGGACGTTCCTTCGAGACCGGCCCGACGCCCTGCGCCCGGTGCTGGCCGCGTGGGACGAGTGGACGAGGCCCCTCCCCGGCGGCGAAATCGATCACCCCGCGCGCCTCTACCTGATCGACGGCGCGGGCCGGATCCGGGAGATCTACAGCCTCGCCCTGTTCGACGAGCGCCAGGCGCTCCTCGACATTCGCGCGCTGCTCGGGCGCCCCGGTCCCTGACCCTGGCTGAAGACCGCCCCCTCTCGGACAGGACGATCCTCCTCGACTGCGTCTCGGAGGCTCGGTGAGCCGGCGCGCCTGGCCGATCGCCGCGCTCGTGGTGCTCGCCGCTCAGACCTCGCAGGCCCAGGAGACAGCCGAGCCGCCCTCGGCGCCGCCCGTGCTCCCCCCGGTGGTGGTGACGGCCCCTCCGCCCGTGGCGGCGTCCTCGGAGGTGCTCATCCCCGGTCGCGACTTCGAGCTCCGACCCCAGGGCCGGCCCGCCGACGTGGTGCGCCTCATTCCCGGGTTCGTCATCAGCCAGCACCAGGGGGGTGGCAAGGCGGAGCAGTATTTCCTCCGGGGCTTCGACGCCGACCACGGCACCGACGTCGCGCTCTTCGTCGACGGGATGCCCGTGAATCTCAGATCCCATGCCCACGGTCAGGGGTATGCCGACCTTCACTTCTTGATCCCCGAGACCGTCAAGCTGGTCGACGGGCTCAAGGGGCCCTACTTCGTCGAGTTCGGGGACTTCGCCACGGCGGGCGCCGTGAACTTCGTTACGAAGGATCTCGTCGACGCGAACACGGTCGAGGTCGCCGGCGGAATGTTCAACACCCAGCGCTACCTGACCCTGCTGTCGCCGACCCGCGACGCCCTCAAGAGTCTCGTCGCGATCGACGCCTATCGAAGCGATGGTCCGTTCGAGCACGGGAACGGCTACGAGCGTTTCAACATCTTCGCGAAGGCGAGCGCCTCGCTGGCGGAGGGCATGGATCTCTCGCTCTGGGCCTCCCACTATCGCGCCGACTGGCACGGCTCGGGGCAGATCCCGCTTCGGGCCGTCCGCGAGGGTTTGATCTCGCGCTTCGGCGCGATCGATCCCAACGAAGGCGGCCAGACGCAGCGCACGAACCTCAACCTCGACTGGCGCTGGCGCCCCTCCGAGCGCCAGCTCCTCTCGGTCCACGCGTACGGAACCTATTACTCGCTGAGCCTCTTCAACAACTTCACCTTCTTCCTCAACGATCCCGACCACGGCGACGAGATCAACCAGCGCGATCGTCGCGTGCTCGCCGGTGTCGACACGCAGTACGCGCACCGAAGCGAGCCGCTCGGGGTGAGCGTCACGACCACGGGCGGGCTCCAGTATCGCCTCGACACCCCGCACATCGTCCTGGCCAACACGGCCGAGCGGCACCTCCTCGACCGCGTCCAGGACGCCGAGGTGATCGAGCAGTCGTACTCGCCCTTCCTGAAGTTCGATCTGGCCCCGCTTGCCTGGCTGCGCCTGGTGACCGGCGCCCGCGGCGACATCTTCACCTACCACGTGAGCTCCAAGGTCAATTCGGCAGGCGGCGACCTGAACGGCGACGTGACGCGGGCTCGACCCAACGTGAAGGCGAACGTGATCCTCGGCCCCTGGTCCCAGACGGAGCTCTTCGCCAACTTCGGGACCGGCTTTCACAGTAACGATGCACGCGCCGTCATCCTCGATCCGAAGCTGCCGGCCTTGCCGACGGCACGTGGCTGGGAGCTCGGCGTCAAAACGAAGGTCCTCCCTCGGGTCGAGCTCTCCGCGACCTACTGGGTCCTCGATCTCGCCAGCGAATTGGTGTTCATCGGCGATGATGGCACCACGCAGGCGCGAGGGCCGAGCCACCGGGAGGGGTGGGAGTTCGCGACGCGCGTGAAGCTCCTCGAGTGGCTCACCTTCTCGGGCGACGTGACGACCTCGCGGGCGACGTTCGATACCGGAGCCGCCGTGCCGCTGGCTCCGCGTGTGACGGGGCGCGCCGACCTCGCCGCGCGCCTGCCCTGGGGGTTCGCCGCGAGCCTCGGCATGCGGCATCTCGGCGACCGGTTCGCGGACGAGGACCGGCACCAGACAGCTCGGGGCTCTACCCTCTTCGACGTGACCGGGCGCTATCGCTGGAAGGCCTTCGAAGCGTTCGCGACCATCGAGAACCTGACGAATGTGGAGTGGCGTGAGGCGCAGTTCTTCTTCACGTCGCGCCTTCCCGGCGAACCCGCCGGCGGCGTGCCGGATATTCATTTCACGCCGGGCAATCCCCGGACGGTGCTCGGCGGCGTGGCCGTCCGGTTCTGACGCGCCTGGCGCTACAGGTGGTGGATCGGGAAGACGAGGCGGCGGAGCGCCTCGACCTGCCGCTGCACGTACGCCTCCGCGCGGAGCCGCTTCGCCCCTGCGGGCGGCTCCGGCGGGTCCCACAGGGTCGGCCCGCGGAACCGGTAGCGCCGGGCGTCCTCGGCAAAGGACGCCGGGAGCTCCGCCGCCAGCTCGATGCCGTTCATGACCGCCCACGCGGCGGTCCACGCGCGCGCGACGTTGGCCAGGTCGTAGCCGCCCCCGCCCAGCGCCACGAGCCGGGGCGAGAGCTCCACGAGACGCGCGACCGCGCGCGCGAACCCCTGGACGTCCAGGTCGAGGTGCGTGAGCGGGTCGGTGCGGTGGGAGTCGATGCCGAGCTGGGCGACGACGACGTCGGGCTTGAACGCGCCGACGAGCGGCGGCACGACCTCCTCGAACGCCGCGAGGTAGACGGACGCGTCGGTGAACGGTTCGAGCGGGAGGTTCACGGAGTAGCCGAGGGCCGCGCCCGCACCCACCTCCTCGACGAACCCGGTCCCCGGGAAGAGGTAATCGCCGCGCTCGTGCGTCGAGATGGTGAGAACCTCCGGGTCCTCGTAGAAGGCGTGCTGCACGCCGTCACCGTGGTGGGCGTCGATGTCCACGTAGAGGACGCGCAGGCCGCGTGACTTGAGGTAGAGGATCGCCAGGACGGCGTCGTTGACGTAGCAGAACCCCGACGCGCGCCCGGGCAGCGCGTGGTGGAGGCCGCCCGCGAAGTGGAAGGCGCGCGTCGCCTTGCCGCTCGCGACGAGCTCGGCGGCGAGCAGCGAGCCACCCGCGCAGAGCCGCGCGGCGTCCCAGAGCCCGGGGAACACCGGGTTGTCGCCCGGGCCGAGGCCGCAGCGGGCGGCGTGCTCGGGCACCGCGCCGCCGTTCGCCGCCTTGAGCACGTCGAGGTAGTCCTGCGTGTGCCAGAGCGCGACCGCGTGCTCGGTCGCGGGCTCGGGGAGGTGCACGCGCGCGTTCGGCAGGGCCGTGAGACCATACGCCTCCATGAGCCGCCACGTGAGTCCGAGCCGCTCCATCCTGAGCGGGTGCTCGGGCCCGTAGTCGAACCGCCCGTACGCGTCCGAGTAGACGAGCGCGGTCTTCACGGTTGTAGCGGGGGCCGCGCGTCCGGCGCGATCGGTGGGTGGCCTGAGACAAGGCGCGCCACGGCTGCGTCCGTCATGTCGCCTTTCGTCCCGCCCTGCGCCATGTGCCGGACTTGCCACCCGACTTCTCGACGAGCTGGACCCTCGCGATCGTCACGCCCTTCTCCACCGCCTTGATCATGTCGTAGACGGTCAGCGCCGCGACGCTCACCGCGGTGAGCGCCTCCATCTCGACGCCCGTCTTGTCCACGGTACTCACGCGGGCCAGAACCTCCAGCTCACCGCGGCGGAGGTCGTCGGAGAAGGTCACGTCCACACCGGTGAGGCGGAGCGGGTGGCAGAGCGGGATGAGCTGGGGGGTGCGCTTGGCCGCGAGGATGCCGGCGGTGCGGGCGACGCCGAGCACGTCCCCCTTGGGCGCGTTGCCACGACGGATCACCCGCAGGGTCGCGGGCGCCATCTTGAGGACCGCGCGTGCCACCGCCTCGCGGGCGGTCTCACGCTTCTCGGAGACGTCCACCATGCGCGCGGCGCCCCCCGGCGACAGGTGGGAGAGGCCGTGGACCGCGCCCGCGCGGGACTTGGTCAGGCCGTGACGCCGGAGCGAGCGTGCCGGATGATCGCCTCCATCCGGTCCTTGGCCATCAGCTTCAGCTTCTTCAGCTCGCTCATGCGCCATTGCTGGTCCGCCGAGAGCGGGGCGGTTCGCCTGAGCGCCTCGAGCTCCTGGTCGTGGGCCTGGTGCTCGCTGCGGAGGCGCCGGAACTCCTCGTTCTCGGCCGTCAATCGCTCGATGAGGGTCTCCTGGTCCATGCGAGGCCTCCTTGGGTGGAGGGTCCGCAACTCATGGGTACTGCCGCTTTCTTATAGCTCCAGAGCGCCCGCAGTGTCAAGCAAACGCGCGTCCGGAGTCGCCCGCGCCCCCGGCGGGACCGATGAGGTGGGCCGCGCTCGCCTTGAAAACCGCGGTGATCGGCAGCCCTTCGGCGAGGCCGAGGTCGGTGGCGGAGCGCGCCGTGACGGTGGCGACGAGAGGGAAGCCCACGTCCACCACGACTCGGGTCGCGGGTGCCCACGGGACCAGCTGCCTGATCGTGCCGGTGAGGTGATTGCGCGCGCTCGACAGGGGCGCGTGCTCCGTGGGCAGCGTGAGCGTCACGTCCTCGGGGCGGATGCCGAGCCTCACCAGCTCCCCCGGCCGGCCCGGCGCGGCAACCTCAAGCTTGCGCCCCGCGACCTCCACCACCGTGACGCCGCCGTCGCGGGTGAGGACGCGGCCCGTCACGATCGTCTCGACGCCGACGAAGCGGGCGACCTCCTCCGACACGGGCGCGTGGAACACGCGCGCCGTCTCGTCGAGCTGCAGGATCCGGCCGCGCATGAGGACCGCCACGCGGTCGGCAAGGGCCTGGGCCTCGCCCCGGTCGTGGGAGACAAGGACCGTCGTCACCCGGTCGCCGCGGAGGATCGCGGCCAGCTCGGGCAGGAGTGCCTCCCGCGAGGGCGTGTCGAGGCCGGCGAAGGGCTCGTCGAGCAGCAGCAAGTCGGGCGCGACCACCAGGGCGCGCGCGAGCGCCACGCGCTGCGCCTCGCCGCCCGAGAGCGTCCGCGCGCGTCGGTCGCGGAGCGGCGCGATGTTGAGTCGTTCGAGCCACCGGCCGACCCGCGCCTCGGCCAGGTCGGCGCCGACGCCGCGGAAGGCCAGGCCGAGCGCGACGTTCTCGGCCACCGTCATGTCGGCGAGCAACGGCTGCTGGAACACCATGGCCATCCGACGCCGCTCGGCGAGCGCGTGGGTCGCATCCACCGCGCGCCCGCCGCAGCTCACGCGGCCCGTGGTCGGTCGCTCGAGGAGCCCCGCCACGCGCAGGAGCGTGGACTTGCCGCTCCCGTTCGGTCCGATCACCGCGAGCACCTCGCCCGCGGCGATCTCCAGCGACGGGACGTCGAGCACGTCGGCCCCGCCGTAGCTGACGCGCACGTTCGCGAGCGTCAGGACGGAGGCCGCCATCAGGCGGGCAGCACGTGGATCGAGCCCCGGTGGATCGAGAGCTGCCAGTGGCGGTCTCGCTCGATCTCGAGAATCTCGTACACGAGGTGCGGCACCTCGACCTCGAGGTCGAAGTCGCCCTGCGCGGGCTCGCCCGGCGCGTCGAGGCGGAGCCGAAGGGTCCACACGGTCCCGAAGTCCGCCTCGCCGACGAGCCGGCCGGACATGAGATTCATGTGGTGCTGCGGGTCGGGGGTGCCGCGGTCTTTCCGGATGAGCCGCACGTACTCGGGGCGGATGAAGAACGCGATCGGGCTCATGGGCGGCGGCAGGTAGGAGCGCGTCGGCGAGTTCACCGCCTCGAGCGTCTGGCCGCGCCAGCTGAGCTGGATGCGCTCCGGCGTCGCCTTCACGACGGTGCCCCGCAGCACGTTCCGGAGGCCCATGATGCGCGCGACCGCCTCCGACGCCGGCTGCCACAGGAGCTCGGCGCGCGGCGCCGACTGGATGACACGCCCGGACTCGTACACCACGATCCGATCGGCGAGCCGGTACGCCTCGGTGAAGTCGTGGGTGACGACGACGGCGGGGGTGCCCCACCCCGTGAGCGTCTCGCGCAGCTCATCGCGCAGCGTCCGCCGGAGCGGCGCGTCGAGCGCCGACAGCGGCTCGTCGAGCAGCAGGAGCGCCGGGTCGATCGCGAGCGCCCGCCCGAGCGCCACCCGTTGTCGCTGGCCGCCCGAAAGTTCTCGAGGGTATCGACGCGCGAGGCCGACCAGGCCCAGGCGCTCGATGACTTCGGCGCTGCGTCGCGCGCGTTCGCCGCGCGAGCGGTCGCGTAGCCCGAATCCCACGTTCTCCTCGACCGTGAGGTGCGGGAAGAGCGCGTAGCCCTGGAAGACATAGCCGATCCGCCGCGCCTGGGGGGACAGGGCGATCGAGGCGTCCGCGTCGAAGAACACGCGGTCGCCCACGACGATCCGCCCCGCGTCCGGCCGGATCAAGCCTGCCAGGCACTGGAGGGTCAGCGTCTTGCCCGCGCCCGAGGGGCCGAAGAGCCCCACGACGGACTTCTCGGCGGTCCAACGCACGTCGAGCGTGAACCCTGGATACCGCTTGACGATCTCGACGGAGACCACGCCTAGTAACGGAGCCGCGCCACGCGGCTCAAGCCGAAGAGCAGCACCACGACCACCGCGACGGCTATCAGCGCCAGCGCGTTCGCCTCGCCCATCTGCGCGCCCTGCACGCGGTCGTAGATCGCCAGCGGCAGCGTCTGTGTCCGGCCCGGGATGTTCCCCGCCACCATCAACGTGATCCCGAACTCGCCGAGGGCGCGGCAGAAAGCCAGCACGCCGCCGGCGAGGACCGCGCGCCATGCCAGCGGCAGCGTCACGCTCCAGAAGACCGACCACTCGGAGCGCCCGAGCGTCCGCGCGGCCTGCTCGAGCTGCCGGTCGACGCCCTCGAAGCCCGCCTGGGCCGACTTGATCACGAGGGCGATCGAGCCGACGCAGGCCGCGAGCACCGCGGCACCCCACGTGAACGCCAGCTCGAGCCCGAGGGCGGCGAGCGCACGCCCGACGGGCCCGCGGCTGCCGATGACGAGGAGGAGATAGTAGCCGAGGACGGTCGGCGGCAGGACCAGCGGCAGGACGACCGCCGCCTCGAGGACGTTCTTCCCCGGGAAGCGCCGGCGCGCCAGCAGAAGGGCGACCGGGATGCCGATCACCAGCGTGAGCGCCGTCGCCGTCAGGGCGACGCGGAGCGAGAGCCAGAGCGGGAACATATCCATTCAGAACTCACCGGGCAGCATGAACCCGTAGCGCTTCATGATCGGGCGCCCCTCGGGCCCGTTGACGAACTGGATGAACGCCAGCCCGAGCTCGGGCCGCGGGCTCCGTCGCACCACCGCGGCCGCCTGGTTGAGCGGCGCGTGGAGGCTCGCGTCGATCACCACCCAGTCGACTTCCGGGACGTTCGCGACGGACAGGGCGACGATGCCGGCGTCCACCGCCCCCGTCTGGAGGAACTGGAGCGTGTGCCGGATGTTTTCGCCGAAGACGAGCTTGGGCCGGACCGCCTCCCACAGCCCCGTCTTCTTCAGCGCCTCCGCGGCCGCCCGACCGTAGGGCGCGTGCGCCGGGTTCGCGATCGCCACGCGGCGCACTCGCGGATCGAGAAGGCCCCGGAGCTCCGTGAGCTTCGGCCCGAACACCCGTGGCGTCGCGAGCACGATGCGCCCTTGCGCAAAGAGGGTCCGCGTCTCGGCGAGCAGCACGCGCTCGGCCGCGAGCGCGTCCACGAAGGACTGGTCGGCGGCGAAGAACACGTCGGCCGGCCCGCCTTCGCGGATCTGGTGTGCGAAGTTTCCCGTCGACCCGAACACGAGCGTGACGCGCACGCCCGTCGCCTTCTCGAAGCGTGGCGCAAGCTCCCTGAAGGCGAACGTGAGGTCGGCCGCGGCGAAGACGGTGAGCGCGGGAGGCTCGGCGGCGACGGCCGGGCCGGGCCCGAGGGCAAGCCACGCGAGGGCCACGGCCGGGGAGAGCGCGCGCCGCATCACGCCCCTATTTTACAGGCTACATCCCGAACTCGTCGGAGGGGCCCTCGACGGTCCTAGCGACTGATCGGCCAGTCCGAGCGCCGGCTTGGCCGGCGCAATCGGCTTGGGGCGAGTCCACCGCGGGCCACCGGTGGGGGGAGTCGGGGGGAGCGGCGCCGCTCCCCCCGACGTTGACTAGTTCGCGCGGCGCTGCTGGATCGAGGTGAGCGCCCAGTTGACGAGGAAGACGAGGACCAGCAGGAGAAGTGAGAGCGCGATCGCCACGTCGAAGTCCCCCTTGCTGGTCTCGAGCACCATCGCGGTCGTGAGCGTGCGCGTCTGCCCCTTGATGTTGCCGCCCACCATCATCGAGGCGCCGATCTCGGAGATGACGCCGCCGAACCCCGCCATGACGGCGGCCAGCATCGGCAGCCGCGCCTCGCGGAGCACCACCCAGACCATCTGGACGCGCGAGGCGCCGAGGGCCAGGAGCTGGAGGCGAAACTCCCGCGGCACCTGCTGGACGGCGGCCAGCGTGATCCCGGTGACGATCGGTGCCGCGATGACGGCCTGTGCCACGACGATCGCCGCGGGCGTGTAGAGAATCTCGAGGGCG
>QHSA01000189.1 GCA_003220315.1 Candidatus Rokuibacteriota bacterium
CGGCGCGCGATATGAGACGGTTCCCGCCTCGGCCCTGCGAAAGGGGAATGTCGTGCTGGTGGAGGCGGGTGACTTCGTCCCGGCCGACGGAGAGGTCATCGAAGGTGTGGCCTCGGTGAACGAGGCGGCGATCACCGGCGAGAGCGCGCCGGTGATCCGCGAGAGCGGGGGCGACCGTAGCTCGGTCACCGGCGGCACACAAGTGCTGTCGGACTGGCTCATCGTCAAAGTCACCGCCAACCCGGGTGAGGCGTTCCTCGACCGCATGATCTCGCTGGTCGAGGGCGCCAGGCGACAGAAGACGCCAAACGAAATCGCGCTCGACATCCTGCTCGCGGCGCTGACGATCATCTTCCTGTTGGCCACAGCCACGCTCCTGCCCTTCTCGCTCTACAGCGTCCAGGCGGCCGGGCAGGGGACACCGGTGACGGTGACCGTGCTGGTCGCCCTTCTCGTGTGCCTGATCCCGACGACGATCGGGGCGCTCCTCTCGGCGATCGGCATCGCCGGGATGGACCGCATGATCCAGAAGAACGTCATCGCCATGTCGGGCCGCGCCGTGGAGGCGGCCGGCGACGTCGACGTTCTCCTGCTCGACAAGACGGGCACCATCACGCTCGGCAACCGCCAGGCGACGGCGTTCTTCCCCGCGGGCGGCGTCAGCGAAGCGACGCTGGCCGACGCGGCTCAGATCGCTTCGCTCGCCGACGAGACGCCGGAAGGCAGGAGCATCGTCGTCCTGGCCAAGGAGAAGTACGGAATCCGCGAGCGCGACGTGCAGAAGCTCGGGGCCGCGTTCGTGCCGTTCACCGCGCAGACGCGGATGAGCGGGGTCAACCTGAACGGTCGCCAGATCCGCAAGGGTGCTGCGGACGCGATCGAGGCCCACGTGAAGCGCCTCGGAGGATCAGTCCCCACGGGAGTCCGGGTCGTCGTCGACAAGATCGCGAAGGAGGGGGCGACGCCCCTCGTCGTGTCCGACGGCAGCGCGGTGCTCGGGGTGGTCCAGCTCAAGGACATCGTCAAGGGCGGGATCAAGGAGCGGTTCGGGGAGCTGCGGCGCATGGGGATCAAGACCGTCATGATCACCGGCGACAACCCGCTCACGGCGGCGGCTATCGCCGCGGAGGCGGGGGTGGATGACTTCCTCGCCGAGGCGACACCGGAGGCGAAGCTCAAGCTGATCCGGGAGATGCAGGGTCAGGGACGGCTCGTGGCGATGACCGGCGACGGCACCAACGACGCGCCCGCGCTCGCCCAGGCCGACGTGGCGGTCGCCATGAACACGGGCACGCAGGCCGCCAAGGAAGCCGGCAACATGGTCGACCTCGACTCCAACCCCACCAAGCTCCTCGAGGTCGTCGAGACCGGCAAGCAGATGCTCATGACGCGGGGGGCGCTGACGACGTTCAGTATCGCCAACGACGTCGCCAAGTACTTTGCCATCATCCCGGCGGCGTTCGCCACGACCTACCCCGTGCTCAACGCGCTCAACATCATGCGTCTCGCGACGCCGGAGAGCGCGATCCTCTCCGCCGTCATCTTCAACGCCCTCATCATCATCGCGTTGATCCCGCTCGCGCTGAAGGGCGTGCGCTACCGGCCGATTGGCGCGGCCGCCGTCCTTCGCCGTCACCTGTGGATCTACGGGGTCGGCGGCGTCCTCATCCCCTTCCCGGGCATCAAGCTGGTCGACATGATCCTTGTGGCCCTCGGCCTCGTGTAAAGGAGCGAAGACATGCTGGCCCACTGCCGCGCGGCGCTCGTTTCGCTGGCCCTCCTGACGATCGTCACGGGGCTGGCCTATCCGGCAATCGTGACCGGCATCGCGCAGGTCGCGTTCCCGTATCGGGCGAACGGTAGCCTGGTCGTCAAGGACGGCAAGACCCTCGGGTCCGAGCTCATCGGCCAGCCCTTCGACGACCCGAAGTATTTCTGGGGACGCCCGTCCGCGACCACGCCGTTCGCGTACAACGCCGGCTCCTCGTCGGGCTCGAACCTGAGCCCGACGAATGCAGATCTGGTCAAGGCGGTGCAGGCGCGCGTCGATGCCCTTCGAGCGGCTGACCCCGGCAACACGGCGCCCGTCCCGGTCGACCTCGTCACCGCCTCGGGCAGCGGGCTCGACCCCCATATCAGTCCCGCCGCGGCGCTCTACCAGACTGCTCGCGTCGCGAAGGCGCGCAAGATGGACCGTGACGCGGTCCGGGAGCTGGTCGAACGCCACACCCTTGGTCGCTGGCTCGGCGTTTTCGGTGAGCCGAGGGTGAATGTGCTCGAGCTGAACCTGGCCCTGGACGGGATACGTTCGAGCTGAGCGAGGGAGTCCCTACCGAGCCACGAGGGCGAAAACCCTCGTGTCCTCTTCCTCGTCTTTCTCGGCGTGCTCCGGCTCAGGTCGATCGGACGGAATCACGCGCACGGTGATCGTTGCGGCGGCGCACTCGCACCAGCCCAGCTGATCGAGGGCCCGACGGTTGAGCCGCGCCCACAGCGCCATCGCACCGAAACCACCGAGCACGAGTCCGCTGCGGAGCAGCCTCTGACCGGTGCCCGGCGACGCGACGAATTCGACAGCAGCCAGCGCCGCGAGCATGAGGGCCGTCGTCGCGTAGAGCAGGCCCCAGCGCGGTCGCGAAGTCCTTTGCGCGAGTCTCGACCGTCCGGTCACATCGCACATGGCGATCTCCGGGAAGCGTGACACACGCGCCCTCAAGCCCGTGTCAAGAAGGGGTGAGCCCGTGTTAAAAACCCGTAAAAATCTCTGGGGGCGTGCCCCGCTCACCGCTGACCGGCGTAGAGTCGCACTGGCGTATGCGACTTACGTTCCTCAAGCGTCTGCTGGTCGGTCCGCCCATGCCGCTGGCGCAGGCCCGCCACGAGCGGCTCGGGAAAGCCGTCGCGCTTGCGGTCTTCGCCTCCGACCCGTTGTCGTCGGTGGCGTACGCGACCGAGGAAATTCTCCTGGTGCTCATCCTGGCCGGCAGCGCCGCGCTCAGCTACTCGCTTCCCGTTGCCCTCGGCATCGCCGCGCTGCTGGCCATCGTCGTCATCTCGTACCGCCAGACGGTCGTGGCATACCAGCAGGGTGGCGGTGCCTACCTCGTCGCCAAGGACAACCTCGGCATCTTCCCGGCGCTGACTGCGGCGGCAGCCTTGCTGGTCGACTACGTGCTGACGGTGTCGGTGTCCGTCGTCGCGGGAGTCGCCGCCCTGACGTCAGCGGTGCCCCGGCTCTACCCCTACCGGGTCGTCTTGAGCGTCTTCGCGGTCGCCCTCATCGCCCTGGGCAATCTTCGCGGCGTTCGTGAATCGGGCCGGCTGTTCGCAGCGCCGACCTACTTCTTCATCGTGAGCATCCTGGGGATGGTCGGCTACGGGCTCGTCGCCACCACCTTCGACCTCCTTCCTGAGGCGCCCTACGCGCCCCACCCGCCGGGGCTCGAGGGCATCGGCCTGTTTCTGATCCTGCGAGCCTACGCCGCCGGCTGCACCGCGTTGACCGGTGTCGAGGCCGTCTCCAACGGCGTCCAGGCGCTCAAGCCGCCCGAGGGGCGCAACGCCCAGACCGTCATGACCTGGCTCGGCGTGCTCTCGATCGCGATGTTCCTCGGGATCACGTACCTCGCGTACGATTTCGGGATCGCCCCGGGCGGCGACGAGACGGTCGTGTCGAAGATCGCCCGTCGGGTGTTCGGCACCGGCGTGCCGTACTACTGCGTCCAGTCAGCCACGCTCCTCATCCTGGTTCTCGCCGCCAATACCTCCTACGCCGACTTTCCGCGGCTCTCGTCGATCCTCGCCCGCGACCGCTTCGTGCCGCGGCAGTTCGCGAACCAGGGCGATCGGCTCGTGTTCTCGAACGGGATCCTGATCCTGAGCGGGTTCGCCATTCTCCTGATCGTGGCCTTCGCGGGTGACACCCACGCGCTGCTGCCCCTCTACGCGATCGGCGTGTTCATCTCGTTCACGCTCTCACAGAGCGGCATGGTGCGGCGCTGGCTCAGGCTGCGGGAGAAGGGTTGGCACTGGCGCGTGTGGGTCAACGGGGTCGGCGCGGTCGTGACCGGCATCGTCCTCCTGACCCTCGCGGTCACGAAGTTCAGCGAGGGGGCCTGGATCGTCGTCCTCGTGATCCCGCTCCTGGTCGCGGTGTTCGTCGTCATGCGCAGCCACTACGACGAGGTCGCCAGCGAGCTCTCGCTGGAGGGTTTCGAGGGGCCGCCCGAGTTCCAGCACACCGTGCTCGTCCTCGTCGGCGACGTCCACCGCGGGGTCGTGCGCGCCGTGCAGTACGCGAAGACGCTCGCGCCGACGGCCACGGTGCGCGGGGTCTTCGTGGAGACGGACCCCGCGCGCACCCCCAAGGTGGAGGAGAAGTGGAGCAAGTGGGGGCTCGGCGTTCCGCTGGTCGTCTTGACGTCGCCCTATCGGTCGCTCTTGCGGCCGTTTCTCGACTACATCGACCAGATCCAGGCGCGAGGCGACGAGCAGATGGTCACGATCGTTCTGCCGGAATTCCTCCCGCGGCGATGGTGGCAGCACTTCCTGCACAACCAGACGGCCCTTCTCATCAAGGGGGCACTTCTCTTCCGCAAGAACACGGTCGTCGCCGACGTGCCGTACCTGCTCAAGCGCTAGACCACGGAGGCTGACACTGTCAGCGTGCAAGAGTGTCAAATGGCGGACACAAGGATTCGCCTGACGATCCCCCGGGTAGCTAGCCACTAAGTGACTGCCATAACAGGAGTTTTTCTCACCGACCGGCCACGAGGCGAGAGACTTGGTACAGCGCCTGCTCTAACGATCCAAGGTACGCGAAATAGGCGGGAAAAACGTGGGGTAAATACCTGAAAGACTTGGGGAAGGCGGGGAGTAAGCTCGGAAGAGGAGGACATCTATGAGGAGAGTCATGATCGGGGCGATTGTCGCCCTCGTCCTGGTGTCGGTCGGCGCATGGGCGCAAACGACCGGGACGAGCGCGTTCGGTCAACTCCCCCCCGGCGAGCAGAAGATCGCCCGGGCCCTGTTCGAGGCGCAGACCGGCCCGACGCGGCTGACTCCCGACCAGATCGCGGAGATGAAAGGCCGTGAGGGCTGGGGGAGAGTGTTCAAGCAGATGAAGGAACAGGGCCTGCTCACACAGAAGAACCTTGGGCAGGTCGTGAGCAACTTCGAGCGCCGGCACAACGAGGCGCGCGGCGCCACCACGGGCCGTGGGCGCGACGAGGACGCGTCTGGCGCGCCGGCGAGCGGGAACGGCATGAGCCGCGGCGCCGGTCACAGTGGCGGAAAGCGCTAGCGTACCCCCCAGGACCGTGGCCAAGAAGTAGTCCTCCAGTCTCACGCTGGCCGTCCTAGCGGCGGGGGAGGCGTAAGCCTCTCCCGCCCGTCCCCGGGTCGCCTGGCCCGGCACCAAGAACCCTCGCGGGAGGACCTCAAGATAGGCGTGCTCCGCGCTTCCTTCGTACCGTGGGGCCTCCTCGTGCTCACCGGCGTCTACTTCCTCGCCGGGAAGTTCGGGTTGTCGCTCGCCTTCGTCCACGCGAGCGCGTCGGCGGTGTGGCCGCCGACGGGCATCGCGCTGGCCGCGACGCTGTTGCTCGGCTACCGGGTCTGGCCCGCCCTGTTCCTGGGGGCGTTCCTGGTGAACGTCACGACGGCGGGGTCGGTCTGGACGTCGCTCGGCATCGCCAGTGGCAACACGCTCGAGGGGCTCCTCGGCGCCTTCCTCGTGAGGCGATTCGCGAACGGCCTGAAGGTCTTCGACCGGGCGCGGGACATCTTCACGTTCGGGGTACTCGCCGGGCTCGGCGCCACGGCCGTGAGCGCGACGGTGGGGGTGACGACCCTGTGGCTGGGGGGCCACGCGCGCTGGGAGGGGTTGGGGGCGATCTGGCTCACGTGGTGGCTGGGGGACGTGGCGGGGGCGCTGGTGGTGGCGCCGGTGCTGATCCTCTGGGGGCTGGACCGGACGGTGCGTCTGACGCGGGGGCAGGTCCTGGAGCTCCTGCTGCTGCTGGGCTCGGTGCTCCTGGTCGGCGCGGTCGTGTTCGGCGGTCTGGGGTCACCGTGGGCGCGGAACTATCCCCTCGAGTTCCTCTGCATCCCGCCGCTCGTCGTGGCGGCGTTCCGGTTCGGCCCGCGCGAGGCGGCGACGTGCGTCGCGCTGCTCTCGGTGCTCGCGAACTGGGGGACGCTGCACGGCCTGGGGCCCTTCGTCCGGTACACGCCGAACGAGTCGCTGCTGCTGCTCCAGGCGTTCATGGGGACGATGGCGATGATGACGCTGCTCCTGGCGGCGATCGTCAAGGGGCACGCGCAGACCGAAGCGGCGCTGGCGCGCGTCGCCGCGATCGTGGAGTCCTCCGACGACGCGATTATCGGCAAGACGCTCGACGGCATGATCGCGAGCTGGAACGCGGGCGCCGAGCGGCTCTACGGGTACGCGGCCCGGGAGGTCGTCGGCAGGTGGCCGATCGCGCTCGTCATCCCGCCGGAGCACAGGGACGAGCTGTCGATGATCCTCGAACGGCTCGCACGGGGTGAACGGGTCGACCATTACGAGACCGCGTACGAGACCGTGCAGATGACGCGGGCCGGGCAGCGGATCGACGTGTCCGTCACGGTGTCGCCGATTCGGGACGCGGAGGGGCGGATCGTCGGCGTGTCGTCGATCGCCCGTGACATCACGCACCGCAAGCAGATCGAGGCCGCCCTCCGCGAACGGGACGCTCTCCGGTACGTTGCGGGCCTCGCCGCCGCGGCGGCCCACGAGATCAACAATCCGCTGGCGGTGGTCGTGGGTCAGGCGCAGCTGTTGGAAGAGACCCTCGACGCCGCGGGGCGCCGGCGGCTCGAAGAGATCCTCGAGGCCGCGCGACGGATCCAGGAGATCGTCGATCGGCTGAAGCGCATCAACCGGCTCGAGCTGGCCGACACGTCGCAACCGGTGCCGGAGATGCTCGACATCGAGAAATCGAGCTCAGGCGGCATGAGCGTGTCGGATTAACCGCGGTTCGAGCGCCGGAGTGGGCGTGCGACGCCGCAGGGCGTCCGACGCCCGAGGCGAGCCTGAGTGAGCCGGCGCAATCGGCCTGCTGGCGCGGCCCCCGTGGGTACCCGGTTGGGGGCTTGGGGGGGAGCGGCGCCGCTCCCCCCAACGTTGATCAGAACTCACGTGAGCCGCGGCGCGACGCGCTCGGCAAAGAGGCGCATCGACGTCAGCACACGCGCGTGGGGGATCTGGCCGCCCGGGTTCATCCACGCCGACAGGCTCGAGAAGCCGAGCACCTGGCGTAGCTCGAGCAGCCGGTCCACCACCGCCTCGGGCGTGCCGAACACCGCCTGCTCCCGGAGGACGTCCGCGTAGGTGAGCTCGGCCAGCCGCCCGGCCCGCGCGCTGCGCGCCTCATCCGTTTGAACGGCCGCGCCGTCGGATTTCTTCAGAGCCTCGCTGATCGCGCGAAAGAAGTGCATCGTGCTGGCTTCCGGCTCCTCGCGGGCCTGCCGCTCCGTGGGGGCGACGTAGACGGGTATGCTGAGGCCGATGTCGCCGCGTCTGGCGTGTCCCGCCGCCGTCCAGCCCTCGTGATATCCGCGGACGAAGCGCCCGAGGTCGGAGATCGAGATGGTCCGTGGGGCGACGAACAGGGAAAGGCCCATGCGCCCGACGAGCGGGTAGGTCTCCTGCGTCGTCGCCGCGACGCGGAGCGGCGGATGCGGCTTCTGGAAGGGCTTCGGCGTCACGCACACGTCGTGGAAGTGGAAGTGCTTCCCCGCGTGGGAGAAACGCTCCTGCGTCCAGGCCTTGATGAGGATCTCCAGGGTCTCGAGAAAGCGCTCGCGGCTCTCGGTGTAGGGGATGTTGAACCCCGCGTAGTGCCCCGGCAGGCCGCTCCGGCCGACGCCGAACTCGAGGCGTCCCTTCGTCAGATGGTCCACCGTCGCCACGTCCTCGGCGAGACGCAGCGGGTGGCTCAGCGGCAAGACCTGCACGGCGATCCCGATCTTCACCCGGCGCGTCCAGGTCGCGAGGGCGGCCGCCACGACGAGCGGCGAGGCGAGCACCGAGCGATCCTTCTGGAAGTGGATCTCGGCGAGCCACACGGCGTCGAAGCCGAGATCCTCGGCGGCCCGCATCTGGGCCATCGACTCGTCGAACGCCGCCGCCTCGCGCATTCCCGCCGGACACTGGAACTCCGTGAACAGGCCGAACTCCATTCCGCCTCCGCGTCAGTCCTCGTAGATCTTCTTGAGCTCCCCCTCGGCCCACTTCACGGCGTCCTCGGCTGACAGACCCTGCACGGCCTTCGCGTACATGTCCGTGATGATGTACTTGGTCAGCGCCTCGCTCGCCTTGGCGGTGGGCGGCCCCGCGTAGCCGATCATCCGGGCGCCGCGCGGCGCGGTCCGGAAGGGCCGGAGCGCGTCGTCGATCTTCGCCCACATCGGGTGGTTCTCCCAGACCGTCGTGGCGCCGACGCTGTATCCCTCCTCGATCTCGAACCACCGGCCGAACTGCTCCTTCGCGTGGAGCCACTTGAGGAACTCCCTGGCCGCCTTCTGGTGCTTCGAGTACTTCATGATCGCGTGGGAGAAGGCCACCTTGTAGGGCGCCGTCCGGCCCAGGGGACCGTCCGGGATCGAGAAGTGCGAGATGTCCCGCCACATCGGCTGGCCCGCCGCGTCCTTGATCTTGTCCGGATTGCGCTTGGCGAAGATGTAGATCGACGCGCCGTTCAGCGTCGCGCTGATCTCCCCGGCGTGAAACGCGCGGTTGTTGTTCGTGTCGTCCCACGCGAGCGCCCCCTCGTCGCACGCGTCCTTCCAGAAGGCGACCATCCACTTCACGGCCTCGATCGTCCCCTTCCCGTTCAAGACGACCCTCTTCCCGCTCGGGTCGGTCTCGGTCCCGCCGAACGTCCAGGTGAGCGGGTACGTCCAGGCCGGCGCGTCGCCGAACGTGTGGCCCAGCGTCTGTCCGACGGGCTTGCCCTTCTTCTTGAGCGCGACGCCGATCCTCCGGTACTCCTCGAGCGTCCGCGGTGGCTCCGACGCGCCCACCTCCGCGAACCACGATCGGCGATACGCGATGAGGATGCCGCCCGTGCCCCACGGCAGCCCGAGCCACCGCGCGCCGGCGCGCGCCGCGGCCTCGTTGTGGGGGTAGTAGCCGCCCTGGTCCCGAGCCTTCCATTCGGCGAGCTCCGACACGTCGGCGAGCGCGTTCGCGTAGAGGTGGGGCCAGTTGTGGAGCATCAGGATGATGTCGGCACCGCTCCCCGACTGGATCGCCGCGGTGATGCGCGCCTGGAGATCGTTGGCGTTGATCGTTTCGAGCGTGACGTCCATCTTCATCTGCTTGTTGTACTCGGCGATCAGGCGCCTGAGCTCGGCGTCGCCTTCGGGGATGAAGTCGACCCACTGCAGGAGGTGGAGCTTCGCGGGTTGGGCGAAGGCGGGAGCGCCGCCGCCGCCGGCGGCCAGGAGCCCGAGCGCGCTCGAGGTCTTGAGAAAGCCCCGACGGGAGATCGTGGTCATGTGCCGCCTCCTCGCTTCGTTCGGCGATCAGTCGGACGGACGCAGGGTGCAGAGAATCTCCGCCGTTCGTCGGGCATTGTCAAGCCGCTTTCGGGTATCTTCGACGCACGGGCCGCGGCCCGGGGAGGGGGCGCATGGGATCACTGACTGGGTCGGAGCTCCTCGCGCGATCGCTCGCCTCGCAGGGCATGGACACGCTCTTCTTCCTCATGGGCGGGCCGATGCTCGAGACCGAAAGCGCCTGCATCAGGCTCGGGGTCCGGGCCATCGACACACGCCACGAGCAGGCGGCGGCGATGATGGCCCACGCGTACAGCCGCGTGACCCGGCGCCCCGGCGTCTGTATGGGCTGCTCGGGACCGGGGACGACCAATCTCGTGACGGGCGTCGCCAACGCCTTCGTCGACGCCGCCCCGCTGATCGCGGTGGGCGGGTCGAGCCCGCGCGTCTATCTCGGGATGGAGGCGTTCCAGGAGATCGATCAGGTCGCGATCATGCGCCCGATCACGAAGTGGGCCGAGCGCGTGCTCGAGGCCCGGCGCATCCCCGAGCTCGTGGCCACCGCCTTCCGGGCGGCGACGTCGGGCCGGCCGGGCCCCGTCTATCTCGACCTCCCGGGCGACGTCCTGGGCGAGGCCGTGGACGAGGCGAGTGTCGCGTTCCCGGCCCGCTCCGAGCCTACGCCCCGCGCGCAGGGCGACCCGGCGGCGATCGCGGCCGCCGTCGCCCTTCTCGCCCGGGCCGAGCGGCCCCTGGTCATCGGCGGCAGCGGTGTCTGGTGGTCGGACGCCGCGTCCGCGTTCCAGGCCTTCGTCGACACGACCGGCATTCCCTTCTACACGACCCCGATCTCGCGGGGGATGGTCGCGGAGGACCACGCGCTCGCGTTTCTCAACGCCCGCGCCAGGGCCTTCGCGGAGGCCGACGTCCTCCTCGCCGTCGGCACGCGCTTCAACTACGTGCTCCAGTTCGGTCGCCCGCCCCGGTTCGCGGCGGACCTGAAGGTCGTCCACGTCGACGTGAACCCGAGCCAGCTCGGCGCCAACCGCCGGGTCGACGTGCCGATCGTCGGCGACGCCCGCGCCGTCCTCGAGCAGCTCGTCGCCGAGGCGCGTGGGAAGCTCGATCGTGGCCGCTACGCCGCGTGGGGGTCGAGGCTCCGGGCGCTCCACGCGGAGAAGGCGGCCGAGATGGACAAGCAGATGAGCACGGACCAGGTCCCGATCCATCCGCTCCGGCTCTGCAAGGAGGTGCGTGACTTCCTCCGCCGCGACGCGATCCTGGTCGTGGACGGCCAGGAGATTTTGAACTACGGGCGCCAGTCGATCCCGACCTTCGCGCCGGGGCACCGGCTGAACTCCGGTCCCTTCGGGTGCATGGGCGTGGGGCTCCCGTTCGGCGTCGGCGCGAAGGTCGCCCGCCCCGACGCGCAGGTGCTGGTTCTGCACGGCGACGGCTCGTACGGGCTCAACGCGATGGAGATCGACACGGCGGTCCGCCACCGGATTCCCGTCGTCGTCGTCATCAGCAACAACGGCGGCTGGACGGCCGACCCGCAGGGGAGCAAGCCCGGGCGCAACCTCGGCTACACGCGCTACGACAAGGTCGCGCAGGATCTCGGCGCTCACGGCGAGTTCGTCGAGAAGCCCCACGAGATCCGGCCGGCGCTCGAGCGGGCCTGGGCCTCGGGCAAGCCCGCGGTCGTCAACGTCGTGACCGATTTCAAGGCGCGCGCGCAGACGATCCGCTTCTCGGCCTACACGACGTAGCGGCCGGAGCCGGGCCGTGCCTCGCTCAGGCCACCCCCTGAGTGGGGCGGCCTCGCGGGCCCGCGAGAGCGGTGGAGTGAGAGGCGACAGGCGGAACGGAGCCGGGCCGTGCCTCGCTCAGGCCACCCCCTGAGTGGGGCGGCCTCGCGGGCCCCGCTACAACGGAGGGGACATGGGGAAGGCGCTCGAAGGGATCGTGGTGTTGGACCTGACGCAGTACGAGGCGGGACCGAGCTGCACCGAGATGCTCGCCTGGCTCGGCGCCGACGTCATCAAGATCGAGCCGCCCGGTGGCGAGCCCGGGCGCCGGGCACTGTCGGAGCGCGCGGATCTGGACGCCTGGTTCTTCCTCCTCCTCAACGCCAACAAGAAGAGCGTCACGCTCGATCTGAAGACCGAGCGGGGACGCGCCATCTTCGAGCGGATGGTGGGACGCGCGGACGTCGTCGCCGAGAACTTCGGGCCCGGCGCGATCGAGCGCCTGGGCTTCGGGTACGACGCCCTCCGCCGGATCAACCCGCGCGTCATCGCCGCGTCCGTCAAGGGCTTCGGCGCGACCGGACCCTACGCGGCCTACAAGAGCTTCGAGTGGATCGCGCAGGCGATGGGCGGCGTCATGAGCCTCACCGGCATGCCCGACGGTCCGCCGCTGCGGACCGAGGCGGGGCTCGGGGACACGGGCGCGGGACTCCATTGCGCCATCGGCATCCTGGCGGCCCTCGTCCAGCGCCAGCAGACGGGCGAGGGCCAGCGGGTCGAGGTCGCCCAGCAGGACAGCGTGCTGAACCTCGTCCGCATCCACCTGCGCGAGCACTACGTGACGGGCACGCCGGTGCCGCGGCGCGGGAACCGCTCGGTCGCCGCGGGCCCGTCCAACCTCTACCGCTGTCGCCCCTTCGGACCGAACGACTACGTCTTCGTCCACTGCGCGACGCTCGAGATGTGGCGGACCCTCACGCGGATCCTCGGGCGCCCCGAGCTCGGCGACGACCCGCGCCTCGCCGACCGGCAGAAGCGCGCCGAGCACGCCCCGGAGATCGATCCGCTCATCGAGGCGTGGACGGAGAAGCGGACCAAGCACGAGGCGATGGAAGCCCTGGCCGGCGTCGGCATTCCGTGCGGCGCCGTGCTCGACTCCGGCGAGGTCCTCTCG
>QHSA01000278.1 GCA_003220315.1 Candidatus Rokuibacteriota bacterium
CAAATCAAGTTGGGTCAGCGGGTGGCGTCCCGCGTCGAGGCCTCCTCGACCTCGCGCGTGTCGCTCACGGACAGGTCACCACGAGGGAGGCGTCCTCGACCCTGAGCGGCAGGCGCGTCAGCCGGTCGCCGGCGCACGGTCCCCCGGTGCAGAACCCGGTGTCGGGCTCGAAGATCGCGCCGTGGGTCGAGCAGACGAGCGCCTGGCCGTCCTCGGTGAAGAACTCGTTGGGCCAGAGGTCGAGCGGCGTGCCGACGTGCGGGCAGCGGTCGACGTAGGCGTGGTAGCCGCCGTCGAAGTTGACGACGAATCCACTCACGCTGCGCCCGCCGCACTCGAGACGGAACGTCGCGGTGCGGCCGGGCGGCACGCTCGCCGCCGCGCAGCGCCACTCGCCGGGGGCCGTCATACGCCGCATGTTACCATCGAGACCGATGCTCGCGATCGACGCCCACGACGTGACGAAGACCTTCAAGTCCGGGTGGCTCCGCCCGACCCGCACGGCGGCGCTGCGCGGCGTGTCCCTCGCCGTCCCGCGCGGCGCCATCGTCGGGCTGCTCGGCCCGAACGGCGCGGGGAAGACGACGCTCCTGTCGATCCTCGCGACCCTGCTGACGCCGGATTCGGGGACCGTGCGCGTGCTGGGCCACGACGTGGTCCGCGACGCGGCCCGGCTGCGCCGTCGGCTCAACATGGCGAGCGGCCGCCCCTCGTTCCTGTGGAGCCTGCGCGTCGGGGAGATCGTCGCGTTCTACGGCCGCCTCTACGGGCTCAGCGGGCAGAAGCTCCGACGGCGCGTCGACGAGCTGATCGAGCTCTGCGAGCTCGGCGCCAACCGGCGGACGCCCTACAGCGAGCTCTCGACGGGGCTCAAGCAGCGTGTCGCGCTCGCCAAGTCGCTCGTGAACGACCCCGAGCTCCTCTTTCTCGACGAGCCGACGCTCGGCCTCGACCCGGACGTGTCCGTGCGCGTCCGCCGTCACATCGCCGACCTCCGGTCCCAGCGGGGGATGACGATCGTGCTGACGACGCACTACATGCGCGAGGCGGACGAGCTGTGCGACGAGATCGCCTTCATCAAGGAGGGCCGGATCCTCGCGCGCGGCACGCCGGGCGAGCTCAAGCGGAGGATCCGCCTCGGCGACGTGATCGCGTTGAAGCTCGACCCCCACGCCGTGCCATGGCTCGCGGAGGCGCCCGGCGTGCTCCGCTGCGCCGCGGTGGACGGCTGGGTCGAGTGCACGGTGGACGTGGCCGAGAAGCGGCTGCCCGACCTCCTGCGCGCCCTGCACGCGAAGGGCGTCGTGGTGAGGAACGTGCAGGTGAGGGAGCCCGAGCTGGAAGAGGTGTTCGTTGAGCTGGCGCGCTGAGCTGCTCGCGGTCTGGGCGGTGGTCGTCCGCAACGCGCTCATGGCCTCGCGCAATGTGTTCTTCTTCTTCGAGCTCCTCTTCTGGCCGATCGTGGGCGTGCTCTCCATCGGCCTCATGACCCGGTTCCTCCACCTCACGCCCGAGCAGGCGTCCTTCGTGCTGATCGGCACCATCGCGCTGTCGGTGGTCAACGTCTGCCAGCTCGAGGTCGCGTACGCGGTTCTGCTGGACGTCTGGTCGAAGTCGCTGAAGCACCAGTTCCTCGCGCCCATCGGGATCCGGCACCTGACTCTCGGCTCGTGGCTGGTCGGGATGGCGCGGGGCGGGGCCCTCTTCCTCTTGCTGGCGGTGCTCGGCTGGTGGGCCTTCGACTTCCGTGTGCTCGCGCCCGGGTGGCTGCCGGTCGCGGTGTTCGTCCTGGGCTGCTTCCTCAACGCGTGGATCGTCGGCGTCTTCGTCTGCGCGCTGATCACGCTCTTCGGCAACCGGGCCGAGGCCTTCGCGTGGGCGAGCGTGAACCTCGTCCTCGTGCTCGCGGGGCTCTACTACCCGGTCTCCGTCCTGCCGGAGCCCGTCGCGACGCTCGCCGCGGGGATCCCGCTCACGTACTTCCTGGACGCGTACCGCGCCCACTTCGGCTTCGCCGCGGAGTTCCGCGCACCGATCGCCACCGGGTTCGCGCTGTCGGGTCTGTACGCGGTGCTCGCGCACTTCGCCTTCTTCGCCGCGATCCAGCGCGCGCGGCACACCGGACTCCTCCTCAAGATGTCGGAGTGACCGCATGGACATCGCCGCCTTCGCGAAGCTCTCGCCGACGACGCTCGCCGAGGTGGTCGCGCGCGACCGCGTGATGGACCCGGGGATCCGGCCGCTCTGGGGCCCGATGGAGCGCCTCGCGGGCCCCGCGTATCCGGTCGCGTGCCCCGCCGGGGACAACCTGATGCTCCACGTCGCGATCCACCGGGCGCCCGCCGGCTCGGTGATCGTGTGCGCGGCGGGCGACTCGAACTGGGCGATGGCGGGGGGCAACGTGTGCGCCTACGCGCAGCAGCGCGGCATCGCCGGGTTCGTCGTGGACGGCTTGATCCGGGACCTCGCGGAGACCCGCGAACGCCGCTTTCGCGTGTTCGCGCGCGGCGTGATCCCGATCCCCGGCGTGCGAAAGACGGCGGGCCTCATCGACGTCCCCGTGGTGTGCGGTGGGGTGACCGTCGCGCCGGGCGACGTCGTCGTCGCCGACGAGGAGGGGATCGTCGTCCTGCCGAA
>QHSA01000190.1 GCA_003220315.1 Candidatus Rokuibacteriota bacterium
AGCGTGTTGGAGAGGTAGCGGTAGTCGCTCGTGAAGACCGCGACGGCGGAGTTCTGGAGGAGGAAGAGGAGGCCGACGGTCGCGAAGATCTGCGTGAAGGGGTCGCCCCGCTGGACACGCCGCATGAGCTGCCGGTAGACCAGCACGCCGAGCCCGTACATCGCGAGCCCCACCGGGACGAGCGCGACCAGCGGGTCGAGGCCGAACGCGACGCTCGCCCACCATGCGCCGAACATCCCGAGCATCAGGAACTCGCCGTGGGCGAAGTTGATCATCTCCATCAGGCCCCAGATGATGGTGAGCCCCACCGCCACGAGGGCGTAGAGGAACCCCATCTCGAGCCCGTTGACGATCGCCTGGAGGAGGAGCGCCACGCCGAGCGCTCAGCTCGCGGGCTTCGGCTTCGACTCCCGCTCCTGCCAGCCCGGGTTCGGGTGGAGGACCTTGAAGCCCGCCCGCTTCGCGAGCTCCCACGGCCAGACGGTGTGCTTCTCGCCGTCCCAGCCGATCTGCGTCACGACGCCGGTCGCCAGCTCGTTCTGGTGGTTCTTGTCGAACCGGATGCCCTTGTAGTCGATGATGAGCTGCTCGGGCGGCGTGTCGGTCTCCATCGCCGCCTTCGCGAGCGCCGCGGGCTCGACGGACTTCGCGCGGTTGATGGTGTCGGCCATCCAGAGCAGGCCCGTGATCTCGCGCATCGCCAGCTCGCCCATGTTCTGGCCGCGGCTGTACTTCCGGTAGATCTCGTTGACCTTCTTCCAGCTCGGCCGGTCGTGCACGAGGTCGATCGCCGTGGGATCGCGCCCGATCCAGCCGGCGCCGCCGTTCGTCTTCTTCTGCGCCTCGAGCCACGTCTGGTCCGAGTACGCGCCGTTCGAGGTCGCGATGACCTTCGGCGTGAAGCCCGCCCGCTTGGCGTCGCCCTGGAAGATCGAGGTCTCGGGCGGATACTGGACGAGGAAGAGGATGTCGGGGTTCGCGGCCTGAAGGCGCTGGACCTCGGAGGCGAGCGTCGTCGCGCCGGTCTTCGTCGTGAGGTCGAGCACGATCTGGAAGCCGAGTTTCGGCAGCAACTCGTTGGCGATCTTGCGGTTGTCCTGGCAGAAGAGGTTGTCGCAGGTGAAGACGGCGACGGTCTTGAGGTCCTTCGGGCCGCCGTGCCCGGGCCACTCCGTGAGGAACGAGAAGAGGCTCGCGACCATCGTGCGGTCGTTCGGACCGGTGCGCCAGTACCACTTGTACCCCTTCTCGGTGAGCGTCGGCGACGCGCACGGGTGGCAGGACATCGGGATGCCGTAGCTCTCGACGACCGGCTGGATGATCGACGTGTTGCCGCTCGTGCCGTCGCCGTTCAGCCAGTGGACCCGGTTCACCGTGATGAGCTGCTCGGCGATCGTGCGCGCGAGGTCGCCGCGGCTCTGATCGTCGCGGATGATGAACCTGGCCGGCGCCCCGCCGAGGCCCGAGAACCCCTTGCCCGGGCCGAGCGGCACCGCGAGATCCGCGTAGTCGTTGTTGATGATGTCCTCGACCGTCTGCCCGGCCCAGAGGTACTGCTGGCCGAGGCTCGCGAAGTTGCCGGTGAGCGGCAAGACGTCGCCGATGAGCACCTCCGGAACGCTCGGCGCGGGCGCGGTCCGGTCGGCGAGCGCCGCGACCAGGAGAACACACGCGATCGCACTCGGGACGACGGGCAGTCGTCGCATCTGACCCTCCTTTGAGCCGCCCTATCCTAGCTCAGCTCGGACCGTCGGGACGGGCGAAACCCGTGTACGCTAGGGGCGACCGCCGCCCATGAGCGCGCTCAACGAGCCGACGATCGCCACCGACGAGCTGCGCCCGACCCGTATCGAGGTCGATCTGGACGTCCTCGCCGAAAACTACGGGGCCATCGCCGCGCACGTCGCCCCGGCGCGGGTGATGCCGATCTTGAAAGCGAACGCCTACGGCCACGGGTTGGTCGAGGTGGGGCGCGTGGTCGAGCGCCTCCGCGCGCCCTATATCGGCGTCGCCTACCTGGAGGAAGGCCTGCGGCTACGCCAGCACGGCGTGCGCCTGCCCGTGCTCGTGCTGGGGGGCATCCTGGGCTCGCAGATCCCGCGCTTCCTCGAGCACGACATCACCCTGACCGCTTCCTCCGTCGACAAGCTGCGGGCGATCGAGGAGCACGCCGTCAGGGTGGGTCGCACGGCGACGGTCCACCTCAAGATCGACACGGGGATGGAGCGCATCGGCGTGCACTGGTACAGCGCGGAGACCCTGCTCGAGGAGTCGCTTCGCTGCCGGCACCTGCGCGTCGAGGGAATCTTCACGCACTTCGCGAACGCCGACGCTCGCGACCTCGGCCACGCGCGCCTGCAGCTCGAGCGCTTCCACGAAGTCCTGCGCTTCTACGAGCGCCGCTCGCTGCCGCCGCCGCTGCGCCACGCGGCGAACTCCGGCGCGATCGTCCAGTTGCGGGAGAGCCACCTCGACCTCGTGCGTCCCGGAATCCTCTTCTACGGCGCCCGGCCGGCCGCGGAGGTGCCGGCGGTCATCCCCGTGCGGCAGGCGCTCTCGTGGGTGACCCGGGTGGTCTTCTTCAAGGTCGTCAAGGCCGGGCATCCCGTCAGCTACGGCGGCGAGTGGGTCGCGCCGGCCCAGACGCGCGTCGTGACCCTGCCCGTCGGCTACGGCGACGGCTACGCGCGCGCCATGAGTGGGAGGGCCGAGGTGATCGTGCACGGCAAGCGTTATCCGGTGGTCGGTCGGATCTGCATGGACCAGATCATGGTGTCGATCGGCGGGGACTCCGCCTACAACGGCGACGAGGTGGTCCTGCTCGGGCGCCACGGCGCCGCCACGATCTCGATCGAGGAGATGGCCGGCTGGGCCGGCACCATCCCGCACGAAGTTCTCACCAGCATCAACACCCGCGTGCCGCGAGTCTACCGCGGCGGCACGTCGTGACCTCGCCGCCGAGGAGCCGCAGCCCCTGCCGCCGTCTCACGAGCCGCCGACGACCGTGAGACCGCAGGCCCGCGCCGCCGTGGCGAGCGCGACGTCGTGGGTCGCCATAACGATGTCGCTGCCGCTGTGCTCACGCCACAGCAGTGCCGTGGCGAGGTGGATCGCGTCGAGCGTGCCGAGCTCGGTCGGAAGCGGCTGGGCGGCACGCGCAAGCACCGGAGCCGTCACCTCGACGACCTCCAGGCTCTCGAGGAGCCTGAACACGGTCTGACGACGCCGCGCGACCTCGCGGTCTGACAGGCCGGCTCGTAAGCGCAGGCGGTCGAGGGTGCGAAGGCACTCTGTTTCAGCCAACGCGCTCGCCACCCCCGTACGGACGGCCGTCCACTCCCTGAGCGAGCCGGGCTGGCGGAGCACCTTTCGGAGGAGGATCGACGAGTCGAGGTACGCGATCACCGCTCGTGCTGCCGCTCCTCGGCGAGCAGCGCAACGATGTCCACCTTGACTCGGAGCGCCGGCGGGAGCGATACGCGCGCCAGCCGGGCTGCGCCCGGCCGCGGTGAACGGACGGTCAGCGGCGGCCGGCGCTCCGTGTCATACGGCACGATGCGCGCAACCGGCCTGTCACGATCCAGCACGGTGAGGGTGCGCCCCCGGCGAACCGCCCGGAGGTGCTCGCTCAGGCGCGCCTTGAGCTCGGCGATCCCGACGGTATCCATGACCACAACATAGTCATCACTAGTCACCTTGTCAACTTGCGGGCGATCCTGGCTACCCCTTGACGGCGCCCGCCGTGAGGCCCTCGACCATGTAGCGCTGCAGATAGGTGTAGAGCACGATCACCGGCAGGGTCGTCACGACGGCCGCCGCCATCAGCTGGCCCCACAGGAAAATGTCGCCGAACATCAGGTCGTTCAGGCCCACCGGGATCGTCTTCAGCTCGGTGTCGTGCACGAAGACGAGGGCGTAGAGGAACTCGTTCCACGCCAGGGTGAACGCGAAGAGCGCGGCCGCCAGGATGCCCGGCGTCGTGAGCGGGAGGATCACGCGCCGGAACGCGCCGAGCCGCGTGGCGCCGTCCACCATCGCCGCCTCCTCGAGGTCGCGCGGGATCGAGCGGAAGAATCCCATCAGGAGCCAGGTGCAGAACGGAACCGTGAACGTCGGGTACGCCACGAGGAGCGCCCAGAGGCTGTTCACCAGGTCGGCACGCTTGAGGATCGTATAGAGCGGGATGAAGAGCAGGGTCGGCGGGACGAGGTAGACGATGAGCACGGTGGTCGCGAGGAGCCGCCGGCCGGGATACCGGATGCGGGTGAGGCTGTAGCCCGCGAGGCTCGACACGAGCACGGTGACGAGCGTGGCGCCGACGGCGACGAGCGCGCTGTTCCGGATCCAGATCGGGAAGTTCGTCGTTCCGAGGAGCGCCCTGTAGTTCCCGAGGGTCCCCGGGCTCGGGTAGTAGTAAGGCGCGAGGCTCTGGAGCTGCGCGGAGGTCTTCAGCGAGGTGTTCACCATCCAGTAGAACGGCACGCCGACGACGAGGAGCAGGAGGCCGATGAAGCCGTAGGCGAGGACGCCACGCCCGGCCACCTACTCCTCCCGGGTCAGGTAGCGCGTGACGATCACGATCATCACCGCGATCACCGGCATCAGGAACATGGACACGGCGACCGCCTTGCCCCACCGGAGCGCCTGGAAGCCAATCTCGTACGTGTAGGTCGCCAGCACGTGGGTGGCGGTGCCGGGGCCCCCCCGCGTGAGCACGTAGACGATGTTGAAGTCGTTCAGCGTGAAGATGAGCGAGATGAGCGTCGTCACGAGCAGGACCAGGCGCAGGCCCGGCAGCGTGATGTGCCAGAAGCGCTGGGCGGGCGACGCGCCGTCGACCGCCGCCGCCTCATAGAGGTCGCGCGGGATCGTCTGCATGCCGGCGAGCAGCGAGACGCCAAAGAACGGGAAGCCACGCCAGACGTTCGCGGTGATGACCGCCGCCATCGCGGTCGCGGGTTGCCCGAGCCAGGCGATCGGTTCCCGCTGGAGCCCCACGCCCTGGAGGGTGACGTTGATGAGGCCCCACAGGGCGTTGAACATCCAGTGCCAGGTGAGCGCGGTGATGACCGTCGGAATCACCCACGGCACGAGCAGCACGGCCCGGAGGAACGACCGCGCGACCAGCGCGCGCTGGAGCGCCAGCGCCATGAGCATGCCGAGCACGACCTTCACGGCCACCGAGGCCAGGGTGAAGACCGCGCTGTTCCACACGACCTTGTGGAAGATCGGGTCCCGCGCGAGGGCCGCGTAGTTCGCGAGGCCCACGAACCGCGGCGCGTAGCCGACGTACTTGTCGGTGAGGCTGATCCAGACGGCGTTGCCCAGGGGATAGGCGACGAGCCCGAGGACGAGGACGCAGAGCGGGGAGACGAAGAGGTATCCCACGAGGGCGTCGGCGACGCGGACGCGCCGAAGCGCCGACGGCCTCGTCACCGACGCGGTCGGATACGACGCGTCAGCGAGACGGGACGTTCGCGTAGATGTCCCTGATCCGCTGATCGGCCTCCGCGAGCGCGCGCTCGATGTCCCAGCCGTCGACGATCACGCGGGCGCAGAGGTCGGTGAGGACATTGGTCGCCACGACCTCGGCGGCGGCGGCCGTCAGGGGCCCCGGCCACCCCGGCGTACGTGCGTACTTCGGCGCCTCGAGGACGGCCCGGTACGACTCGTTCTTCTGCCAGTACGGGTCCGCGCGCAGCCGCTCGAACGCGGGCACCATCTGGCCCGACGAGGCGTGCATGTATTTCTTCGCCTCGTCGCTCGACATGACGAAGCGGATCAGGTCCCGGGCCAGCTCGGGCTGCTTACTGGTGTTGAACACGGTCCACGAGAGGAGGAACACGTCGTGGTTCCGCCCGGCGGGCCCCGCGGGCTTGACCGCCATGACCGTATCCTTCAGGATCGGCCGGTTCTCCTTCTCGAGGACGTAGTAGATGGACGGGCCGTTGAAGGTGAACGCGATCTTGCCGGTGAGGAACGCCTCGTTGTTGCCGAAGCCTGTCCAGGACATCGCGTCGGGCGGCACCGTTTTGTCCGTCAGGTAGATCTCGCTCGCCCAGCGGACGACCGTCCGCCACGTGTCGTTCACGATCGACTTGTAGTTCCCCTGCTCGTCGGCCCAGCCCCCGCCGTACGAGTAGAGGAGCGCCTGGAACACACCGTAGCCGTCGGCGCTGCGGTTCCAGCTCTGGCCGAGCGGGTACTCCATCACGCCCTTGGCCTTGATGACCCGGTTGGCCTCGCGGACCTCCTCCCACGTGGTCGGGATCCTCACCCCCGCTCTCCTGAAGATGTCCGTCCGGATAAACTGGACGTCGGTGATGTAGTTAAACGGGACCGCGTGGAAGCGGCCGTCGGGCGCGCGCACGACCGGCAGTGCGGACTCGAGCATCGGGCCGTTCGCCTTCACCAGCTCGTTCGCCAGATCCGTGAGGTCCGTGAGCTTGCCCATGCCGCGGTAGCGCGCGGGGCCGATCGTCTGGAGCTGGCCGACGTCGGGCAGCGCGTTCGTCTCGATCGCGGCCACGTACTTCGTCTCGATGTCGTCGAACGTGAAGTACTCGATCACGGGGTCGAGGTTCTTCGACACCGCCCAGCGCTTGATCGAGTCCTCGAGCGCGCGGTTGGCGTCCGGCACGTACGTGCGTAGGAGCCACACGCGGATCTTCGGCTTCTGGGCGCTCGCGGGGGTGGTGGCGCCCCCGAGGAGGAGCAGGGCCGCGAGGACGATCGTCAGGGCGCGGACGGGCGGGGTCATGGCAGCGCCTCCCTTGCGCACGGCTTACCGCGAGTCGATGCGGGACTGCAGCGCGTAGATCGACGTGTAACCGCGACTCCAATCCGGCGGCATCCGGAAGGTTCCGGCCTCCCGGCGCACCGTGCGTGACGGCGCGCCCCGCACGATCGCTCCGAAGAGGGGCGAGCGTGTCGAGTCGGGCACGAGCTGGACCGCGTCGGCCGAGGCGTACGCGTTGATGAGCAGCCGTCGCTCGGTCGTCGTCCTGTTCTCCGCCGAGCCGTGCACGAGCCGGTAGTGGTGGATGTGGATCGAGCCGGCCGGCAGCGCGAGCCGGCGCATCGACGCCATGTCGAGCCGGACGATGTCCCCCGTGGGTATCGAGCCCGCGAAGCGGCCGGCCGCGTCGTCGTGCTCGTACACGGGCCCCCGGTGGCTGCCCGGGACAACGGCGAGACAGCCGTTCTCCGGGCTCGCGTCGTCGAGCAGGAGCCCCACCGCGAGGACGTCGTCGTTCGAGTGCGGGTAAAAGGCGGCGTCCTGGTGCCAGTCGACGGGCGCGCCGATGAGGCTCCCCTTGAGGTTCAGCTTGCTGTGGTTGAATTTGACGTCGGGGCCCAGGAGCTCGCCCACGATGTCCGGGAGGGGCGACTCGAAGGCGACCCAGCGATACACGGGATGGTGGTCGGCCGGATTCTTGATGCGGCGGAGCGCCGGGGCCTCCGCGGTGTGGCGCGGGTCGAGGTCGAAGACGTCGTCGCTCTCGCGGGTCTGCCGAGACCGCTCGAGGAACTCGTCGGTGACCCGTCGCAGCTCCGCCAGCCGGCTCGGGTCGATGACGTCCCTCACGGCGACGTAGCCGTCGCGGTGGTAGGAGCCGATTTGCTCCGGGGACAGATAGCGCCGCGTCACCGTCGCCATCGCCGCGATAACTAGCAAGAGGGTCCGGCCGTGTCAAGCCGCGACGCGCGGGCGCGCGCTTGACTCCTACCGCCGAGCCGTGGTCTAAGCTCTCGTAGCCGGTTGGGGGGCTCCCCGCTCGCCCGCCGGCGGCCCAGTTTCCCGGAGGAGCACGATGACGCTCAGCGGCGACGCGCTCGAAAGTCTCTACACCACGATGGTTCGGATCCGACGCTTCGACGAGAAGACGACGGAGCTCTTCAGCGCCGGGCTCGTCAAGGGGACGGCGCACAGCTACGTCGGTGAGGAGGCGGTGGCGGCGGGCGCCTGCGCGAACCTCCGCGAGGGGGACTACATCGTCGGGACCCATCGCGGCCACGGCCACTGCATCGCCAAGGGCGCGCGCGTGGACCGCATGATGGCGGAGCTCATGGGCCGCGCGGACGGCTACTGCCGCGGCCTCGGAGGCTCGATGCACATCGCCGCGCTCGACCTGAACATCCTGGGCTGCAACGGGATCGTCGCCGCGGGGCTCCCGATCGGCACGGGCGCGGCGCTCGCGGCCAAGCTCCGGAAGACCGACAACGTCGTCGTCGCCTTCTTCGGCGATGGCGGCGCGAACCAGGGCGTCGTCCACGAGGCGCTCAACCTCGCCGCGGTGTGGAAGCTCCCGGCCATCTATCTCTGTGAGAACAACCAGTACGCGCTCTCGACCGCGACCGGGCGCACGACGGCGGGCGACTCGATCGCCGCGCGCGCGGCGGCGTACGGGATCCCGGGCGTCCGCGTGGACGGCAACGACGTGCTCGCCGTGTACGAGACGGTCCGCACGGCCGTGGCGCGCGCCCGCCGGGGCGAGGGGCCCACGCTCGTCGAGGCGGTCACCTACCGCTGGGGCGGCCACTCGATGCGCGCGAACCTCCCCGAGTACCGGACCAAGGAGGAGGAGCGCGAGTGGATGGAACGGGACCCCGTCGCGCGCCTGGGGAGCCACCTGGTGGACGGCAAGCGTGCGACGCCCGTGCGGCTCAAGGAGCTCGAGGAGTCGGTCGAGCTCGAGCTCGACCGCGCGGTCGAGTTCGCCAAGTCGAGCCCCGAGCCCACTGTGGAGCTGATGGAAGCGTCCGTGTATGCGCCCCACGCCGAGGTCAGCGAGCCCGCGACGCGGGCCGGGCGCGAGCTCACGATGGCCGAGGCGCTCAACGAGGCGCTCCAGTCCGAGATGCAGCGCGACGAGCGGGTCTTCGTCATGGGGGAGGACGTCGGCCTGATCGGCGGCATCTTCGGCGTGACGCGCGGGCTCCGCGAGCGCTTCGGCGAGGACCGCGTGCGCGACACGCCGATCTCGGAGGCGACGTTCGTGGGCGCCGGCGTGGGCGCGGCGATCGCCGGGCTCCGGCCCGTCGTCGAGATCCAGATCTTCGACTTCGTCGCCCTCACGATGGACCAGCTCGTCAACCAGGCGGCGAAGTTCCGCTACATGCTCGGCGGCCGGCCCACGGTGCCGCTCGTGATCCGCGGGCCTCAGGGCGGAGGCATCCGCCTCGCCGCCCAGCACTCGCAGAGCCTCGAGGCGTGGTTCGCGCACGTGCCCGGGCTCGTCGTCGTGGCGCCGGCCACGCCCTACGACGCCAAGGGTCTGCTCGTCTCCGCGATCCGCGACGACAACCCGGTGATCTTCCTCGAGCACAAAGCCCTCTACGCGACGAAGGGCGCGGTGCCGGAGGCGCCCTACGCGATCCCGCTGGGGAAGGCGGACGTGAAGCGGGCGGGCACCGACGTCACCCTGGTGGCGACGCAGGCGATGGTGTCGCGCGCGCTGGCGGCCGCGGGCGACCTCGAGAAGGACGGGGTCAGCGTCGAGGTGATCGACCCGCGCACGCTCGTTCCGCTCGACGAGGCGACGATCCTCGCCTCGGTCGCCAGGACCGGGCGGCTCGTCATCGCCCACGAGGCGGTCAAGCGCGGCGGCTGGGGCGCCGAGCTGGCCGCGCTCGTCGCCGAGCACGCGCTCGACGTCCTCGACGCGCCGATCGTGCGGGTCGCCGCACGCAACGTGCCGATGCCCTACAACGACTCGCTCGAGCGCGCGACTATCCCGAGTCAGCAGGACATCGCCGCCGCGCTCCGGGGCGTGGTCGCCTAGGGGCGAAGCAGCAGGACCGGCGCCCGCGCCTTCCGCAGCACGCGCCGCGGGACCCTGCCGCGGAGCCCCGGCGCGAGCCGGCGCGGCCTCGGCGCCGCTATCGAAAGGCTAGCGCAAAAGCCCGAGCTGAGCCAACAGGCCCTGAAGGAAGGCCGTCGCGAGGGCTCGGAGATCCACGTCGCCCGAGACCGGCACACCGTGGGTCACGAGGTAGAACACCACCGCGAACCTCACGACCGCGCCCATGGCTCCTCCCGTCTCCACTTCTGGGCGGTTGGACGCCGGGCGCCGGCGGAGTATTTACCCGAGTTCTGGAAGCCGGGCGGGCGCGTTAGATCCGCGGCTTCAGCTCGATCTTGTACCCGTCAGGGTCACTGAGGTAGAGGGAAGGCCCGTTGCCGTAGGCGCCATAGCGCTGGACGATACCCCCCTCGAGCGCGACGCCCTTCTGGGCGAGCGCCCGGGCGACGTCCTCGAGGTCCTCGCAGCGGATCGAGAGGCAGACGTGGTCGAGTCCTCCCGAGGGCTCCCCGGGGCCGGCGGGCAGGAGGTCGATGAGGTGGTCGCCGAAGCGGAGCTGGACGAGCGACAGTTTCTCGTTCACGCGATCGAGAGTGCAGCCGAGGACCTCTTCGTAGAAGCGCCGGGAGCGCGCCTGGTCGCGCACCCTGAGCACCACGTGGTCGAGCCCGAGCGGCGTGAACGTCACGCCCCTCAGTGTAGCGCCACGCGCGTCACTGCCCTCCGTAGATCCGCCGGTACTCGTTCCAGGAGAGCACGACCCGCTTCACGAAGTGGCGGGTCTCGTCGTAGGGGATCAGCTCCACCCACGCCTCGAGATCGTCCGTGCGCCGTTTGCTCCACCACTGGCGCGCGCGCTTCGGACCCGCGTTGTAGGCGGCGATCGCCACGCGGGGGTCGCCGAACTCGCGCAGGAGCGCGGCGAGGAAGCGCGTGCCGAGGCGGAGGTTCTGCGCCGGATCGTCGAGATGGTCCGCGCGCGCGCCCTTCGGCGGCGCCATCGTGTCCGGCATGAGCTGCATGAGTCCGCGGGCGCCGACGGGCGACAGCGCGCGCGGGTAGTAGCTCGACTCCTCCCGCACGACGGCGGCGACCAGGTAGGGATCGAGCCCCGCGCTCTGGGCGGCCGCCATCAGCTCCGCGCGCCAGCCGAGCGGGTAGAGCGTCTCCCAGAACGCTTGCGGCAGCGCGGGATCGCCCGTCGCCGCGAGCGGGGCGAGGGCGCGGCGGAGGATCCGGAGCGCCAGGTGGTAGCGCTCCTCCTTCACGTACGCGCCCGAGATCCCGTAGAGGCGCACCGGGTCGCCCGTCGCGCGCTCCGCGAGCTCCTCCAGCTCCCCGATCGCCTCCTCGACGAGGCCGATGCGCCGCAGCAGCTCGACCCGCGCGAAGCCGGGATCGGCCGCGACGGCCTGCGACGGCTCGTCCGGCAGCGTCACCCGCGCCTTGACCCCCGGCACGGGTCGACCGGGGAGCCGTGTCGCGGCGAGCACGCCGTAGTAGCTCCGCGGCACCTCGGCGAGCACCTGCGTGAGGAGCCGCTCCGCGACCTCTCCGTCGCCCTGCGCGGCGCGCGCGCGCCCCGCCCAGTAGAGCGCCACGATCCGGTACGCGCTGTCCACCCCGCGCCCGGTGAGGCGCGTCCACTCCTCCGCCGCGCCGCGCGCGTCGCCCGCGAGCCACGCGAGCCAGCCCAGGCGCCAGCGCGCCTTAGCGCCGACCTCGCGCGACGGGTAGCGTGCGACCACCGCCCGGTAGGCGGTCGCCGCCTCCTCGCGGCGGTCGAGGTCGTCGAGGATCTCGGCGCGCCGGTAGAGCGCCTCGGACGCCTCCGCGTCTCCGCCCGTCGCCGCGGCGTCGAGCGCGACGAGCGCCTTCTGGGGCTGGCCAGCGCGCTCGAGGAGCTTACCGCGCTCGAGTTGGAGCGCGGGCTGCTCGACGGCCGGCGCGCGCGTCACCGCCTGCTCGAGGGCGCGCGCGGCGGTCTCGTACCGGCCGAGCTTCCGCGCGCCGTCGGCGATGACGCGGAGCGCGCGAAGCGAAACCGCGGACTCACGCGCCTCGGCCACGATCCGCTCCGCCTCGTCGATTGCGGTCTGCGCCACGCCGCCGCGCACCAGCCGGTCGGCGCGCTCGACACGCTCCTCGAGCGTGAGCGGCGCCGGGGTCAGGCCCGCCGCCTCGAGCGCCGCGAGCCGGTCGGCGGCGCCGTCGGCGTAGTCGCTCGCCGGAAGCAGGAGGCGGAGCTCGCGGTAGGTGCGTGCCGCCAGCTCGCGCTGGCCGCGCGCCTCGGCCGACATCCCGAGGAGGTAAAGCGCCTCGGGCAGCTCCGGCGCGTCCGGGTAGCCCTTCACGAGCCGCCCGAGCAGGGTCTGGGCCTGCGCCTCGTCGCCCGCACGGGAGGCGAACGTCGTCGCGAGCAGGAGCGCGCGCGGCGCCAGGCGGCTCTCGCGGTAGCGCTCGGCGACACTCGCCGCCGTCGCGCGCGCCCCGTCGAAATCGTCTCCCTGCGCCTGGGCCTGCGCGAGGAGGTAGCGGACGTGGTCGCCGATCGGGCTCTCCCGCGCCGCCTTGGTCTCGAACTCGCGGATGAGCGGGCCCGGCTCGCCCTGCTGGTAGGCGAGGATGGCGTCCGCCCACGCGCGCTCGGTCTCGGGCGCGACGCGCGCCGACCCGGCGACGGCCGCGGCGGGCGCCAGGAGGAGCGTCCCGAGGGCAACGGCGCGCAGGGCCGGCATCGAGCGCGTCGCTCGCAGCGTGAAGAGGATGCGCTGGAGCGCGGTCAGGTTCGACAGGATCGCGAGGATCCAGAGCGCGGGCTCGAGGAGGCCCAGGAGCGCGCCGGCGATGAGGCAGATCATGCGCTCGGGGCGCTCCATCATCCCCACGGTGCACCTGACGCCGATCGATTCGGCGCGGGCCTTCGTGTAGCTCACCATCATCGAGCCGATGAGGCCCGCCATCGCGACGATCGCCCCGCGCGTATGGGGCATTCGGGCGAAGAGCACGACGATGCCGAGCAACACGAGCAGATCCGAGTACCGGTCGATGACCGAGTCGAGGAAGGCGCCGAACGGCGTCACCTGGCCCGAGACGCGGGCGAGCGCGCCGTCGAAGAAGTCGCAGAGGCCGGCGACGATCAGCAGAAGCCCGGCCGCGCGCGTGCGCCCCGCGGAGAACGCGCTCGCGGCCAGGAAGCTCACGCCGAGGCCGATGACCGTGAGGTGGTTGGGGCGGAGGCGCAGCCGGAACAGGCCACGGCCCACCGGGTCGGTCCACGCGCGGATGCGCTCGCGATAACGCCCCAGCATCGTCAGATGGGCTGCGCGAGCGCCTGCTCGAGCGCCGCGCGGGCGCGCTCGAGCGTCTCCGGGTCCTCGATCTTCCGCCCCTCGCGGTCCTGCACGTAAAAGGTGTCGAACGCCTGGTCGATCTCGGTCGCGATCCGCGCGCTCACGATGTCGAGCCCGAGCCCGGCGAGCGTCTTCGTGATGAGGTAGAGGAGCCCGAGCCGGTCCGGACACTTCACCTCGATCACCGTGGCGGTGTCCGAGAGCTGGTTGTCGAGGGCGATCTTCGACGGGCCGCCCGGGCCCGTCGCCTCGCGCCCGGCGGCGCGGCGCCGGGCGAGCAGCGCGGGCACGGTCTGCTCGCCGGTGAGCACCGCGCGGAGCGCGTCGAGCGTGCGCGCCCAGTGGGCGGGTGAGCCGATCACGTCGCCGGCCGGGTCGTTCACCTGGAACGTGTCGATCGCGATGCCGTCCGCGCGCGTGTGGATCTGCGCCGAGATGATGTTGGCGTCGCTCGCGGCGAGCGTGCCGGCGATCAACGCGAAGAGGCCGGGCAGGTCACGCGTGACGACGACGAGGTCGGAGGAGCCGAGGTCGGGATGGTGGAACAGCGCGGTCACCACCGGCGACTCGCCGAGGCCGTCGAGCATCCGCAGGTGCTCGGCCATCCGTTGCACGCTCGTGGACTCGAGGTAGCGGTCGGTCATCATCGCCAGGTGCGCTTTCACCGCCTGGAGGTCCACCTCGCCCTTCGCCGCCGCGTGCAACCGCTCCGCGAGCCGCGTCCGGCTCGGCCGCGCCACGCGACCGCCGGTGAGCGAGGCGAGCGTCCGCGCGTAGAGCTCGTGCAGGATCCGCGCCTGCCAGGGCGTGAGGACGCCGGGGCCGACGGCGCGCATGTCCGCGTACGTCAGCAGGTAGAGCATGCGCAACCGCGACGGGTCGCCGACGGCGGCGGCGAAGTCGGTGATCGTCTTCGGGTCGTCGATGTCGCGCCGCTGGGCAACGTGCGACATCGTCAGGTGGTGCGCCACGAGGAACTCGACGGCCGCCCCGTCGGCGGCCTGGAGCCCCACGCGCGCGGTCAGCTCGCGGACGAGCGGGATTCCCTTCGCGACGTGGCCGTGTCCCTTCGCCTTGCCGATGTCGTGGAGCAGCATGCCCAGCATCAGGAGCTCGGGCTTCTCCACCTCGCTGAGGACGTGCGCGGCCCCCTCCGACTCCGCGGACTGGCCGGGCGCCAGCGCCTCGAGGTGCTCGACGGCCAGCAAGGAGTGTTGGTCCGCGGAGAACTTGTGGTAGACGTCGTACTGCACCAGGCACGTCAGCGCGCCGAACTCGGGCAGATAACGACCGAGGAACCCCAGCTCGTGCATCTCCGAGAACGTCTGCGCCGCACGCCCCCACGTCCGGCAGACGTCCAGGAAGAGCTCACGCACCCCGTCCGACCGACGGAACGCCTCGTCCACGAGGTGGAGCGAGTCCTCGATCGCGCGCTCGAGGTCGAGCGACAGCTCGCAGCCCAGCCGGTGCAAGTGCCAGAAGACCTTCATGAGCCGCGCCGGGTCCGTCCGGAGCTGTGAGGGGTCGCGGTCGGCGAGGTGGAGCCGGCCGTCGAAGAACACGAGCCCGTCCGCGAGCGCTTGCTGCCGCTGGCGCCGCTCGGCGGAGCCGCGACGCGAGAGCGTCTCCTGACAGCGCGCGATGAGGCGCTTCGACACCCGGTGGATGACCCGCGCGTGCAAATAGTAGTCGCGCATGAAGCGCTCGACGCCGAGCGTCGTCTCGTCGTTCTCGTAGCCGAGGTTCTTGGCGATCCGCGGCTGGAGGTCGCGCGTGAGGACGTCGTTCTTGTGGCCCGAGAAGAAGTGGAGCTCGTTGCGTACCCGCCAGAGGAACGTCAGCGCGGCGTCGGCCGCCGCCTGCTCGCGCGGCGTGATGAGCCCCTTGTCGGTGAGCTCGCGCAGCGTGCGGGCGCCGAACTTCGCCGCGCCGAGCCACATGGCCGTGTGCATGTCGCGGAGGCCGCCCGCCGACTCCTTGACGTTCGGTTCGCCGATGTACGGCGACGCGCCGTGTTTGCGGTAACGGGCGTCGCGTTCCACCAGCGTCGTCTCGAGGAACTGGCCGAAGTCACGGCGGAACACGTTCTCGCGCAGCACCCGCTGGAAACGCGCGAACAGGCGCCGCTCGCCCGCGAGGAAGCGCGCCTCCTGCATCGACGTGCGGCTCGGGAAGTCCGTGCGCGCCATCGCGACGCAGTCGTCCAGCGAGCGGAGGCTGTGGCCGACGTGGAGCCCGAGGTCCCAGAGGGAATAGAGCAGCTCCTGTATCATCCGCTGCACGTACGGCGACATCTCGCCGTCGTACACGACCATGAGGTCGACGTCCGAGAGCGGGTGGAGCTCGCCCCGCCCGTAGCCGCCGAGCGCCATGACGACCAGCGGCGTCGCCTCGAGCCCGTCGGCGGCCGCGTCGGCGGCGATCAGACGCGTGAGCGAGAAGATCACGTCGTCCATCAGCCGGGCGTGGGTGCGGACGGACTCCTGGCCCGACGCGCCTTCGGCGTGCCTCACCTTCAGCGAGTCGTATCCCTCGGCGAGGGCCTGACGGAAAAACTCGAGGCGAAGGCGCCGCCGCTCGGGCGCGCGCGCCGATCTGGCCTCTGCACGCCTGGCCCGGCGATACAGCTCGACGGACATGACGGCCAAAGCGTAGCAACCGGGAACGAAGACTGTCAAATGCGACGCAGACTTACTAGAATGGGTCCGTGAGAACCGTCTGGCGCGCGGTCCTCGACGGGATGACCCCGTACGACGCCGGGAAGCCCCTCGCCGAGCTCGCGGCCGAGCTCGGCCTGCCCGAGCTCGTGCGCCTGTCGGCGAACGAGAACCCGCTCGGGCCCTCGCCCCACGTCCTCGACGCGATCGCGCGCGAGGCGGCGCGTGTGCACCTCTACCCCGACGGCGGCGCCGTCGCGCTGCGCGACGCCCTCGCCCGGCGGCTCGGCGTCCGGCCCGACCAGCTCGTCGTCGGCAACGGCGCCGACGAGCTGATCGGGCTCGTGGCGCTCGCGGCGTTCGAGCCGGACGACGAGGTCGTCGTCCCCCAGCCCTCCTTCGAGCCGTACGCGACTTCGGTCGTGCTCGCGGGCGCGCGGGCCGTCCTGAGCCCGCTCGCCGGGTACGAGACCGACCTCGACGACATCCGTCGGAAGGTCAGCGGCCGGACGAAAGCGGTGATGCTGTGCTCGCCGCACAATCCGACGGCGACGATTATCCGGAAGGCACCGCTCCTCGCGTTCCTCGACGCGCTCGGCGCCGATCCACCGCTCGTCGTCCTCGACGAGGCCTATTGCGACTTCGCGGACGACCCCGAGTATCCCAACGGCGTCGCCCTTCTCGCGCGCTATCCGCGCCTGATCGTGCTGCGAACCTTCTCGAAGATCGCGGGGCTCGCGGGGCTCCGCGTCGGCTACGCGGCGGCGACGGCGGAGACGTGCGACCGCCTGAACCGCGTGCGCGCACCCTACAACGTCAACCG
>QHSA01000191.1 GCA_003220315.1 Candidatus Rokuibacteriota bacterium
CGCGAGAGGTGGACCGAACGGAGGTGAGGAAGGCCTCCCCCCGGCCCAGCCTCGGCTGGGCTATGCTGTGTCAGACGAGGGGGGCGCCATGCTCGCGATGTGGGTGAAGGTGCGGATCAAGCCGGGACTCCGACAGCGTTTTCTCGAAGCGATCGAGGCGGACGCGCTCGGTTCTGAGCGGGACGAGCCTGGCTGCCTGCGCTTCCACGTGCTTCAGGACGAGAAGGACGAGAACGTCTATTATTTCTTCGAGGTCTACACGGACCAGGCTGCGCTCGACGCACACCGCACCATGCCGCACTACGCTGTCTGGCGTGGAGCTGCCGAGACGCTCGACGGGCCGACCGAGGCGACGCGCTGCAAGACCGTCTTCCCGGCTGCCCGCGGATACTGGGTCAAGCGATAACCGAAACGCCGGCGGAACGAGGAGGAGGAGGAACGCTCCTCCTCCTCCGGACGGCGGACTTACCGCGCCTTCACCAGGAAGTGCGCGCGGCGGTTCTGGCCGAAGCAGTCTTCGCTCGACTCGCGGCAGAGGAGCCTTTCCTTGCCGTAGCTGATGATCGAGATCCGGTTCGACCGGACGCCCTGGGCGACGAGATAGTTCAGCGACGCGCGCGCGCGCCGATCGCCGAGCGCGAGGTTGTACTCGGTCGTGCCGCGCTGGTCGGCGTGCCCCTCGATGAGAAGCTGCCACTTGGGGTTGGACTTCAGCAGCACCGCGTTCGCTTCGAGGACCTGGGCGTCCTCCGACCGGATCTCGTACCGATCGAAGTCGAAGTGGACGTCCCGTAGCTCCCCGACCGCGACGAATTCCTTCGGGTTGGGTCGGTCAGGGCTCCCGGGTGCGCGCCCCGCCGCGGCGGCACCACCCATGGATCCGCCGGCCGCCCGATCGCCACCCATGGATCCCGGGGATCCCGGCGCGGAGGTGTCCGATGTCCCCGCCCACTTGGCGCAGCCGGCAAGGACCGGCACCGATGTCAGCAGCAACACGAGAACGATCCGTGAGCAACGGTCGATCATAGCTCCTCCCTTCCGCAAGCCCCGGGGTGTCGGCCACGAGTCCGTCCCGCGACCCGGGCGGTCAGCCTCAGGTGCACATCCGATGCCGCCCCAGGAGGGGCGAGATATGGTGCTCGATCGGCCGATAACCCACACGGGTGGTGCTCCGACCCCCGTGGCTCCACTGTCAGCCCCTGTCCCGGGCTGCCAGAACGTCAGCGGGGCCAAGCCATGACGGCACGGCCTCCTGCGTGCGCGTAGGCCCTCACCCCATCCCAGGAGGCATGGATCTGACCCGAATTTCTTGGTTCCTGCGCGTGGGCGTTGCTAAGCTGCGCCCATGAAAAACCCACTGTGCGCGGTCCTCGCGCTGATGCTCTTGGCCACGGCGTGTGCGACGACGCGGCTCCGCACCGAGTTCGACGACGTCCCGCTGCCGACGGGCCTCACCTACCAGCCGCAGCGCTCGGTCGTGATCGAGTCGCCCTCCGTGAAGGCGGCGAAGCTTGTCTATCGCGGACGGTTGGAGCCCGCGAGCCTCGGGCTCGTGATGCGGGCGATGCTGGAGTCGAACGGCTGGCGCCACGTCAACACGACGACCGCGGCCAAGGACGGCACGCGGCAGGTCTACGAGAAGCGCGGCAACGCGCTCGAGGTCCACATCTCTGAGGGCCTCTGGTTCACGTACCTCGTCATCGGCATCTCCGAAACGCTCCTCGCGGCGACGAGCCAGATCGAGCCTCGTACCCCGAGCGCAGGCGTGGCGACGGTCCCAGACCAGGAGAGGATCGCGAGCCCCGCGAGGGCGAGCGTCGATGCGTCACCGAGTCCCGCATCGATACGAGAGACGCCCTCGCCGTCGGAGCGAACGACCGCCAGTGCCGAGCCGTCGTTCGCTCAGCGCGTACGGGACTTCTTCACCGGTCTCTTCTCGAGGTAAGTCGAGGACCGCTCACACACCGGGCGCGTCGCGCCTTGACGCACCCCGTCTTTCCTGATACCCGTTGGGCCCTTCGTCCACTCGCTCGAGCGAGCTCAACGGGTCGACGACGACGACACGCTCGAAGGAGGACGCCATGGCGGTCCAGATTCCTTCCCCGGAGCAAATGCGCGAGGTGGCCAGCCGATGCGGCCTGTCGCTGAGCAGCGCCGACGCCGAATCCTTCCGGCAGCTCTTCACCGGGTACGTCGAGGCCTACAACGCGGTCGACGCGATGCCGGACGAGGTTCCGGCCGTCAGATACCCGCGCACGCCCGGCTACCGGCCCGGCCCGGAGGAGAACCGTCACAACGCGTGGTACCGCAAGACGTCGGTCAAGGGCGCGCCGAGCGGCAAGCTCAAGGGCAAGCGCGTGGCGGTCAAGGACAACATCATGCTCGCCGGCGTGCCGATGATGAACGGCGCCTCGACGCTCGAGGGCTACGTTCCCGACTTCGACGCGACCGTCGTCAGCCGCATCCTCGACGAGGGTGGCGAGATCATCGGCAAGACGCACTGCGAGTACTTCTGCCTCTCGGGCGGGAGCCACACGAACGCCACCGGACCCGTCCACAACCCGCACCGGATGGGCTATTCCGCCGGCGGGTCCTCATCGGGCAGCGCCGTCGTCGTCGCCCTCGGCGAGGCCGACATGGCAATGGGCGGCGACCAGGGCGGCTCCATTCGCTTGCCCGCCTCCTTCTCGGGGATCTGCGGGATGAAGCCGACGTGGGGACTGGTGCCGTACACGGGCATCATGCCGATCGAGATCTTCGTCGACCACACGGGGCCGATGACGGCCACCGTCGCCGACAACGCGCTCCTGCTCGAGGCGATCGCGGGCGACGACGGGTACGACCCACGGATCAAGGCGCCCAAGATGCACCCGTATTCGACCATGCTCGACGGCGGCGTGCGGGGGACGCGGATCGCGATCGTGACCGAGGGCTTCAAGCAGCCGAACGGCGAGAAGGTGGTGAACGAGAAGGTGTACAACGCGGCGCGCCGGCTCCAGGAGCTGGGGGCCAAGGTCGACGAGGTCTCGATTCCCATGCACACCGTCGGCCCAGCGATCTGGACGCCGATCGGCGTGGAGGGGCTCACCCAGACGATGATGTGGGGCGACGGCTATGGCTTGAGCCGGTCCGATCTTTACTCCGTCTCGCTGATGGACTTCCACCGCAACTGGCGCCACCGCGCCAACGAGCTCTCGGAGACGACGAAGCTCTTCCTCATGCTCGGCACCTACATCCTGAACCAGCACGGCTCGCGCTACTACGGGAAGGCCATGAACATCGCGCGGCGACTCACCGCGGCCTACGACCGCGTCCTGACCGATCACGACCTGCTCCTGATGCCGACGACCCCCATGAAGGCGACGCCGCTGCCAGGACGGCAGGCGAGCCGGGAGGAATACATCCAGCGGGCGCTCGAGATGATCGGCAACACGGCGCCCTTCGACGTGACGCATCATCCTGCCATGTCGGTGCCGTGTGGCATGGTGGACGGGCTGCCAGTCGGCATGATGCTCGTCGGCAAGCACTTCGACGAGCCGACCATCTACCGAGCCGCCCAGGCCTTCGAGAAGTCGGGCGACTGGAAGAAGATGTGACCGGACAGTCTCTCGCCCCCTGGACGCGCGCGGATGAGTCTCAGCCAAGAGGGCTCATGCACGTCAGGGGGACCGGAGGGACGCTGGACGATAGAGGTCGGGGCGTCGGTCGGCGCGATAGGTCGCGATGGCGCGCCACCTGGCGAGGTCAGGGCTGTCGAGCGCGACCGTGGCGACGGCGATGCCCTCGCCGTCTGGCAGGCCGGCCAGCATCTGGCCGGACGGGCTCGCGATGCCGCTCCAGCCGAGGCTCCGGAACTCCCCCTCGCGTCCGACGCGATTGGCCATCGCCACGAAGGTGACGTTCTCCAGGGCGCGCGTGGCCGCGAGGCCCTGCGTCGCCCGACCGTCCCAGCCCCACACGGTGCTTTGGTAGTCATCGGCGATCCAGTCGGTGCTGTTGATGATGAGGTCGGCGCCGAGGTCGACCAGGCGGCGAATGAAGTCAGGAAAGATCAAGTCGTAGCAGATCGTCATACCGATGCGCCCGAGCGGGGTGTCGACCACGAGCGCCGTATCGCCAGCGGCATACCATTGGCGCTCGGCGGCGAAGAGATGGACCTTGCGGTAGAGGCCGAGCAGACCGCTGACGGGCGAGAGGAGGGCCTGGGCGTCGTAGAAGCGACCGCCCTCGGTGATGACGAGCCCGACTGCCAGGTGCAGGCGATGGCGTCGGGCGGCCGCCGCGAGCCGCGCGATCACGGGGCCGTTCGCCGGCTCGGCGAGCGTCGCGAGACGGTCGGCGATGAAGTAGCCCGTCGTCGCGCATTCCGGAAACACCGCGAGCTCGGCCCCCGCCCGTGCGGACGCCTCGGCGAAGTCGTCGATCTTCTGCAGATTGGGAGCCACCTCGCCAGGGACGCAGTCCATCTGCACGACGGCGACGCGAAAATCCACTACGCGGCTCCCGGGAGCGATCCCATCGCCGCCAGGAGGACGTCCTGCTCGTTCGCCTCGCCGCCCGTGAACTCGCGAACAGCAGCGCCGTCCCGCATGACGAGGACCCGGTGGCTCAGCGCCAGCACTTCCTTCAGCTCGGAGGAGATGAGGACAATGGCCACGCCCTGACGGGCGAGCTCGAGCAGCAGGTCGTAGATCTCGTCCTTGGCGCCGACGTCGACTCCCCGCGTCGGCTCGTCGCAGACGAGGATCCTGGGGCGGCACAGGAGTGCCCGGCCGAAGATCACCTTCTGCTGGTTCCCCCCGCTCAGCTCGCGCACCGGGGCCGCGAGCGACCGGGCGACCAGCCGCAGACGCTCGAGGATCGCCGCTCCGGCCCTCCGTTCCACCGCTAGCCGCACCACGCCGAATCGAGACAGGCTGGGCAGCGCTGCCGCCGTCGCGTTGACGAGGACGGAGAGATTGTCGAACAGGCCCTCGCGCTTCCGGTCCTCGGTCAGATAGACGATCCCGTGGGCCAGCGCGTCGGCCGGGGATCGGAGACGGACCGGCCGGCCGTCGAGCCTTAGATCTATTGGATCGAGCCCGGCGAGGGAGCGGCCGAGACGGGAACGGCCTGCCCCCACGAGCCCCGCGAATCCCAGGATCTCCCCGCCCCGGACCTCGAGACGTGGGGGGTTCCCAGTGAGCCTCGCTTCGAGCAGCGGAGGCGCCCCGGCCGGCGCCGGCAGGGGAACGCGCTCGCGGACCTCGTGGCCGACCATGAGACGCACCAGGTCCGCCTGTCGGAGGTCGGCTGTCGCCACCGTGGTCACCTTGCGCCCATCGCGAAGCACCGTGATGCGATCGGCGATCGTGAAGATCTCCTCCAGCCGGTGAGAGACGTAGAGGATGAGCAGGCGCGGCCCCCTCAGCCCGGCGATGATGTCGAAGAGATTGCGCTGCTCGGCGAGCGAGAGCACTGCCGTCGGCTCGTCGAGGATCAGGACCCGCGCGGCGATCGAGAGCGCCCGCGCGATCTCGACGAGCTGCTGGCCGGCGACGGTAAGCCGGCCGACCTGGGCGGCAGGGTCGAGAGGCAGGTGATAGCGGTCGAGGAGCCGCCGGGTCTCCTCGTACAGACGCCGCCGGTCCACGAGGCCCAGGCGGGTCGTCGGCTCACGACCGAGGAAGATGTTCTCGGCGACGGTCATCTCCGGAAGGGCGCTCGTCTCCTGATAGACGATGCTGACGCCGGCCTCCATCGCGGCCCGGGGAGTGCTGAACGCGACGGGTACGCCCGCCAGGCGGATCTCCCCCGCGGTCGGACTGAGCACGCCTGCGAGGACGAGCATGAGCGTGGACTTCCCGGCGCCGTTTGCCCCGACGAGGGCGTGGACCTCGCCGCCCTCCGCGGAGAGGTCCACGCCGTCGAGAGCGGTCGCGCCGGGAAAGGTCTTCGATAACCCCCGGATCTCAAGGAACGCCATTACTTTGGCTTCCACTCCTCCGGCAAGGTGCTGGCCCACCAGTCGTCCGGCCGTGTGGGCTCGACGTAGCGCGTGATGCTCGCTGGCGAGATGTACTCCGAGGGCACGGCGAGGCCACGCTTCACCGGCTCTCCATTCAAGATCCGGAGGCCGAGCCGCACCGCCTCCTGGCCGACGCGGGTCGGGAACGTCACGGCGCCGCCCCGCTTGTGCTTCGCCACCCACTTCAGCCACCCGTTGTACTCGTCGCCGGGCGACATGACGACCTCCTTCAGGCGCCCCGCTTCCTCGAAGGCCTCGGCCACGCCGATCGACATCTGGCCTGCGGGCGAGAACACGCCGTCGATCCGCGGATGGCGCTGGAGCAGGTTCTCCGTGATCTGCTTGGCCTTGGCGCGGTTCCAGTCCCCGTACTCCGCGCTCAGCAGCTCGATCTGCGAGAACTCCTTCATCGCGGTCCTGAGGGCCGCCAGCTGGTCCACCGCCGCCGTCGTCCCCGCGATCGGGAGCATCGCGACGATCTTGCCCTTGCCGCGCATGTCCTTGAAGAGTTGGCGGGCGACCATGTCGCCGAGGACGACCTGGTCGATGAAGGCATTCGCCACGGTCCCGGGACTGTAGGTGAAGCCCCCGCCGGTGTTGACGGTGGGAATGCCCTTCACGACGGCTTTCTCCAGCGCGGGCTGGATCGCCTTCTCATCGACGGGCCAGTAGAGGATCAGGTTGACGTTCTTGCTGATCAGGTCCTCGATGTCAGCCACCTGCTTGCCGGGGTTGAAGCCGGCGTCGGTGACGAGGACCTCGCTGATCTCCTTGTGCCGGGCGGCCTCGTATCGGATGTGCTGCAAGCAGAACACCACCCACGAGTTGCTGAGGTACCCGGCGGCGACGCCAACACGGTACGGCGCGGCCTTCTTGAACCGTGCCGTCGCGACGGTTTCCTGAACTCGCGCGGCCTCGACGCCCTGCGCCAGGGAGGTGAGCGGGAGCGCGGCGACAATCAGCACCAGGGCGGCGCAGATCGCGGTCAGTGGTGTCTTCATGGGGCTCCCTCCGATGTGTGGTGAGACGGCCACAGGCGGCTCTCCGTCAAGCGTCGGGACGTGAGATACGTGTATGCCGCGGAGGCGACGATGATGATCACGCCCGCGACGAGTCGCTGGACATTGTAGTTAAGGCCGAGGATATTGACCAGATTGAAGGCGACGAACAAGACCAGGAGTCCGGCCACGGTTCCGCCGACGCCACCCCGGCCGCCCTCGAAGGTGGTCCCCCCGAGAACGACCGCGGCGAGGGCGTCGAACTCGAAGCCGCGCCCGGCGAAGGTGCTGGAGACGCCCGAGCGCGCGAGTAGCGCGATGCCGCCGAGGGCGGCGAGGAGGCCCGAGAGCGTGTAGGTCGTGACCGTGAGGCGAGCGGCCCGCAGCCCCGCGAGGCGCGCCGCGCGGGGGTTGCTTCCCACGAGGTAGAGACTCCGCCCGAAGCGCGTGGTGCGCTGGACGAGCGCGGCGATGGTGGCGGCCGCGAGGAACAGGAGCGCCAGGACGGGGACGAGACCGCCGATGCGCTCGTTGAAGAACTCGCGGAAGCCGGGCGCCACGATGCCACGCGCGGTGCCGCCCGAGTAGATCTGGGTCAGGCCGTAGACGGCGACGGCGGTTCCGAGCGTCAGGATGAACGGAGAGCCGCGGTTCCAGGCGATCAGGACGCCGTTGGCGAAGCCGATCGCCGCCCCGATCGTGAGCGTGGCGGCGAGGGCGTAGCCGATGTTCCCCGCCTGGCCGTCCATGAGCACGGCCGCCACCACCGCGGCCAGCGAGATCACGGCGCCGACGGAGAGGTCGACGCCGCCCATGACCATCACCAGGGTGACGCCGATGGCCGCCACGCCGACCGGGGCCGCCTGGCGCACCATGTTGAAGAGGTAGGACGGCTGGAGGAAGGCGTCGGAGCACAGGGCGGCGACGCCGAGCAGGGCGACAAGCACGACCCAGATTGCAGACCGCTCGACCCAGCCGGCGTTGAGCCAAGAGACGATGGCTGCCGGACGCACGCGGGGGCGCTCCGCCTCGGTGCTCATGCGAAGGCTCTCCGCCCTCCCGGCTGGTTGACCAGGATGGCGCCAATCACGATCAGGCCCTTGACGAGCATCTGGATGAACGACGAGATCTGCAGAAGGTTCAACACGTTGTTGGTGAGGCCCAGGAGCAGGACGGCCGCAACAGTGCCGGCGACGCTGCCGCGGCCGCCCGTCAGTGAGGTGCCGCCCAGCACGACGGCGACGATCGCGTCGAGCTCGAACCCGGCTCCGGCGTGCGGGTAGCCGACGCCGAGCCGTCCGGCGACGAGGAGCCCGCCGATCGACGCGCTCACGCCCGAGATCACGAACACGGTCGCCGCGACGCGGTCGGTGTCGATGCCGGCGCGCCGGGCATTGTCCCGGCCCCCGCCCACCGCGTGCACGTGCATCCCGAATCGCGTCCGAGTGAGGGTCACGTGCGCTCCCGCCGCCAGGAGCAGAACGAGGAGCGGGGCCACGGGTAGGCCGAGGAGCCGGCCGTCGGCGAGCCACGCGATCGCGGCGGGCGCCCGGCCGACGCTACGATCCGTATAGGTGAAGACGATGCCCTGGAGGACGCTCATCGTGCCGAAGGTCAGGATGAGCGGGTGGATCCGGAGGCGGTTGTTGAGCAGGCCGGTGATGGCGCCGCTCCCGGCGCCGAGGCCAAGGGCGAGGAGGAGCACGGGAGCCGTCATCGCGTCCCGGCCGGCCGCCACGTCGCAGACGAGCACGACGATCAGGCCCGTGAGCTGGCCAACCGACAGGTCGATCAGGCCGCAGAGGATCACGAAGGTCTGGCCGAGGGCGAGGACGGCGAGCGCCGCGGACTGGGTTGCGACGTTGGCGAGATTGCCGAGGGAGCGGAACTCGGGGATCAGGCCGGCGGCGGCCAGGACCGTTGCCAGAACCCAGTAAATCCCGCGGTCGGTCAGCCGCATAGATCGGCTGACGGCGGGCATGTCACGTCAACAGCTTCAGGAGGTTCTCGCTCGACTCGACCCAGCCAAACTTCATTGCGAAGTTCTTGAGGGTTGCGGCGTGGAGGTCGGGAACGTAGGACGACACCGCATCCGTCACGAGCGTGGTCTTGAAGTGGTGGTGGAAGGCCTCGCGGGCCGTCTCCTCGACGCAGATCTGCGTCACCGTTCCAGTGATCAGGAGCGACTCGACACCCCGCTCCCGCAGCCGATCGGCGAGCGGGGTGCCGTGGAAGGCGCCGTACCCGAACTTCTCGATGACGACGTCGTCGGGCTCGGGGTAGATCTCCTGGATGATATCTGTGCAGTCGAGCTCCTTCCCGACGTCCGGGTAGAATCGCGGGTGACCTTTCCAGCAGCATCGGGTTGGCGGGCGGCACTGCGGCGACCACTCCCAGAGGAGGGTATAACCGGGCCGGGTGATGAACTTCGTGTAGACCACCGGGAAGCCGCGGCGGCGGAACGCGTCGAGGAGCGCCCGGTGGGCCGAGATCGTGGCCCGCGCGTCGGCAACCTCGAGCGGCGCGCCCACGCGGACAAAATCGTTCTGCATGTCAACCACGACCAGCGCCGGTCGAGACAGCCGTTCCGCAGGGGTGAGCACCGCCGGCCATCCTAACCGAGTCGGCCGAGGTCAGGCAATCCGGTCTGCTTCCACAGACCCTGTCACGGAAGCCCTGTCGGCTCGCCGACGGAATTGGTGACCGGGACAGGGCAAAGAAGCTCGCACGAGCCGCCGACACCAGGATTTTCAGTACTCGGCGTCATTCGCCCGCATCGCCCGTCTTCTCAACGATTTGCCCTCTCGCGCGTTCGTGGCCGACGTTGCGCTAAGTTGCGCTCAGTTGCACGCTGGCGCGCGGCGTGAGTGACAGTCTCGGTGACAGCGGTCGCCCGTGGCGCAGGGGCGCGCTACGCCAGGACGCTGGCCTAGCATTACGAGTCGCTGGTTGGGGGGCTGAATGCTACACGGCGCCGGAAACCAACTGGATCGATCTGAACATCTATGGCCGGTTTGGGTGTCCACCGAGGTCTAAGCGGCGAAGAGATTTTTCGACGTGTGTAGAGGGATTCTCTGTTAATCGCGTTTCGGTTGATTCATAATCCCCATTGCTGGAGATATTTTAGATCACCTTCGTTGGCCCGAACGCTCGTTCCAAGAACATAATCAGCCAGAGGGAACACAACATTGAAATTCTTGTCCTGGTATCTGTGATGCAAGCAGTGATATCGTGCCAGAAACTTATAGACCGGCCAGGTGCTGAAGACCCTCTGCTCCGGCTTGTGCATCTCTAGATGAATTTTGTTCCACGCCCAGTGATGAAAAGTCATAGCAGCCACGAAGACAGCCGCCCCCTGCCAGGATACGAAAGCAATAAGCGCGGCAAATGGGATCGCCTTCATCGGCGCCTTGCGCACAGTCAGCCGTATCTCCTTGTCTTCACCACGAGCGACAGGTTCATCGCTGAATATCTTGGAGTAATGCTTGTGATGCACAAGAG
>QHSA01000262.1 GCA_003220315.1 Candidatus Rokuibacteriota bacterium
CCGGCCTCGGCGCGCTGCTCGTCTTCGACCAGCACAACATCCGCTACATCTCGAGCACGGTCATCGGCGAGTGGGCCCGGGACAAGCTCACGCGCTGGTGCCTCCTGACCGGCAACGGCGAGCCCTGGGTGTGGGATTTCGGGTCGGCGGCCCGCCACCACCGGCTCTACGCGCCGTGGCTCCCGCCCAAGCACTCGCTCGCCGGCCTCGTCGGCCTGCGCGGCGCCGTCTCGCCGAAGGCGGGCCTGTTCACCCAGGCCGCGCGCGAGATCAAGGCGATCCTCGGCGAGGAGGGCGTCGTCGACATGCCCCTCGGCATCGACGTTGTCGAGCCGCCCTTCCTGTTCGCGCTTCAGGAGGCGGGCGTACGGGTGAGCGACGGCCAGCAGGTGATGCTCGAGGCGCGCGCGCTCAAGAGCGCGGACGAGCTCGCGCTCCTGAACATGGCCGCGGCGATGGTGGACGGGGTCTACCAGGATATCGCCGAGGCCCTCCGACCGGGCGTCCGCGAGAACGAGATCGTGGCGCTCGCCACGCAGCGGCTCTACGCGATGGGCTCCGACTGCGTCGAGGCGATCAACGCGATCTCGGGTGAGCGCTGCAGCCCCCACCCGCACAACTTCACCGACCGCCTCGTGCGCCCGGGTGACCAGGCCTTCTTCGACATCATCCAGTCGTTCGTCGGGTACCGGACCTGCTACTACCGCACCTTCAGCGTCGGCCGCGCGACCGCGGCGCAGATCAGCGCCTACAAGAAGGCGCGCGAGTGGATGGACGAGGCGATCGCCCTGATCAAGCCCGGGGTGACGACCGACCGGATCGCCCGGGCCTTCCCGAAGGCGCAGGAGATCGGGTTCGAGACCGAGATGGCCGCGTTCGGCCTCAACTTCTGCCACGGGCTCGGGCTCGGTCTCCACGAGCGGCCCATCATCAGCCGCCTCAACTCGTTCGACGATCCGACGGAGCTCCACGCGGGGATGGTCTTCGCCGTCGAGACCTACTGCCCGGCGACCGACGGTGTCTCGGCGGCGCGCATCGAGGAGGAGGTGGTCGTCGCTCCCAAGGGCGCCCAGATCATCACGCTCTTCCCCGCCGAGGAGCTGCCGATCGCCCACCGCTACTAGCCGTGCACACGGTCCGCAGGCACGTCGTCCTCGCGGCCCTGGCGTCGGTCGCCGTCGCCGGCGACGCGGCGGCCCAGGGACCGATGCGGATCGGATTTCTCGCTCCGCTGTCGGGCGCCATCGCCGCGGCCGGCCGGGACATGTACAGCGGCTGCGAGCTCTTCTGGCAGGAGAGCGGCTGGCAGCTCGCCGGACGGAAGCTCGAGGTGATCCTCGAGGACAACGAGGGCCTGCCCGCGACCGCCCTCACCAAGCTCCGCAAGCTCGTCGAGAGCGACCAGGTCCACATGGTCGCCGGCGTCATCCTCTCGAACGTCGCGTACGCGCTCGTTCCGTACATCGAGGCCCAGGGGATCCCGACGCTCTACCCGATCAACTCCGCCGACGATCTCACCCAGCGCAAGCGGCCGACATGGCTGATCCGGACCGGCTTCTCGGCCGGCGGCAACATGCATCCGTTCGGCGAGTACGCGGCCAAGGTCCTGGGCTACCGGAAGGTGGTGACGATCGGCCTCGATTACGCGTTCGGCTGGGAGACGGTCGGTGGATTCCACAAATCGTTCGAGGACAACGGCGGGCAGATCGTCCAGAAGCTCTGGGTGCCGCTCAACGTGCAGGACTACGGGCCGTACCTCGCGCAGCTGAGGAAGGACGCCGACGCGGTGTTCGTCAATGCGCTGGGGCGATGGACGCTCCTGTTCGCGAAGGAGTACGCGGCCAGCGGTCTTCGCAACCGGCTGCCCCTCATCGCGGGCGGGACGTATACCGACGAACACATCCTCCCCCAGCTCGGCGACGAATCGCTCGGTGTGGTGAGCGCGCACCATTACTCGGCGTCCCTCGACACGCCCGCCAACCGCCGCTTCCGCGCCGCGTTCGAGAAGGCGTACAACCGCACGCCCTCGTTTTACTCGGAGAACTGCTACACCGGCGCACGGATCATCGGCGAGGCCGTGCGCGCCATCGGCGGCAGGGTCGAGGATCGGGCGGCCCTCATGGCGGCCCTCCGGAAGGTCGAGATCCAGGACGCCCCGCGCGGCCCCGTGAAGATGGACCCGTACGGCAACCCCACCCAGAACATCTACGTCCGTAAGGTCGAGCGCGTGGGCGGCCGGCTGCAGAACACCGTGATCCACACCTACCCGGCCGTGGGCCAGTTCTGGACCTACAACCCCGAGGAGTTTCTCAAGCAGCCCGTGTACTCACGGGACTTCCCACCCTGTCGTCACTGCTGAGCGCCGGCGCGGTTAGAGCAGCTTCTCCATGATGATCGTGTCCACCCACTTGCCGTCGAGCAGGCCTTGCTCTCGGTAGACGCCGACGGTGCGGAAGCCCAGCTTCTCGTAGAGCGCCCCGCCGCCGGCGTTGAACGGAAAAGCGGACAGCACGAGCTTGTGGGAGCCGTGCGGCCGGGCGAGCTCGATCAGCGCTTCGAGCATCGCGCGCCCCACGCCCCGGCCGCGCCAGGCCCGCTCGACGTAGATCGAGAAGTCGGCGACGAACCGGTAGGCCTCCCGCGAGTTGAAGACGTTGAGGCTCCCCCAGCCGACCACTGTAACGGGGGCCGCGGGGCCGGAGCCCTCCGTGGGTGGCCTGACAAAGGTGCGGCCCGGCCCCGTT
>QHSA01000192.1 GCA_003220315.1 Candidatus Rokuibacteriota bacterium
TCGTCGAGCAGAGCGGGCTCGGCGCCACGGTCCGGGAGACGGCGGCGCGGATCTTCACGCGGCTGGCCGATGCCGAGGCGCGCGCCCACGGCACGACGCGCGAGGAGGTCCACTTCCACGACGTCGGCGCCGTGGACGCCATCGTCGACGTGACCGGCGCGGTCGTCGCGCTCGGGCTCCTCGGCGTCCGGGCGGTCCACGCTTCCGCGCTCCCGGTCGGAGGCGGCTTCGTCGACGGGCCGCACGGGACGATCCCGGTCCCGGCGCCCGGCACCGCGGAGCTCCTCTGCGGCTTCCCGGTGGTCGACACGGGCGTGCGGGCCGAGCTGGTGACGCCGACGGGCGCGGCGATCCTGACGACGCTCGCCGTATCGGCCGGGCGGATGCCGGGGATGACGGTGGCGGCGGTCGGCTACGGCGCGGGCACGCGTGACCTGCCTGGCGTCCCGAACATGCTGCGCTGCTTCGTCGGCGAGACGACGGACGGCGCCCCCGGCGACGAGACGATCCTCCAGGTCGAGACGACGATCGACGACATGTCGCCGCAGCTCTACGAGCCGCTCGTCGAGCGGCTCTTTGAGGCGGAGGCGCTCGACGTGTTCCTCCAGCCCGTCGTCATGAAGCGGGGCCGGCCCGGTGTGGTCGTGACGGCGCTCTGCGCGCCCGACCGGATCGACGACCTCACGCGCGTGCTCTTCGAGGAGACGAGCACGATCGGAGTCCGGTGGTCGGAGTGGCGGCGGACGCGGCTCCAGCGCGAGGTCGTGACGCTTGCGACCGCGTACGGCGCGATTCCCTTCAAGGTGTCGCGCCTCGGCGGGCGCGTCGTGACCGTCACGCCCGAGTTCGCCGATGTCGCGCGCATCGCGCGTGAGAAGGCCCTGCCGGTGCGCGAGGTCCTCGACCAGGCGCGCGCCGACGGTCGCCGCCTGCTTCACGACTGACTGAGCCCGCCGCGACCTCCCAGCTCACTCGAAAATCGCCTTGTCCACGTTCTTTGCTGTATCCAGACCCTTCATCTCTCCACGTCCACGGATGGATCTGAAGATCGCGCCCTCCAGGTTCGCACCGCTCAGATCGGCGCCGAGCATGTTGGCGCCCGTGAGGTCGGCCTTGGACAGGTTCGCGAAGGAGAGATCGCCGCGGGCCAGGTTTGCCCCGGTCAGGTTCGCCCCCGTTAGGTCGGCGCTCGTCAGGAAGACGCGCATGAGTCCCATGGGCTGGTTTCGCATGTCGGCCGCCATGTCGGCGTTCGAAAGATTCGCTCGGCTCAGGTTGGCGCTGGTGAGATTGGCGATGATCCGCGCTCCAGACAGGTTGGCTTCAACGAGGATGGCTTTCGTGAGGAGGACGCCGAACAAGCTGGCCTGCGTGAGATCGGCGTTGGTCAGGTCTGCGTTTCCGAGGAGGGCGACATCGAGGTTGGCGCGGCGCAGGTTCGCGCCGGTCAAGTTTGCTCCTGTCAGATTGGCGCCGAACAGATTGGCGCCAGCCAGGTTCGCGCCGGCGAGATTCGCCCTCGCGAGGTTGGCGCGCTTGAAGTCGGCTCCTGCGAGGTCGAGCCGTGCGAGGTCCTTGCCGGCGAGGTCGGGCGGGTTTTTTGGACTCGCTACGCGGAGAAGGTCGATGACCACTTCCGTCGTCATATCCGCCGCGGGAGCGTCCTGGACGAACAGGCCCAAGACGAACAGACCAACCGAGAGGCTCGACAGGCGGCTCCTCATTCCCATGTGATATTTTTTGGATCGCCCCGGTATTTGCTGCGAACGAACGCCATGACCTTGAGAATCTCATCCGCGGTCAAGCTGCCGATCTTGCCCCAGGCAGCCATGCCGCCGCCGGTACCGAAGTAGAGCGTTTGAAACATCCCTTTGTCCGTGCCGTTCTTGGGATAACGCCAGTTTCCCGTCGCCAGGCTCGGGCCGATCAGACCCGACAGATCGCCCGCGTGACAGTGGGTACACGCAACGGCGCGGGCGAGCCTGAACCCCTGCTCGATCGCGTAGGGCTCCTTGTTGTAGGGATTCTTCCCCGTTTCCTTGAACTGCCTGACGGCGAGCGCGTCGCCCTCCGCCGGCATCAAGACCCGGGCGATCTCCTCATCGCTCGGATCCGCCGGCCAGACTGTCTCGTACGCGAGTCCGACGCCCGCGAGAATCGCCAGAGCCACCGAGAGCCGACCGAAGCGGCCGCCCATCCGTCAGCCGGATCTCATTATTGGTACCGCTCTCCGACGACGCCTCGCTTGACCTCGTCGGGCTTGCGCACCAGCGGGCCTTCCACGAGCGGCACGCCATAGTCTTCCAGGATCTTCCGAATCTCAGGCTCCCTCCTGGTGAGGATCTCGTCGAGCTGTGCCTGACGCTCGCGGTCTCCCTTCCTCACACCCATCGAGATCTCGTAGCTGAGTGGAACCGACAGGCCCGGAATCTCCGGAACCGGCACCACCTCGAGAGAGACCGACTGCTTCTTGGCGAAGTAGCCAGCGACCGGCCCCCAGACGACGGCGACGTCGATTTTGCCGGCGGCGACGTGATCGACGATCTCGCCAGGATACTCGGTCGTGTAGTCGATGGTCAGCCGATAGGACACGACATTCTGGATGAGGCCTTTCTTGATCATCGCGTCGGCGGGTGGCGTCGCCGCGACGACGCCGATTCGGGCGTTGCGAAGAACGGAGTCGTCCCAGGAACGGACTCGAAATCCTCCGTTCCGTGCGGAGACGAAGACATAGGTCGAGCGGTAGTACGGCCGGGTCCAGCGGACCTGGTCGTATCCGTTGGGGACGCCCATGACGACATCACAGAGGTTTGCCCTGAGCGTATTCCTGATGAAGCCACGCCTGTCTGGCCACCACGTATACGTCGGAAAGGCGCCCAGTTCCTTCGCGATCAGCTCGGCGAGCTTGTTCTCGAACCCTTCCAGCTTTTCGTTCGAGTACGGCAAGTTGTTGGGATCGGCACAGACGCGAAATTGATTCGTCCGCCCCTGTGCCGCCGCGCCGCCTGCGGACAGGACCTCTACGGCGACGAGGAGTGCGAAGGCCATGGCGAAGGACACCGTTTCCTCCAGAAGACGGCTGCCGAGGCTCGCGCGCGGCGCGCGGGCGACGAGCCCGCCCGCGCCGCGCGCGAGGGTCGCTTAGGGGAGTGAGAACACGGTCAACACGCCACCCAGGTTGGTGTATTCGGCCAGCTTCTTGTACGCGCCGACCGCGCCGAGCCCCTCGGTATCGCCCTCGAGGCCGGCCGCCAGGCCGATTCCCGCCCAGCCTCCCACGCCGGACAGGACGGCGACGTACTGCTTGCCGTCGGGCCCGATATAGGTCATCGGGTTTCCGATGATGCCGGATGGGGTCTTGAACTTCCAGAGCTCCTTTCCCGTCTTCGCATCGACGGCCTTCAGGTAGCCTTCCAGCGTCCCATAGAACGCGACGTCACTCGCCGTCACGAGCGCTCCGCTCCAGGCGGAGAATTGCTCCTTGTTGCTCCACACGATCTTGCCGTTCGCGGCGTCCCAAGCGATAAAGGCGCCCATGTGTCCGCCGGGGCCCGGGAACATCCTGAGCGTCGCGCCGACGTACGGCTGGCCCGCCGTGTACTTCACTTCGAAGGGCTCGTAGTCCATGCACACGTGGTTCGTGGGAACGTAGAAGAGCTTTGTCTGAGGCGAGTAGGCGGCGGGCTGCTGATCTTTGCTGCCGAGCGCTGCCGGACAGACCCCCTGGCTGTTTGTCCCCGCCTGAGTCCGCATGGCGGCCACCTCGACCGGACGGCCCGTCTGCTTGTCGATGTGCGTCGCCCAGTTCACGTCCGGGTCAAACTTTTCGGCCACGAGCAGGGTGCCGTTGGTTCGGTCGAGCGTGTAGGCGAAGCCGTTGCGATCGAAGTGGACGACGGCCTTGACGGGTTTACCCCCGATGGTGAGATCCGCGAGGATCATCTCGTTCACGCCGTCGTAGTCCCAGGCGTCCCACGGAGTCATCTGGTAGCCCCACTTGGCTTTCCCCGTATCGACGTCCCTCGCGAAGATCGTCATCGACCATTTGTTGTCGCCGGGCCGCTGGGTGGGGTTCCAGGTCGACGGATTCCCGGTGCCGTAGTACATGAGGTTCAGCGACGGATCGAACGCGTACCAGCCCCACGTCGTGCCGCCGCCGGTTTTCCACTGATCGCCCTGCCAGGTGGCGACGCCCTGGTTTTGCCGGCCGAAGTGCGGGTTGGCGGCATTGAAATCGTCGGCGAGGCGGACATCCTCATCCGGTCCCATGCTGTACGCGCGCCACACCTCCTGGCCGGTCTTGATGTCATAGGCCGTCACATGGCCGCGCACGCCGAACTCGCCGCCGCTCACTCCGGCGATGACCTTGTCCTTCATGACGTGAGGCGCGCTGGTCATGGTTGCGCCGACCTTCGGATCCGCATTCTGGACCTTCCACACCTCGCGGCCCGTCGCCGCGTCGAGCGCGACCAGATAGCCATCGAGCTGGCTGAGGAAGATCTTGCCGTCGGCGTAGGACAGGCCCCGATTCACGTTGTCGCAACACGCGACGGCTTGAACACTGGGGTCCTGCTTCGGCAGATACCGCCATTTGATGCGCCCGACGTCAGGACCATTCAATTCGAGGGCGAAGACGTTGTTGGGGAACGACGTGTGCACGTACATCGTCGAGCCGACGACCAGCGGCGCTCCCTCGTGGCCCCGCAACGTCCCGGTCGAGAACGTCCACGCGGGCCGCAGATTCTTGACGTTGTCCTTGGTGATCTGGTTCAACGTGCTGAACCGAGTGGCAGAATAGTCCTTCCCTGGCATCACCCACTGCTTGTCATCGGTTTGCAGGCGAAGGAGTTCGGGGTTCGCGTACGCAACCGCCGAGGTCACAACGAGAACGAGACCAGCGATCGAGACACTGCGCCGCATCTGTCCGCTCCTTACTCCGAGACCGGAGCCCTACCATAAGACGACCGAGCGCGGTGGTGGCAGTGCGCCCTAGACGTGAAGCGCGGGCGCTCCCATGTCATGATGTCACCTCCTCTCGCGAGCCTTCCGGAAACTAGCGCGCGCATCCTAGGAAAAGCCTTCGGCGTTGTCAAGGCACACTGGGCCAAAAGCTCCGTATTCCTGGGTGTTGGGGCCGAACCTGGGATATGTCGCGACTCGAAGGGAGCACACGTTTGGCTGGCCTGCCTTTTGCTCGCTCGCCAGGGCATGGGCGTATGGGAACTCGCGGTGTTCAGCTATCTCATGGTGGCCGCCGGGCGCCCTCAGCAGACCCTGTATTATCCGACCCTCGAGGCCTGCGAGGCGGCGCGGCAGGCCGTCTTGGAGATCGGCCAGGAGGAGCGACCCAACCCAGTCGTCGGCCTGTGCAAGCGGACCGAACGGCGATCGTTGGGTGAGCGAGCGCCCACGCTGAAGCAGTAACTGGCGCGACGCCTCGCGCGCCTTTGCCAGCCTCCCCAGCGGGCCGATTGGCCTGCCACGCCATTCTCTGCTCGAGACGCGGAGCTTCAAGCCTGACGGGTGAGCCCGAAGGTCGTTGACAGCCTGGGGCCGAAGTCTTAGTCTCTGCACCGCGAGCCAACACGGTCTGCGCGCAAACCGCTCGGATCCCGGAGGAACAGTCGTGAAACTGCCAGTCAAGATGACGATCAACGGCCAGAAGGTCAGTCACGAGGTGGAGCCCCGCCTGCTGCTGGTCCACTACATCCGGGAGGTCGTCGGGCTCACCGGGACACACGTCGGTTGCGACACGAGCCAGTGCGGCGCGTGCACGATCCTCCTCGGCGGCCAGGCGGTGAAGGCGTGCACGATGTTCGCGGTCCAGGCCGACGGTGCGACCATCCTGACAATCGAGGGTCTCGCGAAGAACGGCGAGCTGCACCCGATCCAACAGGGCTTCTGGGAGAAGCACGGGCTCCAGTGCGGCTTCTGCACGCCGGGCATGATCATGACCGCCTACCAGATGCTCGAACGCTACCCGAAGCCGACGGAAGACCAGATCCGGCACCAGCTCGAGGGCAACCTCTGTCGCTGCACGGGCTACCACAATATCGTCAAGGCGATCGAGTGGGCCGCCGAACACATGGCCGGAAAGAAGTGAGGGGACGCCATGGCTACCGTCGCCGGAGAACGGCTGTTCGGGAAGGCGATCAAGCGCCGTGAGGACCCGCGCTTCATCACGGGCCGCGGCCAGTACGTGGACGACGTCAAGCTCCCCGGCATGACGTACGCCGCGTTCGTGCGGAGCCAGCACGCGCACGCGAAGATCCGGAGGATCGACGCGAGCGCCGCGCTGAAGCACCCGGGCGTCGTGGCGGTCTTCACCGGTAAGGATATGACCGGTGTGAACTCGCTGCCGTGCGGATGGGACCTCCGCAAGGAGAAGAACATCCCGGGCGTCGTCCAGGACCTGGCGATGGTGCCCCACATGCCGCTCATGTCGGACGCGGCGCGGCACGTGGGCGACCCCGTGGCGGTGGTGATCGCGGACAGTCAGGCGGCGGCCGTGGACGCGGCGGACAAGGTCAAAGTGGATTGGGAGCCGCTGCCCTCGGTCACCGCGACCGACAAGGCCGCGCGAGCCGGCGCCCCGCAGATCCACACGAGCGCGCCCGGTAACGTCGCCTTCAAGTGGGAGATCGGCGATCGGAGCGCGACCGACGCGGCCTTCAAGGGGGCCGCGGTGACCGTGAAGAAACGAATCCTGAACCAGCGGCTCGTCGCCAACGCGATGGAGCCGCGGGCCTGCATCGCCCGCTTCGACACGGCGACCGGCGAGCTGACCCTCTGGGTGACCTCGCAGAACCCGCACGTGCACCGGCTGCTCATGTGCGCCTTCGTGCTCGGCATTCCCGAGCACAAGGTGCGGGTGATCGCCCCCGACGTGGGTGGCGGCTTTGGCTCGAAGATCTTCCTCTACAACGAGGAAGTGGTTTGCTCGTGGGCGTCCCGCCAGCTCAAGCGGCCGGTCCGCTGGACGGCGACCCGACGCGAGGCCTACCTGACCGACGCCCACGGCCGCGACCACGTCACCGACGCCGAGCTCGCGCTCGGCAAGGACGGCAAGATCCTGGGGCTTCGCGTGAAGACGACGGCGAACCTCGGCGCCTACCTGTCGACGTTCGCGCCGGCGGTACCGACGTTCCTCTACGGCACGCTCCTCAACGGCGTCTACACGATCGGGGCCATCCACTGCGAGGTGACCGGCGTCTTCACCAATACCACGGCGGTCGACGCGTACCGTGGCGCCGGCCGTCCCGAGGCCTGCTACGTCCTGGAGCGTATCGTCGAGGCCGGAGCCCGTGCCCTCGGGATGGACGTGGCCGAGCTCCGGAAGAAGAACTTCATCCCGAGGTTCTCGGGCGCCTACCAGACCCTCGTGGCGGTGTCGTACGACAGCGGGGACTACGCGGCGGCTTTCGACAAGCTCCTCCAGATGCTCGACTACAAGAAGTTCCGCGCCGAACAGGCTGCGTCGCGGAAGCAGGGGCGGCTCCTCGGCGTCGGCTTCTCAACCTACATCGAGGCGTGTTCGATCGCGCCCTCGAAGCTCGTGGGCGCGCTCGGCGCCGGCGCCGGCCTCTACGAATCGGCCAAGGTCCGCGTGCACCCGACCGGCGGGGTCACGGTCTACACCGGTTCACACTCACACGGCCAGGGGCACGAGACGACGTTCGCCCAGCTCGTCGCCGACGAGCTCCAGATTCCCATCGAGCAGGTCGACATCGTCCACGGCGACACCGGCGCGATCCCCTTCGGCATGGGGACGTACGGGAGCCGCTCCGCTTCGGTCGGTGGCACCGCCATTCTCATGTCGCTGAACAAGATCAAGGAGAAGGGCAGGCGGATCGCCGCGCACCTGCTCGAAGCGTCGCCAAACGATATCGAGTACGTGAAGGGCCAGTTCCAGGTGAAGGGAGTGCCGAGCAAGGCCGTGCCGTTCGGCGCCGTCTCGCTCACCGCGTACGTTCCCCACAAGTACCCGGACAACCTCGAGCCCGGCCTCGAGGAAACGAGCTTCTACGACCCGTCGAATTTCTGCTTCCCCTTCGGCGCTCACGCCTGCGTCGTCGAGGTCGACCGCGACACCGGGACGGTGAAAATTCTCAGATATGTCGCGGTCGACGACGTCGGCAAGGTCATCAACCCCATGATCGTCGACGGGATGGTGCACGGCGGCATCGCCCAGGGAGTGGGGCAGGCCCTCTGGGAGGGGGCCGTGTACGACGAGGGCTCCGGTCAGCTCGTGACGGGCAGCATGATGGACTACGCGCTGCCCAAGGCTGACATGCTGCCGCTGTACGAGACCGACCGCACGGTCACACCGACGCCGGTGAATCCCTTGGGCATCAAGGGGGCCGGGGAGACGGGTACCATCGCGGCGACGCCGACCGTCGTCAACGCCGTGGTCGACGCGCTGGCGCCGCTCGGCATCGACCACATCGAGGCGATGCCGCTGACGTCCGAGCGGGTGTGGAAGGCGATCCAGGCCGCCAAGGCCAAGCGATAGGAGGCACGCATGTATCCCGCAGCGTTCGACTACCACGCCCCGAAGAACGTCAAGGAAGCGCTGGGGCTCCTCGGCAAGCTGAAGGACGACGCCAAAATCCTGGCCGGCGGCCACAGCCTGATCCCGATGATGAAGCTGCGGCTCGCCCAGCCGAAGCACCTGATCGACCTCGGCAAAGTCCCGGGGCTCTCGGGCATCAAGGCGGACGGCAAGGCGCTCGTGATCGGCGCGATGACGACCCACTGGGAGGTCGAGTCGTCGTCCGCGGTGAAGTCGAAGCTCCCGGTGCTCGCGGAGGTCGCGAGCGTCATCGGCGACCCGGCGGTGCGGAACAAGGGGACGATCGGCGGCTCGCTGGCTCACGCCGACCCGGCCGCCGACTGGCCGGCGGCGATGATCGCGCTCGGCGCCGAGATGGTCTGCGAGGGGCCGAAGGGCAAGCGCAAGGTCGGCGTGGACCAATGGTTCCTCGGGCTCATGGCGACGGCGCTCAAGGAGCGGGAGATCCTCGTCCAGGTCCGCGTGCCGCTGCTCCCCGCCGGCTCGGGCGCCGCGTACATGAAGTTCCCGCATCCCGCGTCGCGCTTCGCCGTGGTCGGCGCCTGCGCCGCGCTGACGCTCGACAAGCAGGGTGTGTGCTCCAAGGCGGGCGTCGGCGTCACGGGCGCCGGCACCAGGGCCGTGCGCGCCAAGGGGGTCGAGGCCGCGCTGGTCGGCAAGCGCCTCGACGCGGCGACGATCGAGGCCGCCGCGCAGAAGGCGGCGGATGGCGTGGACGTCCAGGCGGATCTGCAGGGTTCGGTCGAGTACAAGTCGCACCTCTGCCGCGTGTTCGCGAAGCGCGCGATCACCGAAGCGGTGAGGCGCGCCGGCGCGTAATCCGGCGGGGCCGGGGAGCGCCCGGCCGGAGGGTGGCTCGACCACGCGGCACGCGCGCGCATGCCCCGTGGCGGCTGGGCTCCACCCGGGCGCGTTACGTCCGCATGCGACGTGGCGGGAACGGGTCTCGTCCACCTCCCGGCCGAACGCTCCCCGGGCGCGCCGACGCCGCCGGCGCGCTTCACGGCTTCGCGCATGATCGCGGGTATCGTTCTCGCCGCCGGATTCGCCCGCCGTATGGGACGCCAGAAGCTGCTCCTCCAGCTCGAGGGCAAGCCGGTCGTGCGTTGGGTGGTCGAAGGCCTCCTGCCTCGCGTCGAGGACGTCGTCGTCGTCACGGGCCACGACGACTCCGCGGTTCGGGACGCGCTGGCCGGGCTCGCGGCGCGCTTCGCCGTGAACCCACGGCCCCAGGAGGGACAGGGGAGCTCGATCGCCGTCGGCGTCGCGGCGCTCAAGCCGTGGACGCGCGCGGCGCTGATCGCGCTCGGCGACCAGCCGAAGACGCCTGACCCCGTCGTGCCGGCGCTGCTCGCCGCGTTCGCCCGTGGGGGGAAGCCGATCGTCGTGCCCGTCTTCAAGGGGACACAGGGGACGCCCGTCGTCTTCGCGCGGGAAGTTTTCCCCGAGCTCCACCGGCTCACCGGCGACGCCGGCGCCCGCTCCGTGGTGAACGCGCGCCCCGAGCGCGTCGAGCGCGTCGTCTTCGACCTCCCCATGCCGCCCGACGTCGACACGCCCGAGGACTACGCGAGGCTTCATGTACAATGATTGGACATGCGTGACGAGATCCGAAAGCTCCAGGAGCTGATGGAGACGGCCGACTACGTGACGGACGCGCCGATCGCGACGTCGGTGCACCTCGCGATGCGCCTCCGGAAGCCGCTCCTGATCGAGGGGCCCGCGGGCGTCGGCAAGACCGAGGTCGCGAAGGTCATGGCGCGGATGCTCGGGACGAACCTCATCCGGCTCCAGTGCTACGAGGGGCTGGATGCCTCGACGGCGCTCTACGAGTGGAACTATCAGAAGCAGCTCCTGCACATCAAGCTCGAGGAGGCCGGGCACAACAACCGCTCGATGGACGAGAAGGAGCACGAGATCTTCTCCGAGCCCTTCCTGCTGCGGCGCCCGCTGCTCCAGGCGATCACGCAGGAGTCGCAGGCGCCGGTCCTCCTGATCGACGAGGTCGACCGTGTCGAGGAAGAATTCGAAGCCTTCATGCTCGAGGTCTTCTCGGACTGGCAGGTGACGATCCCCGAGATCGGCACGATCAAGGCGACGCACCCGCCGCACGTGATCCTCACCTCGAACCGGACGCGTGAGCTGTCGGACGCGCTCCGGCGGCGGTGCCTCTACCTCTGGATCGACTACCCGTCGCTCGAGAAAGAGACGCGCATCATCGCGCGCAAGGTGCCCGGGATCGACGCTCGGCTGTCGCGCGAGATCTCGAAGTTCATGGAGACGCTCCGCCAGGTGCGCCTCGCGAAAGTGCCGGGAGTCGCGGAGACGCTCGACTGGGCCCAGGCACTCGCCGCGCTCCACGCCGACCACCTCGACGAGCCCATCCTCGCCGAGACGCTCGGCTGCCTGCTTAAAGATAACGACGACATGAAGCGGTTCCGCGCGGAGGTGGCCAAGGCGGGGCTCGGCTCCTTCCTCCCCGCCCGGAGCTAGCGTGCCCGCGCGCGAGCTGTCGACGGCCGTCGCGCGGTTCGCGACGCTCCTCCGCCAGCACGGGCTCCCCGTCACCCTGATCCACGCGACGGACGCCGTGCGGGCGCTCGATCACGTCGATATCGGCGACCGCGGCGAGCTCTACCTCGCGTTCAAGGCGATCTTCGTGGGCCGTCCCGAGGAGGTCCCGGCCTTCGACCGATGCTTCGACGCCTTCTGGCGGGCCGAGCCCGTCGCGGAGGGGATCCCGGGACTGATCCCGGTCCCGCCCGCCGACGCCCGCGAGAGTGACGCGGTCCTCAAGTCGTCGGGCCAGAAGCGTGAGGGCCTCGCGCTGGAGACGTGGGGGGAGGGGCACGAGGCGGACGACCCGGGCGAGCCGCTCAGCGTGCCCGCCGCGTCCGACAGCGAGGCGCTCGTCGGCCAGGACTTCTCGACCTTCGGCGCCGACCAGCTCGACGAGATCCTCCGGCTCACGATCAAGATCGCGCGGAGGCTCGCGCATCGTCTGACGCGCCGTCGCCGTCCCGTACGGCGGCGCGGGCGCGTGGACCTCAGGCGGACGCTCCGGGCGAACCTGACGCGCGGAGACCTGATCGAGCTGCGCTACCGCCAGCGGAAGCGCAAGAAGGTCCGGCTCGTCCTGCTCTGCGACGTCTCGGGGTCGATGGACCTCTACAGCCGGTTCCTGCTCCAGTTTCTCTTCGCGCTCCAGAACGTCTTCGGCCGGGTCGAGACCTTCACGTTCTCGACGCGCCTCACGCGCATCAGCGACCACCTGCGCGGGCGCTCCTACCGGCAGGTCCTCCGTCGGCTCACCGAGGTCCGCGACTGGTCGGGCGGGACGAAGATCGGCGAGTCGCTCGCCCAGCTCAACCGGGACTGGCCACAGCTCGTCGACCGGCGGACGATCGTGATCGTTCTGTCCGACGGCTGGGACACCGGCGAGCCCGAGCTCTTGGCCAACGAGCTCCTCCGCATCAAGCGCCGCGCCGGCCGCGTCATCTGGCTCAACCCGCTCCTCGGGAACCCGTCCTACGAGCCGCTGACGCGCGGAATGACGGCGGCACTGCCGCTGGTCGACGTCTTCGCTCCCGGCCATAGTCTCGCCGCGCTGAGGGACCTGGCGCGCACGCTGAGTTTGTAGCGCGGTTTGGAGCGCGGCTCCGCTCGGCGTATCATTGGGTTCCCATGACGGAGCTCTTCGATCACCTCGACGAGCTGCGCGGTTCCGCCCGCAAGGTGGCCGTCGCCACGCTCGTGAACACCCGCGGCACGACGCCGCGCAAGGAAGGCGCCAAGATGGTCGTCGGTGAAGGCGGGGCGATCCTGGGCTCCGTGACGATCGGCGGCTGCGTGGACGCCCAGGTCCTCGAGGAGTCCGAGGACGTCCTCGCGACGATGCGGCCCCGGCTCCTCGAGCTCAATCTGGGCGACGAGGACGCGTGGGAGATCGGTCTCACGTGCGGCGGCACGATCGAGGTGTTCGTCGAGCCGCTCGCGCTCGACCGCGCGGACGACGCGGCCGCGCGGCTCTACACGCGCGCGCGGCGGCACGCCACGGCCGGTCACACCGCCGCCGTCGTGACGCGGCTGGACGGCGAGGTGGGCCGAAAGCTCCTCGTGCTGGACGACGGCGCGGTCGAGGGCACGCTGGGGGACGCCTTCCTCGACGAGCGGTTCGCGCGGGAGGCGCGTGAGGCGATGACGACGGGCGCCTCCCGGACACTGTTTCTGGAGGGGACGCGGGCGTTCGTGGAGGTCGTGGCGCCGCCCGCGCTGCTCCTCGTCGTCGGGGCGAGCCACGTGGCGATGCCGCTCGTCGCGCTCGCCAGGGTCTTGGGCTACCGGACGGTCGTCCTCGACGGCCGCCCGCGGTTCGCGACGCGCGAGCGGTTCCCCGACGTGGACGAGCTGCGAGTCGGCATCCCGTCGGAGCTCGTCGCGGAGTATCCGCTGATCCCGTCGACCGCCCTCGTACTCGTCGCCCACGACTATAAGTACGACCTCCCCGTGCTGCGCCGGGCGCTCGCGGCCGACGTGGGCTATATCGGGATGCTCGGGTCGTCCCGTCGGGGCGCCGCGATCCTCACGTTCCTCACCGAGGACGGCGTGAGCGACGCCCAGCTCAAGCGCGTCCGCGTCCCGATCGGCCTCGACCTCGGCGCGCGCTCGGCGCCCGAGATCGCCCTCGCGATCATGGCCGAGATCCAGGCCGCGCGCGGTGGTGGCAGCGGCCAGCCGCTCTCGGCCAGGCCCCGGAAGGCATGAAGGCGATCGCACAGCGACGGGAGACGGCGGCGCTCGAGAGCCTCGTCGACCGCGTGCTCTGCCACGACGTGCGCGACGCGGCGGGCAAGGTCGCCGTTGAGAAGGGCGCGCGCCTCACGGCGACGTCCGCCGCAACGCTGCTCGCGACGCCCTGGGACGAGATCCACGTCCTCGCGATAGAGGCCGGTGACCTCCACGAGGAGGACGCCGGGCGACGGCTGGCGGCGGCGGTCGTCGGCGATGGCGTGGAGGTGAAAGGCTACGGCGGCGGGCAG
>QHSA01000193.1 GCA_003220315.1 Candidatus Rokuibacteriota bacterium
GACCGGCAAGCCGAAGTTCGCCCTCTGCCGCTGCGGCCACTCGAACACGAAGCCGTTCTGCGACGGCACGCACAACAAGGTCGGCTTCCAAGCGTCCTAGGTCAGGAGCGGGCGGCTACTGCGCCTCGGAGTCGGGCTCGACGTCGGTGAGCAGGACCCAGTCGTCGGGTGGTTCCGCCTGGGGCCGCTTGCCGGCCTCGGAGGTGACCGTCCGGCCGCGACTGGGAGAAAACCACTCCCACACGCCCGGTGGTGGGCCGACGTCGGGGGCTTCGCCGATCTCTGGGCCCGTGATGCCGGCCTCGGCCCGCTCGGTCTTGCGCTGGCGCTTCGCTTCCTGCTTCGCCCGTTGCAGGTCCGCCTTGCGCCGTCGCTCGAAGCCGTAGTGGCCGCGCCGGGTCACCGATCACCCATGCGGACATCCTACTAGAAGATAGGACGCTTTGCGCTACGTAGCCCGACGGCTGCTCCTCTTCGTCCCGACGCTCCTCGGCGCCTCGATTCTGATCTTCGTGCTGCTGCGGCTCGTGCCGGGCGACATCGCCGAGATCCTCGTCTACCAGACCGGCAGCGAGGCGAGTGCGATCCAGCAGAGGCAAATCAGCCAAATCCGCGCCGAGCTCGGCCTCGACCGGCCGGTCATCGTGCAGTACGTGGAGTGGCTCGGCGCGGCGGTCCGCGGGGACTTCGGACGGTCGTACATGCAGCAGCGCCCCGTCGCGGACATCCTCCGTGAGCGCGTGCCCCGCTCGCTCGAGCTGGCGCTGCTCACCATCACGCTCGCGTTTCTCTGGGCCGTGCCGCTCGGCGTCGTCTCCGCGGTGCGGCAGAACACGTGGGCCGACTACCTGGTGCGCGTCCTGTCGATCAGCGGGCTCTCGCTGCCGATCTTTTTCACCGGCGTCCTCGTCCTCTACCTGCTCGTGCGGCTCTTCGGATGGCTCCCCCCGCTCGAGTTCGTGTCGTTCACGGTGAACCCGCTCGAGAACCTCAAGCAGCTCATCTGGCCGGCGCTCGTACAGGCGTACTACATCAGCGCGCCGATCACGCGCCTGACGCGCTCCCAGCTCCTCGAGGTGGTCCGGCAGGACTACGTGCGAACGGCGCGGGCGAAAGGGCTCGGCGAGCGCAGGGTCGTCTACCGCCACGCTCTCGCGAACTCGCTGCTGCCCGTCGTCACCTTCGCAGGGTGGTGGGGCGGCCGGCTCCTCGGCGGCATCGTGATCGTCGAGATCATCTTCTCCGTGCCGGGAATGGGCTCGGCCCTCGCCCAGGCGGTGAGCCAGCGCGACTATCCGACCGTGCAGGCGATGGTCTTCGTCATGGCGCTCGTCTTCCTGACGCTGAACCTGCTCGTCGACCTGCTCTACGCGTGGCTCGACCCGCGGATCAAGTACACCTGATGCGGGGGGCGCTCTCAGGCCTCGGCCGCTTCGCCACCCGCCAGCCCCTCGGCGCCGTCGGCGCCGTGCTCGTGCTGATTCTGATCGCGACCGCGATCCTGGCGCCGCGGCTCGCGCCACACGGGCCGAAAGAGGCCGCGTTCGCGCCGTACCTGCCGCCGAGCGCCGAGTTCCCGCTCGGCACCGATCAGCTCGGCCGCGACATCCTCTCCCGCGTGATCTGGGGCGCCCGTCTGTCGCTCTACGTCGGGCTCGCCTCCGTCGTGTTCGGCGTCACGCTCGGCTGGCTCTGGGGCGTCGTCAGCGCCTACGTCGGCGGTGTCGCCGACACGGCGAGCCAGCGGGTGGTGGACGCGCTGATGGCGCTGCCGCCCATCATCCTGGCGCTCTCGCTCATGGCGGCGCTCGGCCAGTCCGTGAACAACGTGATCCTTGCGCTCACGATCCTGCTCACGCCGACGGCGTCGCGCACGCTCCGGGCCCTCGCGCTCAGTGTCCGCGAGAGCCCGTATGTCGAGGCGGCGCGGGCCGTGGGCTGCCCGACCTGGCGGGTCATCGTGCTCCACGTCTTGCCCAACACGTTCGCGGCCTATATCGTGCTGGTCACCGTGAACATCTCGTACGCCATCGTGGTGGAGGCCTCGCTGAGCTTCCTCGGCCTCGGGGCGCCGCCCGACGAGCCGTCCTGGGGCGCGATGCTGACGGCCGGGACGCAAGCGATGGAGCCCGCGCCCTGGATGTTCCTCTTCCCGGGGCTCGCGATCAGCCTCACGAGGGCTGGTTCTTCCGTGACAAGAAGGTGATGGGGTACAAGCCGGCGCTCACGACCTACGACAACAACACCTTTATGAAGGTGTGGCTCCGGGAGTAGGGCGACCCCCGCCGGGCAAGGGCAGGACGGGGCTGATCCGGATCAGCACCGAGGCTTTGCTCGCGAGCCGCCTCCGGATCCAGCGGCCCATGACGAGCGGGACCACGAGGGGGTACTTCCGACGGTACGCCGCCAGCACCGCCTGCTCGAGATCGGGCCGATCGTCCACCCACTCCGCCCGCCCCTCGAACGACGGGCCGTCGGGCGCGCCGAGCCCGACGCGGACGCGCCCCGTGGCCTTGATGCGGCGCGCCTTGAGGCTCGCCCTGAGCGTCGTGAAGTAGAGGGCGCCGAGCTGGTCGAACGGGATCCACGGGCGCCCGGGCTCCACGCCGAGCCGTCGCTTGAAGAAGCTCTTCGCGCTGTCGCCTGCCATCGCGCCCGCGCCGAAGAGCACGCCGAGCAGCGGCCAGTCCTCGTACGTGACGATCGACCCCGACCACGCGACGAGCCACTGGACGAGCGTGGTCAGAGTCGCCGCGACCACGCCCAGCACGACCCCCAGCACCGTCTTGTGGGTGCCGAGCCAGCGCCGGCTGATGGGACGGTTCCAGCCCTTCCAGTACCGGACGAACGGCGGCGCCATGTTGGCGACGTACGCGGGCGCCATGAAGTAGGCGAGCTGCAGGATGCGAAAGCCCACTAGCGTTCCGTCTGGAAAGTCATGTGAACGACTGCCGCGCTCGCGCCGCGCAGCCGGCCGACGGGCGGGTGCGGCGGGGGTCGTCGGGACCCGTTCCCGCCCGCGGGCAACGGACTCCGCGGCCCCAGGTGGAGCCCAGCCGCAACGGGGCAGCGCACGCGTGCCGCGTGGTCCCGCGATCCCTGCCGCCCCTGCCCGTCGGCCCCGGCGCCGTGCGCTGGCGTGCGCTCGACATGACTTCGAGGACGGGACACTAGGCGGCCGCCGCCCACTCGCGCCACAGCGCGAGGAGGAGCGCGATGGCGATGGGTCCGAGGAAGATCCCGACGGCACCGAACGCGGTGATGCCGCCGAGGACGCCGAAGAAGCCGAGCAGGAACGGCACGCGGACGGCGCCCCGCAGGAACCACGAGCGAATGATGTTGTCGACCATGCTGACCGCGACCACACCCCACGCCAGCAGCAGCCCGCCGGCCGTCAGTCGGCCGTCGAGCAGGAGCCAGACGCTCGCGGAGACGTAGACGAGCGCCGCGCCGGCGGGCGTGAGCGCGAGGAGCGCGGTGAGGGCGCCGAGGAGCACGGGCGCGCGAAGGCCGGCCGCCCAGTAGCCGAGCATCGCGAGGAGGCCCTGCGACAGCGCGGTGAAGAGCGTGCCGTACATGACCGCGCGGATGGTCTCGCCGAGCGGCTGGAACATCACGGCGAATCGCTCGCCGCCGAGCCCGTGGAGCGCGCGCTGGATCTGCGGGACGAGGACCGGGCCGTCGCGGTACAGGAAGAAGAGCGTGAACAGCGCCAGGACCGCGTCGAGCGCGTTCCGGCCGACGTTGCCGGCCGCGGTCGCGACCGCCGCGGCCCAGCCGCCGGCGTTGGCGAGGATCCATCGCTCGAGCGCCGACGGATCCGCGAGCGCGCGCACGAGCCGGTCGGCGAGCCGCGGACCGAACCAGGGGAGCTCCCCGAGGGCCGCGGAGAACCACGCCGGCAGGGTCAGGGCCGAGAGCCGGAAGTCCGCGAACGTCCGGCCGGCCTCGGCGGCGAGGGCGAGCGACAGGAGCCCAGCCGGGATCACCACGAGGAGGACGACGAGCGTCGTCATGAGCGCGGCGGCGAGCCAGGCGCGCCCGCCGAGACCGCGGCGGACGCGCTCGTAAGGGCGCCACGTCGCGAAGGCGAGGATCGCGGCCCAGGCGAGGGGGACCAGGAACGGGCTCAGCACCATGAGCGCGGCGCCGACGATGAGGGCGTAGCCGGCGAGCTGGACCCAGCGCTGGATCGGCGCGCTCTCGCCCATCATCACGGGCGATAGTAAGCCATAATGTCCGAGGGATGGGGTTCCTCTTCCGCGTTCTCGTCAACGCGTTCGCGATTTACCTCGTCGCCGAGATCGTTCCCGGGATCACGGTCGCGAGCGTGCCGGCCGCGCTCGGCGCCGGCCTCGTCCTCGGGCTGATCAACGCGGTCGTGCGCCCCATCCTCGTCGTGCTCACCCTGCCGGTCACGCTGCTGACCCTCGGCCTGTTCCTCCTCGTCCTCAACGCGTTCTGCCTCTGGCTCACGTCGCTGCTCGTGAAGGGTTTCGAAGTCCACGGCTTCTTAGCGGCGATGTTCGGCTCGCTCCTCGTCAGCATCGTCAGCTGGACGCTGAGCGTCTTCGTCAGTGACCGGGGCCGCATCGTCGTGATCACTCGCGTCGGCCGGTCGGCTCCTCCAGCCGGGCCTCTCCGGCTCCCCTGAGCGGTTGATCAGGACCGGGCCAACCGGAGTGGTAAGAAGCTAGCAGCCTGAGCCTTTCCAGCGCGTCGGCCCGGACCGGGAAAGCCTTGCGATACGGCACGTTCGGCTGAACTTCCGGCTTTGGTATCCCCTTTGCCTAGACCTTCTGGCAGGAGGTTCTAAGGCGATGATCAGCACAGTGGTTCGATCCCTTTCGCGAGTCCCGATCCCGCTCCGGAGCCTCGCCGTCTGCGTGGCGTGCGAGGAGTGCTTCGAGCTCGGGGAGTCGACGTGCCCGTCGTGCGGCAGTGACGAGTACGTGCCGCTCCTGCACCTGCTCGAGGGGCGGATCCTCAACCTGACCGGGCGAAACTAGTGCCGACCCGGCGGAGCGTGGCCGCCGTCGCGGCCCTCTGGCTCGGGGCGGTGCTGGCAGCGCCGGCGTGGGCCGGCCAGCCGGCCGAGCAGCTCTTCACGAGCATCGACCGGGTGATGAAGGTTCTGAACGACCCCGAGCTCAAGCGGCCCGCGAAGGCGCAGGAGCGGCGCGCGGCGATCCGACGTCTCGCCGGCGACATGTTCGACTTCGAGGAGTTCGCGCGCCGCAGCCTTGGGCGTCACTGGGAGGCGCGCACGGCGACCGAGCGTGAGGAGTTCGTCCGGCTCTTCCGTGACCTCATCGAGCGCGTGTTCACCGGCAAGCTCGATCTCTACAACGGCGAGAAGGTCGTCGTCGTCAGCGACGCCATCGACGGCGTTCGCGGCGACGAGGCCACCGTGAAGACGCAGGTCGGCGCCAGCCAGGGAGCGATTCCCGTGGACTTTTGGATGGTCCACCGCGGCGACAGCTGGCGCGCGTGCGACATCGTGATCGGCGGCGTGAGCCTCGTGCGGAACTACCGCGCCCAGTTCGACAAGGTCATCAAGCGCACCTCCTACCAGCAACTGGTGAAGCAGGTCCGAGAAAAGTAGTAGAATCCCTGCCGTGTGGCAGGGAAGCGTCGTCTCGCTCCACATCGCCCCCAAAGCATCCGCGCCGATGGAGTCCATAGAATCCGTGCAGGCGGTGCCGGGGCGCGGCCTCGCGGGTGACCGCTATTTCCTCGAGACCGGCACGTACTCGCCGCACCGGAGCCACGGCGGCCGCGAGGTGACGCTGATCGAGACGGAGGCGGTCGCGGCGCTCTTCGACGGGGTGCAGAACGCCGAAGGGGGCCGGCTCGGCATCAAGCTCTCCCCGGCGGAGGCCCGCCGCAACATCGCGACGTCCGGCGTGCCGCTCAACCACCTGGTCGGTCATGAGTTCTGGGTGGGTCCGGTGCTCCTGGTCGGCACGCGACTCTGCGAGCCCTGCAAGCACCTCGAGAAGCTCACGCAGCAGGGGGTCCTTGCCGGCCTCATCCACCGCGGCGGGCTGCGCGCGCGAGTTCTCACCGAAGGCGTGATCCGTGTGGGGGATTCGGTCCGCCCGAAGCGCTAGAAGAAGCGGGGAACGAGGAGCGCCCCGGGTTTCCCGGGGCGCTCCCGAGCGTTGGGGGGGTGCGGGGGGCCATGTCGGGGCCCCGCACGTGGACTAAGACGCGCGGTAGCTGATCCGGTAGATCGTGTCGTCCGTCGAAAGGTACAACGCCCCGTCGGCGCCCATCTGGAGTCCCACCGGCCGCCCCCGCACGCTCCCGCCCTCCCGCCATCCCGTTGCGAAGTCTTCCACGGGGCCGCTCGGCCGGCCGCCCTTGAACGGCACGCGCACGACCTTGTAGCCCGTCGGCACCGAGCGGTTCCACGAGCCGTGGTAGGCGACGAAGAGGCTCCCTCGGTACGCGGGGGGGAACTCCGCGCCCGTGTAGAACGCGAGGCCGAGGGGCGCCGAGTGCCCCTGGATCTCGATCGTCGGGAGCGTCATCCGCCCGCAGCGCTCGGCGCTTCCGTTCGCGCCGCGGTCGACGACGGCCCGGCCGCCGACCGCGAAGCAGTCGGGCCAGCCGTAAAAGGCGCCGTCCTTGACCTCCGTGATGTAGTCCGGGGGCAGGTCGTCGCCGCGCCAGTCGCGCTCGTTGACCGTCGCCCAGAGCTCGCCGGTCTCTGGGTGGAAGGCGAGGCCAACCGCGTTCCTGAGGCCAGTCGCGAAGCGCGCTTCGCCCGAGCCGTCGGCGTTGTAGCGCGTGATCGCCGCGCGGCGGGGGTCGCGCTCCGTGCAGACGTTGCACGACGAGCCCACCGAGACGTGGAGCCGCCCGTCCCGGCCGAAGGCGATCGTGCGCGTCCAGTGACCGCCGCCCGGCGGGAGGTTCGGCACGACGACCGTCGGGTCGCTCGCCTTGAGCGTCGCCGGGTCGTAGCGGAAGCGCCTCACGCGACCCGTCTCGGCGACGTAGAGCTGGCCGTCCTTGAACGCGAGCCCGTGGGGGAGCTCGAGACCCTCGGCGACCGTGACGACCGTGTCGGCACGGCCGTCGCGGTTCCGGTCGGGCAGCGCGACGACGCGGCCCCGGCCCGGGGTCGACACGAGCAGCGTGCCCGTGGGATCGATCGTCATGAACCGGGTCGGGCCGAAGCCCGACGCGAACTCCTCGATCCGGAAGCCCGACGGGAGCGTCAGACGCGACTCCGGCGCGGCTCGGGCGCCGCCCGCGACGAGGAGCGCGGCGAGGAGGGCGGCGGTTAGCGCCCTTGCCATCGCGGCTTGCGCTTCTCGAGGAAGGCGCGGACGCCCTCCTGGAAGTCTTGGCTCAGGTAGCAGGAGAGGATGAGGTCCTCGAGGCTCCCGGGGGACTGGGCGGCGAGCAGGCGTCGCGTCGCTTCCTTGGCGGCGGCCAGCGTGAGCGGCGCGTGCTGGGCGATCTCGCCGGCGAGCCCGAGGGTCCGCGCGGCGAGCGCCTCGGCCGGATGAACCTCGTCCACGAGCCCGATCGCCTTCGCCTCCGCGGCGCCCACCAGGCGCGCCGTGAGGACGAGCTCGCGCGCGCGGACCGGGCCCACCGTGGCGACGAGGAGCGCCAGGCTCGTCGGCGCGACGAAGTTGCCGAGCGTCCGCGCCACGGGCGCTCCGAAGCGCGCGTGGGGTGCGGCCAGGCGCAGGTCGCACGCGAGCGCCATGAACATGCCGCCTCCGACCGCGTCGCCCTGGACCATCGCGATCGTCGGCTTGGTCAGCGCGGCGATCCCAGAGAGTACGCGGCTGAGGCGCGCCTCGTACCCGAGCGCGTCCTCGCGGGTCTTGAAGGTGAGGAATTGGCGGATGTCGGTGCCGCTCGCGAACGCCCGGTCGCCCGCGCCCCGCAGCACGACGACGCGCACGCCGGGGTCGCGGTCGAGGCGCTCGCAGGTGTCGTGGAGCGCCTCGTACATCTCGAAGGTCATCGCGTTGCGCGCCTCGGGCCGGTTGATGGTGACGACGGCGACCGCGCCGTCCTGCTCGAGGAGGAGGTGGTCGGTCATCCCCGCCGGCACGCGGCCCCCCCGGCCGCGCCCGGAGCCTGGCGGCGCTCGCCCATGGCGCGAAGCTTACCCCTCCGGCCCGGGGCCGAACAAGGGTTGCCGGGCCGCCGGCGTGGATCTTTCGTTGACTTACCTTCGAAGGTGCCGTTACATTCCTTCGTAATGCGACTCCGTCGTCTGCGATTCCGCCGCTGACGGTGGACGCCACGTCGCTGGTCGATACCGACCGCGCCGACGCTCCCACTGCTCTCCTCTCCAGGCTCCGAGTCCTCGCCACGGTCCCGATCGAGACGTTACCGAAGCGCGCGCGCCGCGCGCGCTCGAACGAGGGAGGCGAATGCTCCACTTCACGATAGACGGCTTCCAGGGGTTCCGCTCGCGCTTCGACCACGTCCCGCTGATCCAGGAGGTGCTCGAGGAGGTCCCGACCCAGCTCGGGCTCAAGTCCGTGATGCCGGCGTTCGTCCTCCCCTACTACAACGGGGTCGTGCCGGAGGACTGCGGGGTCAGCGCGTTCGTCTTCCTGGCGGGCGGCCACTTCACGCTCCACACCTTCTCGTTCCGCGAGGCGTACTTCGCCGACCTCGTGGCGCCGGTGCCCTTCGACGCCGGGCGCCTCCGGAGCATCCTGGAGGCGGTCTTCCCGTGCGCGATCACGGCGGTCCAGACGGTGGACCGCCAGGACCTCAAGGACACCGAGCCCGACATGGACGCGGACTTCGGCCCCCACCTCTTCCTCAACGTCGACGCCTACCAGGGGCCGCAGAGCATGGACACGCTCTTCGCGCTCTTCGACCGGCTGCCACGCTCGATCGGCATGACGCCGATCATGCGCCCCTACGTCATCCGCGACCGCGCCGCCGACGGGCGCCCGGTCCTCTCCGCCATGACGATGATCGCGGAGAGCCACGTGAGCCTCCACGTCTTCCCGGACGAGGAGCGCGCGTACTTCGACATCTTCTCGTGCCGCTTCTTCGACCGTGACCGCGTCGTCCCCCAGCTCAAGGCGTGCTTCCCGGGCGGGACTGTCCAGGAGGCGCTGATCGCCCGAGGGAGTCGGTATCGTTTCCTGCGCACCGAGCGCGAGCGCGAGCACGCAAAGTCGCGCGCGTGGCTCCACCCGGAGGGATGACCCCCATGTCCCAACGCGCCAGCTACGACGATCCGCGCCTCGTCCGCGAGCCGATGGCCGTGGTCGAGGGCGGCCAGAGCCCGTCCGTCCTCGCCCTCCTCACGCGGATGCGCGCCTCGGCCTTCCAGGGGCGGCAGCTCGGTGAGGCCTTCGAGACGTGGAAGCGCATGATCGAGGGCCCGAGCCTCATCTGCCTGGGCTACGCCGCGTCCTTGTCGAGCGCGGGGCTCTGGCCGCTCGTGACGTGGCTCCTGGACCGCGGGTACGTCGACGTGCTCGCCTCGACCTCGGCCAACATCACCGAGGACCTCCTCGAGCAGATGGACGGCAACCGCCTCTACCGCGTCAGCGCCGACGACGTCGACGACGTCGATTTATGGAGGGCGGGATACTATCGCTTCTACGACCACATCGTCTCCAAGAAGCGGTACGACGAGCTCGAGACCCGCCTGCTGCGCGGCTTCATCGACGATCTGGCCGAGCGCTGGCGGAAGCCGGCGATCCCGACGATGCGGCTCCTCCATGAGCTCGGCCTCTGGCTCGAGGAGAAGGGCTTCCGCCGCTCCATCCTCGCGACGGCCGCGCGCTGCCAGGTCCCCGTGTTCTGCTGCGGGCTGCCCGACGGGCCGATCGGCGAGGCGTACGACAAGGCCGCCCGCGCCGAGCAGGCGCCGATCGTCGACTTCTTCCGCGACTACAAGATCGCGACGGACGTCATGGACGCGGCGATCACCGGCGGCCGCGGGACCTCCGTGATCTTCCTCGGGGGCGGCGTCCCCAAGGACTTCCTCCAGATCACGGCGACGAGCGTCTCGTCGCGCCACGGCAACGCGGAGGCCAAGCCCCACGTCGCCGCGATCCAGATCACCACCGACAACACCGTCTACGGCGGCCTGGGCGGCGCCGCGCTCGCCACCGAGTGCATCTCGTGGGGCAAGGAGGCCAAGGGCGGCCCGAACGTCATGTGCTTCGCGGACGTGACGATCGCGCTGCCGCTGATCTGCCAGGGGCTGCTCGAGCACTTCGGTCCGACGCATCGGCGGCGGGAGCCCCGTCCGCTGGCCCTCGGCGAGGTCTTCTAGCCGGTCGTTCGGTAAGCTGGGGGAGAGATGCGAAGCCCCCTCCGCCCCCTGCCCGCGGCGGTCGCGCGCTGGGCCATCGCGGCGCGCCTGCTGCGCTGGCTCGACGCCCTCGTCGCCTGGCTCGTCGTGTGGACCGGCGCGGTCGTGGTCCTGCCGCACGCGTCCGCCGAGTCTCACGCCATCCTCGCGGCTCTCGCCGTGACCCTCGGGGCGCTCGCCCTCCCGCTCCGGGCACGCTGGCGGCCGGCGAGCGGCGTCGTCGGGCTCGTCGTGAGCGCGCGCCTCGCCCCCGGCGCCGAGGCGTGGTACGTGCGTCCGGGCGGAGCGGAGCGCGTCCTGGTGACGGCGCGTCACCGGACGCGCGTCGTGATCGCGCGCCTCGACGGGTCGGGCGCCGAGGGGCTCAGCGTCCGCCGCACGCGCGTGCTGCTCGTGCCCGCCGACGCCGTCTGATCAGCCGACGAGCTTCGACGCGAACGTGGCGAGCTCCTTCGGGTCCAGGTCGGACACGAGGGCGTAGCCGAGATCGCCCGTGCGCCAGAGGACGACCGTGAACCCCCGCGCCGTCTGCCGGTAGGCGTCCACGCCGCCGATCCGCTCCCCGCCGCGCGCGGGCCACGGCAGCCCGTCGGCGCGGAACACGAAGAGCGAGATCGGGTGGAGGCGCCGCTGGTAGACGAGGACCGCCGCCTTGCGGTCCACGAACCAGCCGACCGCCCCGCCCTTCAGCGGGAACTCGACGTCGCCGCCGAACGGAACGACGGGCGCGAAGTCGAGCCGGCCCGCGAACCAGGGCTTGACCTGATGGATGCCGCCGCTCTCGACCTCGAGCGGGTGCTCGCTCAGGAGCACCCGCAGGTGATCGTTGACGGCCTCGGCGACGAGCGCCTGGGCGCCGTCGCCCCGACCGGAAGCGGGAAGGCGCCCGGTCAGCCACGGCGCGGCAACGGCGAGCACGAGCGCGGCGGCGAGCGCCGGCGCCACGGCGCGGCGCCACCGGGGCCACCAGGGCGCGCGCGCCGCGCCGGGCGCCGGCCACTGCGCCGCGAGCCGGCGCTTGAGCGCGAGGGGGGCGGGATGCTGCGGCAGGCGGCGCTCGAGGAGCTCGCTCAGCGCGTGCTCGGCGGCGTCGTCGTGGGCGCACGCGGCGCACCGCTCGACGTGGGCCCGGACTTCGCGCGCGAGCTCCGGGGCGAGCTGCCCCCGGTGGTCGTCGAGCAAGTAGGTCCTGACGTCCTCGCAGTCCATTCCTCTATCTCGCGTAGTCCTTGAGCTGCCGGCGGAGCGCCAACCGCGCCCGCGCGAGCCGTGACTTCACGGTGCCCACCGCGCAGCCGACGACCTGGGCGACCTCGACCTCGGTGAGCCCCTCGAGGTCCAGCAAGATCACCGTGCGCGCCTCGTCCGACAGCGTCATCAGCGCCGCCTCGATCTCCCCGGCCACGATCTTCCTGAGCCGGTCGAGCTCCATGTCGTCGCGGAGCCAGTGGTCGTCGGCGACCCCTTGCGCCGCGGGGTCCACGGTGTCGAGCCCGCCGCTGACCGGATTGTTCCGCTCGCGCCGGTACGCGCTCAGGAACGTGTTGCGCAGGATCCTGAACAGCCACGCCTTGAGATTCGTCCCGGGCGTGAACCGCTCGGCCGCCTTGAGGGCCCGCGCGTACGTCTCCTGGACCAGGTCGTCGGCGTCGCTCGCGTTGCCCGTCAGGTAGCGCGCGAGGTTGTGCAGGCTGTCGACGTAGGCCAACGCCTCCCGCCCCAGCGCGGCGCCTGCGCCCGTCCCCGCTCCGCCCCCCATGCCGCTCAGATCGTACCAGGCCCTTCCTTCACCCGCTCCTAACGCGCGAACGACCGATTCGTTCCCGAGGCTTTCGTGGCGCCAGAGGGAACGACCCGACGCCCGGCGCGTTGGCATGGAGGGAGGCAGACATCGCATGAACGCACGGATCCTGATCGGAGGCGCTCTCTTGGCGGTGGGGGCGATCGTCGCCGGGCCGGCGGCGCCCGGCGCGGCGGGATCGACCCCGCAGGTCGCGATCGAGAATTTCCGCTTCACGCCGTCGACGCTGACGGTTCCGACGGGGACGACGGTCACGTGGGTCAATCACGACGCCGAGATTCACACGGTGACGTCGCCGGCAGGGGCGTTCGCGTCACCGGCGCTGGAGACCGACGAGAAGTTCTCGTTCACGTTCAACGCGCCGGGCATCTACGCCTACTTCTGCGCCCTGCACCCCCAGATGAGGTCCACGGTCGTCGTGCAGTGAACCGAGACATCCGAAGGGAGATCGACATGGACATGGATCGTCGCGGCTTTCTCGAGTGCATGGCCTGGGTGGGGACCGGCGTGGTCTGGACTGCGGCGGGCGGCGTGCTCTCATCGCGGACGCTCGCACAGGCCGCCGAGACGCCCGCCGGGGGTGACTTCGGCTTCGTCCAGATCAGCGACACCCACATCGGCTTCAAGGGCGAGGCGAACAAGGACGTGGCGGCAACGCTCGGCGAGGCCATCGCCCGGATCAACGCGCTGCCGACGCGGCCGGCCTTCGTCCTCCACACGGGCGACCTCACGCACGCCCAGAAGCCTGGCGCGTTCGACGCGGTCGCGGAGATGCTCAAGAGCGTGAAGACCGAGCGCGTGTTCTACGTGCCCGGCGAGAACGACGTCTTCCTCGACGGCGGCAAGGACTACCTCGCCCGCTACGGCAAGGGCACGGTCGGCGGCAAGGGCTGGCAGAGCTTCGACCACCGGGGCGTGCACTTCGTCGGCCTCGTCAACGTGGAGAGCTACAAGGCCAAAGGTCTCGGAAGCCTGGGCGCCGAGCAGCTTGAGTGGCTCGAGGACGACGTGCGGAAGCTCTCGAGCAGCACCCCGGTCGTCGTCTTCACCCACGTGCCCCTCTGGGCCGTCTATGCCAAGTGGGGCTGGGCCACGGACGACAGCGAGCAGGCGCTCGGCTACCTCAAGCGGTTCGGCTCGGTCACGGTCCTCAACGGCCACATCCACCAGGTGCTGCAAAAGGTCGAAGGGAACGTGGCCTTCCACACCGCGATGTCCACGGCGTTCCCCCAGCCGGCGCCGGGCAGCGCGCCCTCGCCCGGCCCGTTGAAGGTGGGCGACGATCGCGTGCGGACGCTGCTCGGCCTGCGCGAGGTGAGGTACATCCAGGGAAGGGGCCCGCTCGCGGTCGTCGACTCGACGCTCGCGTGAGGTGCACGCCGAGCGCGATGAGGCTCGGGCCGCTCATCGCGCCTTCCAGGCCGCGAGGCACGCCGCGGCATCCGCCCCTCCGAGCTCGAGCAGGCGGGCGATCCCGCTCGTATCGAAGTCCAGCGGTCGCACGCGGAGCGGCGCCGACGGCGTGAGGACCTGCACGTCGACCGCCGGGTACTTGAGCCGCGCCAGCTCCGTGTCACGGCGGATCTGGTGAATCATCGCCATCTCGAACCCCTCTTCGAGCGCGCGCCGCAGCGTGGAGGGCCGGGCGCCCCCCTCGTCGGGCGCGTAGCTCATGACGACGATCGCGCGTCTCACCGACGGGTCGGCCTCGAGCGCCTCGAGAACGGGCGCCCGGCTGGTGAGTCCGCCGTCGACCAGGAGCGTGCCCTCGACGTCGACCGGGGGAAACGCGCCGGGGACCGCGCTCGCGGCCATGAGGGCGTCGACGCTCACCGTCCGGTTGTCGAAGCGCCGCGTCTCCCGCCGGACGAGATCGGACGTGGTGACGAGTAGCCGGACGGACGAGGCGCGGATGCGGTCGAGGTCGACCGACGCGGCGATCAGCTCCCGCAGTGGCCGGGGGTCGAAGAGGGAGCCGGCGGCGTCGAGGGCCAGGAGCGTGAGCCAGCCCGGGAGGAGCCCGGCGAAGATGACGGACGCCCGAAGCGTGTAGACCTGCTCGCGCCTGAGCGAGCGCCACAGCGCTTCGAGTCGGTCGAGGCGCCCGTCGGCGAGCATCGCGGCGTTCAGCGCGCCGGCCGACGAGCCGGCCACGAGCCTCGGGGCGAGCCCACCTCGCACCAGCGTCGCGGCCACGCCCGCCTCCCAGGCGCCCTTCGCCCCGCCGCCCGACAGGACGAGGGTCGTCGGGGCGTCGAGGGCGGCCGAAGGCGCGCACGCCGCCGGGGCGAGGGGCGGGCGCGCGAGGGCCCCGATCGCGATCAAGACGAGCAGCGCGTTCGTGCGGGAGCGGCGTGGGTGTCTCATCGAGGCCTCCCTCGATCGACCGACCGGCGTCGTGTCGGGCGATCGCGCGTCACGTGACGCGCGCAAAATCGATGAAGCCACGCTCCACGTCCGTGCGCACGAGCTCGACCCGCACCCGGTCGGCGACGTCGAGCCCCTCGACGCCCCGCACGACCTTGCCTTCCACCGGCGGCTTGAGCACCCGCACCCACGTTCCCTTGTCGCCCGCACCCGTGACGATCGCGTCGAACCGCTCGCCGATCCGGGAGGCGAGCAGCAGCGCCGCCGCCGACTTCCGCACCTGGCGCTCGACCTTGGCGGCGTTGTCCTCCGCCTCGGTGCAGTGGCGCGCCAGCGCGGCGAGCTCCGCGTCGGTGTACGGCGCCGGCTGCGTGGCGAGCGCCGCCTTGAGGAGGCGCTGGGTGATGAGGTCGGGGAATCGCCGGTTGGGCGCCGTCGCGTGCGTGTAGTCCCGCACGGCGAGCCCGAAGTGTCCGTGGGGCGCGCCGCCCGGCGGGTCGAGGACGTACTCGCCCGAGCCGAGGAGCTTCACCACCGAGAGCGAGAGATCGGGGAAGCGCGCGGGGTCCGCCCGGCGTCGCGCGGCGAGGAACGCCTCGAGCGCGCGCGCGTTCGGCGCCCCTGGGAGCCGCTCGCCGAGGTCCGCCGCAAGGGCGACGATGCGCTCCCAGCGCTCGGGGGCGCGGAGGACCCGCCGCAGCGCGGGGAAGCCGCGTGCCTCGAGGAACTTCGCGGTCACGCCGTTGGCGGCGATCATGAAGTCCTCGATCAGCTCCCGCGCGCGGTTCGCCTCGTCGGGTCGGAGATCGGTGAGCACGTCACCGTCGAACACCGCCCGGGGCTCGAGCGTCTCGAGGCTCAGCGCGCCGCGGTGATGGCGCAGCGCCTTCATCGCCTGCGCGACCCGATCTTGAAGCCGGAGCTGCGCGTCGAGGCCGGGGACCGCGGCGACGCGCGGCGGCGCCGGCGCCGCGCCGTCGAGCCACGCGGCGACGGCGTCGTAGGCGAGCTTGGCGTGGTTGACGACGCGCGCGCGATAGACGTCGCCGCCCGTCGCTGCGCCGTCCGCCCCGACCGTCATCTCGACGACCACCGCGAGCCGCTCCCCGCCCTCGCCGAGGGAGGTGAGGTCGGTCGACAGCTTCTCGGGGAGCATCGGAAAGACTTCGGCCGCCGTGTACACCGAGGTCGTGTTCGTCTGCGCGTGGCCGTCGATCGCGGAGCCCTTCCCCACGACCGCGTCCACGTCGGCGACCGCGACCAGGATCGTCACCGCGTCGCCGCCCGCCGGCTCGGCGACCGAGAGCTGGTCGAGATCCCGCGAGTCGTCGTTGTCGATGGAGGCCCAGAGGAGACCGCGGAGGTCCCGGATGGCGGGATCGCGGTCCTCGGCGGGCTTGGTGATCGCGCCCGTCTCGGCGAGGACGGTGGGCGAGAAGTCGGGCTCGAGCCCGCGCTCGCGCATCGCCCGCCGGGCGATCTCCCGGAGCTCGCCCCGATGGGGGCGCGTCGGCGCACTCACGCGCGTCGGGCGCCGGGCATCGCGCGCCGGCCGACGTCGCCCATGCGGCGACCGCGCCTCACGAGCTCCGCCGGGCGCCGGGACGGCGGACCGTCACCGCCGCCGGGCGTTCGGACCAGGACCGTGTCCCCCTTCCGGAGGACGTGCTGACGACGGTTGTCGTCATCAGCGGGATGACCTCGAGCGTGACCGCGTCGAAGGGGGCGGTCATCGCGTGGCCTCCCGCTCCCTGACGCGCGCGAAGCACCAGACGTCGCGTGGCGTGGGGCCCTGGCGCGGCATCACCACCCAGCGCCGCAGCACACCCTCGCGCGTCATGCCGACTTTCTCGAGCACGCGTTGCGAGGCCGGGTTTTCGAGGTCCACGACCGCCCACACCCGGTAGATCTCGCGCTCGGCGAGCGCCCACTCGACTACGGCGCGCGCCGCCTCGGTCATGAGGCCGCGACCCCAGTAGCGTCGGGCGAGGACGTAGCCGATCTCGGCGCGCGTCGCCACCGGCCGGAGGTCGATGATCCCCGCGACGTCTCCGCCCGCCGCGAGCGTGATCAGCCAGGGGAAGACCTGGCCCGTCTTCCAGCCCGCGACGCAGTCCTCCTCGACGAACTTCCGCGTGACGTCCACGCTCGGGTGCACGCTCCAGGAGACGAAGCGCGCCACTTCCGGGTCCTGCGCATACGTCGAGAAGATCGCCGCGGCGTCCTCCATCACCGGTCGTCGCAGGCGCAGCCGATCGGTCTCGATGACCTCCGGCGGCTTCATGGCGCGATGTCGATCCCGAGCGAGTAGCTCGCCACCGCCGGAAGATTCGGCGCTTCGTGAATGCTTGTCAAGCGTCCCCGAACTTGGGAGGATGCGGTGCGTGAACGTGGAGCTGCCGTACGGCGAGACCACCCTGACCGCGACGCTGCCGTCGCGCACCCGCACCCTCTCCAACGTCGAGGCGACGACACTGGCACCCCTCGAGGATCTCGGGGCGGCCGTGAGGGCGGCCCTCGCGGCGCCGCGAGGGCTCCCGCGGATCGGGGAACTGGTGAGGCCGGGCGCAGGGGTCACGATCGCGTTCGACGACGCGACCGTCGCGTCCTACGGCCCGATCCGGTCCGTCGCGATCGAGGCGGTCCTCGAGGAGCTCGAGGCGGCGGGCGTGCCGCGCACGCGCGTGACGCTGATCTGCGCGAACGCGCTCCACCGGAAGCTTCGCCCGGCGGAGCTCGCGCGGATCCTCGGTGAGGACCTCGTCCGCGAGTTCGGGCCGCGCCTCGTGTGCCACGACGCCGAGGACCAGGCGGCGATCGTCGACCTCGGGCGGACGCCGGAGCACGGCTACCCCGTCGAGGTCCACCGCCTCGTCGCCGAGTCGGACCTGACCGTGTACGTCAACGCCCGCTACAACCGCGGTTTCAACGGGGGCTGGAAGTCGGTCTGCGTCGGGCTCTCCACCTACGACTCCATCAAGGTCACGCACACGCCGGACGGGATGTCCATGTCGGTGCACGGCAACCGCATGCACGAGGTCCTCGACGAGATGGGCCGCCATCTGGAGCGCCGCGTGGGCCGCCGCGTGTTCAAGATCGACACGCTCCTCGCGGATCCGTGGCGCCCGGCGAAAGTCGTCGCCGGCAGCGTGGACGCGACGCGCCGAGAGCTGCTCGGCGACGTCGCCCGGATGTTCCCGGCGCGCCGCGGGCAGGCGGGGGAGCGGTTCGATGTGCTGGTCTACGGCGTGCCGGACACGAGCCCGTACGCGGTCTTCTCCCATGTGAACCCGATCCTCACCCTCGTCTCGTCCGGGCTCGGCTACCTCGGCGGGCTCGCGGAAGCGGCGGGTTCGCCGGGCTGCACCGTGATCATGGCGACGCCCGTCCCCGACCGCTGGGACCGCGCGACCCATCCCTCGTACCCGGAGGTCTGGGAGCGCGTCCTGCCGGTCACGCGCGATCCCTACGAGATCATGCGCCGCTTCGCCGACGACTTCGCGCGGCGCCCCGCGTACCTCGAGGCGTATCGTGCGCGCTTCGGCTTCCACCCCGTCCACGGGATCCTCGCCGTCTACCCGCTCAAGCGCCTGCAGCACGTCGGCCGGGTCATCGTCGCCGGCCCGCAAGATCCCGAGATCCCGCGCCACGTCGGCTTCGACACGGCGCCGAGCGTCGAGGAGGCCGTCGCCCGGGCGGCGGCCCGTCACGGGCGGGACTGCGCGATCGCCTACGTCCGGCAACCGGTGCTCCCCCATCCGTCATGACCTCACAAAGGAGCCGCACGCGATGAACGAACTCAAGATCTGGATGAACGGCACGCTCGTCCCCCCGGCGGAGGCGGTGCTGCCCGTCAACAGCGCCGCCGTGTTCTACGGGACCAACGTCTTCGAGGGGCTCAGGGCGTACTGGAACGAGGCCGACGAGGAGCTCTACTGCTTTCGCCTGCAGGAGCACTTCACGCGGCTGCGCGAGTCGATGAAGATGATGCGCTTCAGCGTCCCGTACAGCGACGTCGACCTCTACGAGGCCGCGCGCGAAGTCCTCCGGGGGAACGCGATCCGCGAGGACGTCCACATGCACCTGGTCGCCTACGTCGTCGGCGTGGGGATGGACGCGACGTCGCCCACGGGTCTCTACATCAACCCCCGGCGGCGCGGTCGGATCTCGCCGGCGGGTCTCTCCTGCTGCGTCAGCTCGTGGACGCGCACCTCTGACAACGCGATCCCGATCCGGCTCAAGTGCGGCCCGAACTACCAGAACGGCCGCCTCGCCCTCCTGCAGGCGAAGGCCGACGGCTACGATGCGCCGATCCTCCTCAACGCGCAGGGACACGTCGCCGAGGGCACCGGCGCGACGTTCTTCATGGTCCGCAAGGGGAGGCTCGTCACGCCGCCGGTGACCGCCGACATCCTCGAGTCCATCACGCGGGCGACCCTCATCGAGGAGATCTGCCCGAACGTCCTCGGGCTCCCGGTGGTCGAGCGCGAGATCGACCGCACCGAACTCTACGTCGCCGACGAGGCGTTCTTTTGCGGGAGCGGCTACGAGATCACACCGATCGTCTCGATCGATCGCTTCCCGCTCGGGGACGGCGAAGTCGGCGTGCTCACCCGGCGCATGCTCCGCGCCTACATGGACGTCGTCCGGGGCATCGACAAGCGCTACTCGGAGTGGCGCACGGCGACCTATCGGGGGGTGACGGTCTGAGCCACGGATCGAGCGCTTCGGGAGGGAGGACAGCCCCATGAGGCCCGGCTCCGCACGGCTCACGGTCCTGAGCGTGATGGTCGTCGCCGCGCTCGCCGCGCCGGCCGCGGCGCAGACGCTGTACCGGTGGGTCGACGAGAACGGAGTCGTCCACTACTCGCAGTTCCCGCCGCCGGCCCCCACCGCGCCGCCTTCCCCGGGTCCCGAGGGGAAGCCCGCCGCGCCGCCCGAGGCGAAGCCTTCGCCGCCCGGAGCCAAGCCCTCACTGCCGCCCGAGGCGAAGCCGGCAGCGGCAGGGGGGACGAAGCCCGCGCCGGCTCCCGAGGCCAAGCCCTCGCGACCACCAAAGCCGAAGCCGTCGCCCGCGGCGTCGCTCACTCCCGGGCACGAGCAGGCGATCCGCGAGCTGGTGCACATGGCAACGGGCTCCGACCTCACCGACGCCATGCTCCAGCAGATCGCCCAGGCTCTGGTCCCGGGCCTCAGGCCGGCGCTCGAGCGCCAGCTGCGCCGACCCGTCTCGCCCGCGGAGGAGCGGAAGCTGATCGACGTGGTCCGCCGGACGTTCGCCGGCGTCTTCCCCACCGCGCTGTTCGAGGATGAGCTGGTCTCCGCCTACGCGAAGCACTTCACCGAGGCCGACGCCAAAGAGCTGGTGCGCTTCTACCGGACGCCGATCGGCTCGAAGGCGATTCGGGTGGCCGCGGTCCTCACCGGGGAGGGCGCGGCGATCGGCCAGCGCCTCGCGCAGTCCCGCCAGGCCGAGTTCGCCCAGCGGCTCCGCGACGAGCTTGCCCGCGAGTTTTCGCCGTAGTCGCGTGGGCGGACCGCGCGCGATGCCGGCCTTCCTCCGCCGATGGGTCGCCCTCGATGGCCACGAGGCGGAGCTCCGTCAGGAGCTCTCGTTCATCCACCAGACCTACACCCGGAAGAGCCCGCACGTCATGGAGTCGCTGATGTACCGGGAGCATTTCCTCGGCTCCGAGTTCATCGGCCTCGTCGTCTACGCCGACGCAGGCCTCGCGACCACGGAGCGTCGGCAGGCGCTGGCCCGCCTCGACGAGGTCGCCGCGGCGCACGCGAGGTTCAGCACGCCGTCGCTTCGCGTCGAGCTGATCGCCGAGTTCGTGACGAGCCCGCACGCGACTCCGTACGGGGTCGCGGGGCTCTTGACGTGTCAGCCCGCTTTCGCGGCCGAAGTCGCCGGGCGCCTGAAGGGGCTCGTCGCGGAGCTCGTCGAGCGTCTGCGCCCGGCGCGGATGCTCGTGGGTGAGGTGGTCGACAAACCCGGGCAGTTCTTTGTCCTCGGCGACTCGAGCTACCCTGTCGATCTCGACCGGTATCTGCAATCCTCGCTCCACCGGCAACACCTGGTGGCCCTGGAGTCGCTGCTGGTCGCGCCCACCCGGTGGTTCGCCCTCGATCGGGTGTGGCGCTACGTCAAAGCCGGGGCGCGGGAGGGATGAGATGAAACTCTGCCAGTTCTACCTGCCGGGCAAGGGCACTCGCGTCGGTGTCGTCGACGGCGACCACGTGGTCGACATCACGTCGGGTCGGGCCGGCGTGGGCTCGGTGCGGGAGCTGATCGAGACGTGTGAAACCGCCGAGCGGATCGAGCGCCGCGCGCGTCGGCTCCTCGCAGGCGCGCGGACACGCGTCGGGTGGCGGGAGCTCGACCGTGCGCCGTCTCCGCGGCGCGCGCATCTCCTGGCGCCCCTCGACCCCCCGGAGGTTTGGGGCGCCGGCATCACCTATCGACGGAGCATGCAGTACTACGAGGCGCACACGGACGAGGGCGGCCGCACGAAGGGGATCTACGATCACGTCTACGAGTCCGAGCGCCCGGAGCTGTTCTTCAAGGCGACCGCGTCGCGGACGGTGGGCCCGAACGGGGCGATCGGGATCCGCCGCGACTCGGCGCTGACGGCCGTGGAGCCGGAGCTGGCGGTCATCGTCGGGGGCCGGGGGCGGATCGTCGGCTACACGGTCGGTAACGACCTCTCCGCGTGGGACATCGAGCGCGCAAACCCGCTGTTCCTCCCGCAGTCGAAGATCTTCGCCGGGTGCTTCGCCATGGGGCCGGTCCTCGCCACGCCCCAAGAGGTCGGCGACCCCGGGAGCCTCGCGCTGACGTGCCGAATTCTGCGAGACGGCAGGCTCCGTTACGAGGGACGCGTCAACACGAAGGAGATGAAGCGCCCGTGTGCGGAGCTCGTCGAGTGGCTCGGCCGCTCCAACCCCGTGCCCGCGGGGACGGTGCTCTCGACGGGGACGGGCATCCTGGTCCCGGACGAGCACGCGCTCAGCGCGGGCGACATCGTCGAGATCGAGCTGGAGCGGGTCGGCACGCTCCGCAACGTGGTCAGGCGACTGCCCTAGCCGATGGACCCGGACGCCCTCGCAAGGATCGGCGACGCGCTCGCGGCGCAGCCCGATCGCCAGCGCGCGCTCGAGCTGCTCCTCACCGAGGCGCGCCGGCTGACGCGAGCCGAGGCCGGGACGGTGTACCTCCGTGAGGGCGACCGTCTGCGCTTCGCGGCGGTGCAGAACGACGTCCTGGCGCGGCGCTTCGGCACGGACGAGGCGCGCCGCCGGCTCGCGGCCGAGCCGCTCGCGCTCGTGGAGCCGAGCGTCGCCAGCTACGTCGCGCTCACCCGCGGCGTCGTGAACCTCCCCGACGTGTACGAGATTCCACCCGAGCGGCCGTACGGGTTCGACCGTCATTTCGACGCCGTGCACGGCTATCGCACACGCTCGATGCTCGCGATGCCGCTGCGCGACGGCCGGGGCGAGGTGTTCGGCGCCATCCAGCTCATCAACGCGCTCGACCACGCCGGGACCGTCGTCGCCTTCGGTCGGGACAGCGAAGAGCTCGTCGCGGCGCTCCTGGCGCAGCTCGCGCGCGCGGTGTGAGCCGGCGCGGCGTCGTCGCCGCGGCGCCTGCTCGGTTACTCCGTCGCGAGGCGGTAGCCCACACCCGGCTCGGTCAGGAGATACCGGGGGCGGGCGGGCTCGGTCTCGAGCTTGTGGCGCAGGTGCGCCAGGTAGACGCGCACGTAGTGGGCCTGGTCGGTATGCGTCGGCCCCCAGACGTCACGGAGCAACTGCGCGTGCGTGACGACCTTGCCCGCGTGCCGGACGAGCGCCGCCAGGAGCTTGTACTCGATCGGTGTCAGGCGCACCTCCCGGTCGCCGACGAAGACCTGCCGACGCAGGAGATCCATCTTGAGCTCCCCGACCTGGAACGTCGCATCGTCCCCCTCGTGCGACGCGCCCGCGGTATGGCGGAGCGCGACGCGGATCCGCGCGAGGAGCTCGTCCGCGCCGAAGGGCTTGCTCACATAGTCGTCGGCGCCGACATCGAGGGCGGTCACCTTGTCGCGCTCCTGACCGCGAGCGGAC
>QHSA01000194.1 GCA_003220315.1 Candidatus Rokuibacteriota bacterium
GGAGATCACCAGCGCCAGGCCTACGGCTCGCGTTGACTCATTTGGCACGAGGTCCCCAAAAATGGGCTTGATTTTCCGGAATTGATCTCGGCAAGGAAGACGTCGGCATCCTCGTTCCGGCCAGCGGGCTCGCACGCGAGACGCGGTGGGGACCGGTAGAATGGCCGCACCCTCACTGGCGATGCGCTGAGCTCTGAGATCACCGCATTTCTAGAGCGTGCGGGCGCCCCCTACCTGTATAAACCGTTCACGCTCGAGGAGCTCCGGCGAGTTATCCAGCGCACGCTGCCGATGCGTTAGGGCATCACGGGACACGACAGGCCGGCTTCCTTAGATCTTCATCCCCTATCGAGAGTGAAATGCCGGTATCCTATCGCCGGAGAGGTCGTCGATAGCTACCGTTTGCGCCACGGCCCCGATGGGCCCGCGGGTCTCAGGGTGACGCGTAGCGACCTGGCCGCCGCGCGACGCAGGCAGTTGAATCCGCGGCGGGCGCGGTGGCAGAAGCCTGGCGCCGTCGTGCGGGCGCTCGGGCTGCGTCGCGGACAGGTGGTGGCCGAGATCGGCGCGGGCCCGGGGTATTTCACGCCGCGACTGGCGCGCGCCGTCGGTCCATCCGGTCACGTCTACGCGGTGGATCCGGAGGCGGCGGTGCTCGAGGTGCTGTGCCGGCGTCTGGCGCGCACTCGCCTGCGCAACGTGACGCCGGTGCTCGGTCGGGACGACGACGCGCTCCTGCCGAGCGGGCGCTGCGACTTGGCCGTGCTCATCAACGTCTACCACCACATGCACGAGGGCGCCGCGTTCCTGCGCCGGCTGGTCCCGACGCTCACCCGCGATGCCCGCGTCGTCAACATCGACTGGGCCGAGCAGTCGGAGTGGGGGCCGCCGGCCCGGCGCCGTGTTCCCCGGGTTCGGTTCTTGCGCGACGCCCGGCGCGCCGGGCTGCGCCTGATCGCCGAGCACCGCTTTCTGCCACACCAGTACTTCTTCGTGCTGCGCCGCACGCGCTGAGCCAGACGTCAACCACGCGCGATGCGCACGCGCGATGCGCACGATCGAGGGGCTCCTGGAGGTGCTGGACCGCGGTGCGCCCCGGCCTCTACGCCGGCGGCGCGCGGCCGCTCGGCAGCGTCTTCGGCCTGTTCCCGGGCGCAGGACGGGGGCATTGACACTCGAAAGGCCGGCGGTGTACGGTCGCCGCGCATCGAGCCCGCTCGGTCCTCCCGGCGCGCGCCCGGAGGGTTCGAGCACCGTCACCCCGGACCAGCAAGGAGGAGGGCCATGATGTCTGTGCAGGACGGGATCTCACGACGTTCCGTATTGAAGATGATGGCGGCCGGGGCCACAGGGGTCGCGGCCAGCCTTGAGGTCTCGCGCGCCTCCGCGGCCGCGCGGCTCGTCGTCGGCGCGGCCTACGTAGGGCCGAAGGACGATTACGGCTGGAACCAGGGCCACGCGCAGGGCGTCGCCGCGCTGAAGCAGATCGACGGCGTCAAGGTGGTGGAAGAGGAGAACGTGCCCGAGACGATCCAGATCCAGAAGACGATGGAGAGCATGATCAGCCTGGACGGCGCGGGCCTCGTCTTCGCGACCTCGTTCGGCTACTGGGAGCACATGCTGAAGGTGGCTGCCAAGCATTCCAAGGTGCAGTTCCTCCACGCCGGGCCGACGGTATGGAAGGACGGGATGCCGACGAACGCCGGCAGCTACAACGGCTACATCGACGAGGCCCAGTACATCGCCGGCATCGTCGCCGGCTACACGTCCAAGACCGGCAAGCTCGGCTTCGTCGGCGCCAAGCCGTACCCGGCGTCCCTCCGCAACATCAATTCCTTCACCCTCGGCGCCCGCACCGTCAACCCGAAGGCCACCACCCAGGTGATCTTCACCGGCGACTGGGTGCTGCCGGTCAAGGAGGCGGAGGCCGTCAACAGCCTCGCCGACCAGGGTATCGACGTCGTCACCTGCCACGTCGACAGCCCCAAGGTGGTGATCGAGACGGCGGAGAAGCGCGGCATCTTCTCCTCCGGCTACCACGTCAACCAGGCAACCCTGGCCCCGAGGGGCTACCTGACGGGAGCCGAGTGGAACTGGCCGAAGGTGTACACAGACTACGTCAACTGGCTGCGGGAGGGAAAGACTTGGCCGCACCTGCGGCGGGGCGGCCTCAAGGAGGGCATCGTCCGCAACGCCTCTTACGGCCGGCCGGTGAGCGAGCCGGCTCGCAAGCACGCCGACCGCGCGAAGGCCGGGTTCATGGACGGCACCTTCGTGATCTACAAGGGCCCCATGAAGGACAACACGGGCAAGACGGTGATCGCCGCCGGCAAGTCGCACGGCCAGATCGACGTCTGGCTCGAGTCCATGGACTGGCTGGTGGAAGGTGTGACCGGTTCCACCCGTAGCTGATGCGTCCGCTCGGTGGCAAGCCGCGAGGGGCCGCCGAGGCGCTGATCATCCCTGCGGGGGCCCTGGCGGTATCGCTGATCCTGTTCGGGATCTTCGTGGCATTCGCCGGGGCCAACCCGCTCGCGGTGTACCGGACCATCTACCGCGGCGCGTTCGGCAGCTGGTTTTCCTGGCAGAACACGCTGCAGCGGGCGGCGCCGCTCATGCTGACCGCGCTCTGCACGGCGCTGCCCGCCCAGGTCGGGCTCATTGTGATCGGCGGCGAGGGCGCGCTCGTAATCGGGGCGGTGGCCACGGTGGCGATGGCCGCCGTGCTTCCCGGCGTGCCCCCGCCCGCGGTCGTGGCGGCCATGCTGCTGGCGGGTATGGGCGCGGGTGGCCTCTGGATCGCCCTCGCCGGCGGCCTGCGCCACTACCGCGGCGTCAACGAGACGATCAGCAGCCTCCTCCTCAACTACATCGCGATCGCCCTCATGAACCACCTCGTGACCGGCCCCATGCGCGACCCCGCCATCGTGCACCGGCCGTCGAGCTGGCACGTCGGGGAGCCGAACATGATCGGGCTGATCCCGGGCATGGACGTTCACTGGGGCCTCGTCTTCGGGGTCGTCGCCTGCGCCGTCACCTGGGTCCTGATGGAGCACACCGTGTTCGGATTCGGCGCGCGCGTGGTAGGCGGAAACACCCGCGCCGCCCGCATCGCGGGGCTATCGGTGGGGCGGCTGGCGCTGATCACCTGCTTCATCGCGGGGGCGGCCGCAGGGCTCGCCGGCATGACGGAGATCGCCGCCGTGCACGGCCGGGCCAGCTCCTCGCTCGTCGCCGGCTACGGCTATACCGGCATTCTCGTCGCCTTCCTCGCCCGCCAGAACCCACTGGCGGTGATCCCAGTGGCGATCCTGCTCGGCGGCATTGAAGCGAGCGGCGGCCTGATGCAGCGATGGCATGACTTGCCGGACGCCACCGTTCTGGTCGTGCGGGGAATCATCTTCCTGGTCATCCTGGCCAGCGAGCCCCTGTACGGGCGGTTTCGCATCTTCCAGCAGCGGACCGCGTGAGATGGAGGCGCTTGGGTGGTGGGGCGTTCCGCTGGCGGTGCTGGGCGGCGCCATCCGTGCCAGCACGCCATTCCTGTTCGTCAGCCTCGGCGAGTGCCTGACGGAGAAGAGCGGTCGCATCAATCTCGGTCTGGAGGGCACCCTCGTGATGGGGGCGATGAGCGGCTACGGCATCGCCTATCTGACCGGATGGCCCTGGCTGGGCGTCGTCGTCGCGGGGAGTTCCGGCATGGCGCTCGGCGCCTTGCATGGCGTGGTGTGCTCGCGCCCACGGGTGAACGATATCGCGGTCGGCATCGCCCTGATGCTGTTCGGCCTCGGCCTGGCGTTCTACCTGGGCAAGCCGTTCATTCAACCGAAGGCGCCTCGCCTCCCGGCAATCGACCTGGGCTGGTGGAGCAGCAGCCCCCAGGTCCGCGCGGCCCTGGAGGTGAACGTGCTGTTCATTGTCGGGGCGGTGCTGGCGCCGGCGCTGCTCTGGGCGCTCAACAACACGCGCTGGGGGCTGGCGGTCCGGGCGGTCGGCGACAGTGCCGACGCGGCCCGGGCGATGGGGTACCCGGTCAATCGCGTTCGGCTGCTCAGCACGGTGGCGGGCGGGTTTCTCGCCGGCATCGGAGGATCGTTCCTGTCGCTGTACTATCCGGGGAGCTGGAACGAGGCGCTGTCGAGCGGCCAGGGTCTGATGGCCGTCGCCCTGGTGATCTTCGCTCGATGGGACCCCGTGCTGTGCTTCTTTGCGGCGCTGCTCTTCGGCGGTGCCGGCGCGCTCGGTCCCGCGCTGCAGTCCGTGGGCATCACGTGGGGCTACTACCTGTTCAACGCGGCGCCCTACGTGCTAACGTTGCTCATCATGATCGCAACGTCCTCGACACGGCGGACCCTGATCGGGGCGCCTGGCGAACTGAGCGTGACCAAATGACCGGAGGGTGAGAGGGAGGAGAGCGATGAGCGGACTTGGTGGACTGAACAAATCTCCCGACGGCGTCGTGATCGGACTGGTGCAGTCGCAGCTCCCGGTCGTGGTCACGAAAGCCGATCTGGCGGCGCAGGCGAACAAGATCTGCGCCTTGGTCACCAAGGCCCGGAAGGGCATGCCGACGATGGACCTCGTCGTCTTCCCCGAATACTCGCTGCACGGCCTCTCGATGGACACCAACCCCGAGATCATGTGCCGGCTCGACGGTCCCGAAGTCGCCGCGTTCAAGACGGCGTGCGCCAAAGAGAAGATCTGGGGCTGCTTCTCGATCATGGAGTACAACCCGAAGGGGAACCCCTACAACAGCGGGATCATCGTCGACGACCGGGGCGAGCTCAAACTCTACTACCGGAAGATGCACCCGTGGACGCCGGTCGAGCCGTGGGAGCCGGGCAATCTCGGCATCCCGGTCTGCGACGGGCCGAACCGCAGCAAGGTCGGGCTGATCATCTGCCACGACGGTATGTTCCCGGAGATGGCCCGGGAGTGCGCCTACAAGGGCGCCGACATCATGCTGCGGACGGCCGGCTACACGGCGCCGATCCGCCAGAGCTGGCGTGTGACCAATCAGGCCAACGCGTTCTGCAATCTCATGTACACGGCGAACGTCTGCATGTGCGGCACCGACGGCACCTTCAACTCGATGGGCGAAGGCATGATCGTCAACTTCGACGGCACGCCGCTGGTCACGGGCACCGGTGTGCCCGACGAGATCATCACCGGCGAGGTTCGCCCGAAGCTGGCCGGCGAGGCCCGCCGCGTGTGGGGCGTCGAGAACAACATCTACCAGCTCGGCCATCGCGGCTTCGTCGCCGTCCGCGGCGGCGCGCAGGATTGTCCGTATACCTACATGCACGACCTCATGGCGGGGAAGTATCGCCTGCCGTGGGAGGACGAGGTGCAGGTCACCGACGGCACCAGCTGCGGCTTTCCTCGGCCCACTCGCACGTACCCGGGGTAACCCGGTGTCACCGGTCGACTGCCCCTGACGTCCACCCCGCCGGGAGCGCGATGATCAAGATGCGTGGCGGAGGCGTCGGCGTTTCGGCCCGCGCCGGAAGGTTCGGCGGGTCCGTCGCCGAGACCAACGCCGCCCCGCAGCGCCTCCAGGTCGCGGGCATGACCAAGCGGTTCGGCTCGCTGGTCGCCCTCGACGACATCTCGCTCACGCTCGAGGCCGGCGCCTTTCACGCGTTGCTCGGGGAGAACGGCGCCGGCAAAAGCACCCTCGTCAAGTGCGTGATGGGCTACCACGCGCCGGACAAGGGCACGGTCATCCTCGGAGGGGTCGAGCAAACCATCCGGGGGCCGCGTGACGCGCACGCGCTCGGCATCGGCATGGTCTATCAGCACTTCACGCTCGTGCCGAGCATGACCGTCGCCGAGAACCTCCTGCTGGCGCGCGCCGACCTGCCGATGGTCATCGACCGGGGCGCGGAAGGCCGGCGCATGCAGGAGTTCGTCAAGGATATGCCCTTCAAGGTCGACCTGACGGCTCCAGTCAGCGCGCTCGCCGCCGGCGAGAAGCAGAAGGTCGAAATCCTGAAGCAACTCTACGTGGACTGCCGAATCCTGATTCTGGACGAACCGACCTCCGTGCTGACGCCGGGCGAAGCGGACGAGATCCTCGGCCTGCTCCACGACATGACGATGGCAGGCCGCCTCTCCGTGCTGATGATCACGCACAAGCTGCGCGAGGTCATGGCGTTCGCCGACGAGGTCACGGTGCTGCGCCGCGGGCGGCTCGCGGGCCGTGGCAAGGTGGAGAAGCTGACGCCGCGGGACCTCGCCGAGATGATGATCGGCTCGAGTGAGATCGCGGCCCCGGCCGAGCGCGCCGTGCAGACGAACGGCCGGGAGCGACTGCGCCTCGAACGCCTCTGCGCGGACAACGACAAGGGTCACCGGGCGGTGTCGAATGTGTCGCTCTTCGTTCGCGCCGGGGAAATCGTCGGCATCGCAGGCGTGTCGGGCAATGGTCAAACCGAGCTGGTCGAAGTCCTGGCCGGTCAGCGGGAGTCTTCGGCCGGAACCGTCACCGTCCACGGTGAGCCGTACACCGCGACGCGCGCGGAAATGCGCCGCCACAAGGTCTTCTGCTTGTCGGAAGACCCGCTGCGCAACGCCTGTGTGTCACGGATGAGCGTGGCCGAAAACCTGGCGTACCGTAGATTCGACGAGCCGCCGCTGACCCTCGGCCGGTGGTTCCTGAATCGGGGCGCGATGCGGCGGGCCGCGAGCGACCTGATCACGCGTTATCGGATCACGGTGTCTTCGCCGGATGCGCCGGCCGGTACGCTCTCCGGCGGCAACGTCCAGCGTATGGTCCTTGCGCGCGAGTTGTCCGGGGAGGTGGACGTACTGATCGCGGCCAACCCCTGTTTCGGCCTGGATATCGCCGCGGTCGCCGAGATCCGCGCTCAGATCATGCGGGCCCGCAACCGCGGCGCCGCCATCCTACTGGTCAGCGAAGACCTCGATGAGCTGTTCGAGCTGGCCGACCGCCTCGTCGTCATGTTTAACGGCGACCTGGTGTACGAGACCGAGATCGCTGGCGCCGATCTCGCGACGGTGGGGCGGTACATGGCCGGTCACTGATGCATCCGCAACGCTGATCGCCGCGATCGACGCCCGGTACCCTCGGCGTCGGTCAGGGCGCGTGGGGGCGTTTCGAGGTGGCGCTGTTCCCTCGCTCGAGCAGGTCGAGCAGCGCCTCGTGGACCGAATAGTCCATGTCAGCTATCCGATCGGTCCCGGTCACCGACCACCTCAGCTCTTTCGTGATGACGTCGCGGTGGCGACGTTCCGGGTCCATGCCGTCCAGCCACTCGAGGATCTTCTTGGCGGCATCCCGCGACGACGGACCGATGGAGCGCTCTTCCTCAATCCTGAAGAACAGACTATCGAGGAGGGCTTTCGCATCGCCCTTGATGGGCCCTTCTCGGCGCGCGAGCCGACCCGTCGGCGTCGCGGCGATGCTCCCGCAGTGGGGACACAGAATGGCTTCGGGCTTGATGTGCTCGGCGCAGAAGGGGCATGCCACTCGGTCCTCGTCCGCCTCTTCGTCCCGTTTCGCGCTCGGCCGCACCGCCAGCACGACCGCACCGATGCCGATCAGCGCCACGCCGACGAACGCGGGCGCCCAGGAACGATTGTCCGGAGGCCGATTCCCGCCCGCGAACACGTGCAGGATCCCGGGAAGGGATAGCGCCACAATGACCAGACCGAGGATCAGCAGCGCCGCGCCGAATGCCCTCATCGCCAAGAGACAAGCCATCCCATTCGTCTCTAGGACAAGGTACCAAAACACGGCCAACTGCTGCAGCCGCATTGGAGTCCGACTCGGGGACTATATCCGGCGATGCACCTGTGCGATCCTAATCGCCCGCGGCGTCCGCGGCTGGCTCGCTGGGGAGGAGGTGACGCAATCGCCCGAGACGAATCGACCGGCACGCTCCTCATCCCGCGACTAAGGAGACCTCGCATGAGCCCACAGGATCGACGCAGCTTCCTCAAAACGACCACCCTCTCCGCGGCGGCGCTCGCGCTCTCGCACCTCATCGAGCCGTCCAACGCGCGAGGTGCCGGCGGCCCCGGCTTCGTCACGACGAACGACGGCTACAAGCTCAGGTATGAAGAGGCCGGATCGGGGAAGCCGCTGGTGTGCATCCCCGGCTGGTCGCAGACGGCGGCGCAGTTCAAGCACCAACTGACCGGACTCAACGACCGCTACCGCGTGATTGCCGTCGATATGCGGGGACACGGCGAGTCCGATAAGCCCGCCCACGGCTACTCGATTGCACGGCTGTCCAAGGACGTCCACGACCTCCTGGCCGACCTGAGCCTCGCCGATGTCACCCTCATGGGACACTCGATGGGGTGCTCGGTGATCTGGAGCTACTGGGAGCTTTTCGGCTCCGAGCGGCTGGCCAAGCTCGTCCTCGTCGACCAGATGCCGTTCATCACCGCGAACCCCGCGTGGTCAGCGGAAGAGAAGGAGGCGAGTGGCGCCCTCTTCGACCCGAACTCGCTCTACACGAACGTCAATGCCCTTGCCGGACCCGACGGAGTGAAGACGACGGAGGGCTTCATCGGGGCGATGTTCACCCCCGCCTACCCCAAGGACGAGGTGGCGTGGGTCATCAAGCAGAATCTGAAGCTGCCCCGGGAGTACGCGGCGAGGTTGCTGTACGACCACGCCACGCGCGACTGGCGCCGCATCATCCCCCGGATCAACATTCCGACTCTCGTTGTGGGCGGCAAGACCAGTCTCGTGCCCTGGAAGTCGCAGGTCTGGATCGCGAACCAGATCCGCGGGTCCAGGCTGGAGATCTTTGAGGAGAGCGAGGGCGGGAACCACTTCATGTTTATGGAGAACCCTCAGAAGTTCAACAGGATCGTTCGGGACTTCATGGGCTGACACGCTGCTGGCGGACGTCGCCTTTGCATCGGGCGACGTCCGCCAGCGACCGCGAACCGCTTCGAGTCGTCAACGAACTCCCTCCCGGAACGGTCGAGGATGCGCGGTTCACAAGGAGATCGTGATTCGGTTCTCCACCGAGGTGACCCCCGGCGCCGACCACGCCGCCCGCTCCGCCTCTTCTTTCTCCGCCCACGCGCGCACCGTCCCCTTCAGGATGACCTTGCTCCCCTGCACCTCCACCGTGATCCGCTGCGCGTCCAGCTCCGCCGTCCGCACGAGCGCCTGCTCGATTTTCTCCTGCAGCTCCGTCGGCGTCAGCCGCGGCTTCACCGTGATCAGATTGGTCACGCCCCGCACGCCCGATAGCCGCCGTACCACCCGCTCCGCGTCCTGCCTCTGGTACTGCCACTCGACCTCGCCTCTGAGCGTCACCCAGCCCTTGGACACCGTGACGTCGAGCTTGTCCACCGGCACGAAGGCATCCCACTCCAGGGCCCGAATCGCGGCCGCCGCGATGTCCGCGTCGGTGCGCTCCGCGGAGCTCGGCAGCCTCACTTCGATGTCGTTGGCCACGGCCAGCACGCCGCGCACGCGGTGAGCAGCCTCCTCCGCCGCCCATTTCTTGGTGTACGATTCGACCCAGCCCGTGAGCGTCACGACGCCGTCTTTGACGGCCACGCCGATCTCGTTCGGCTGCACGCGTGGCTCCCACTTCAGCTCGTTCAGGACGTCTCGCTGGATGTCCTGGTCGGTTTGCGTTCCGATTCGTGTCACTGTTGCCATGCCCATGGTTCCTCCCCCTTCTGCGACAAGTGTCTTTTCGACGAACTCCACGACACGATCACGCAGCGAGCGCCGGCTGCTCAACGCTGATCGGCACTGTCTGCGCCGTCAGTTCCTTTGCGAGCGGCACCTCGATATTGAGTGCGCCATTGCGATACGTCGCCCTCACGGCCTTGGCATCGAACCGAAAGGCTCGAGACGCACGCCCCGAACCCTCGGTTCGGAATGCGAGTCAGGAGGTCCCTCCCCGCAACCGCCCCGCGGGGTCCTCCCATTATTGGGAGTAGCAAACACCCGGCAGTTGTCAAGGAACTGACCAGGCCCTGCCAGGGAACCAATCACATGTCGATACATGATTAATCCATGTGTGCACATCTAACCGTGCACCCCAGCGGCTCCGAACAACGTCTCAAGGAACATGAAGGAGTTCCAGGCTGAGGCCGTACGATGAAGACGCTCCAACCTCGCGCCTTCACCTGGTGATGGCGAGCCCCGACTGGAAGACCGAGGGGTAGGTCCTCACCCGGAACCAAGGGGAAATACATGGGTAAGCTTGAAGGAAAGATCGGCCTCATCACCGGTGGCAATAGCGGTATTGGCCTTGCGACGGCGAAGGAGTTTGTGAACGAAGGCGCCTACGTCTTCATCACGGGGCGCCGTGATCCGCAGTATTGTTCGTG
>QHSA01000195.1 GCA_003220315.1 Candidatus Rokuibacteriota bacterium
CCACATCATGTTCCTGATCGGGTTCCGCAACCGCTTCCTGGTGCTGTTCGAGTGGGCGTGGGCCTACGTCACCTGGCACCGTGGTGCCCGCCTGATCACCGGACCGTGGAAGGGGTCGAGGTTCAGGGGATGACGAGGTCGGCGCAGGTCAATAGCTCTTGGGTAGACCCAGGACGTGCTCTGACAGGTAGTTGAGCACCATCTGCTGCGAGACGGGCGCGATCTTGTAGAGGCGGATCTCGCGCCAGAGCCGCTCGACGTAGAACTCCTTGGCGTACCCGTAGCCGCCGTGGGTCTGGAGCGCCGCGTCGCAGGCCTCGAACCCCGCCTCCGCCGCGAGCAGCTTCGCCGTGTTCGCCTCGGCGCCGCACGGCCGGCCGTGGTCGAAGAGCCACGCGGCCTTCAGGCACATGAGCTCAGCCGACTCGAGCTTGGCCCACGCGAGCGCCAGCGGATGCGCGACCGCCTGGTTCTGGCCGATCGGCCGGTCGAAGACGACGCGGTCCTTGGCGTACTGGACCGCGCGCTCGAGCGCCGCCCGCCCGATCCCGACGGCCTCGATGCCGGTGAAGATGCGCTCGGGGTTGAGCGAGTCGAGGAGATGGTAGAACCCGCGTCCCACCTCGCCCACGACGTCCTCGGCCGGCACCGGGAGCCCGTCGATGAAGATCTCGTTCGAGTCGACCGCGGCGCGCCCGAGCTTCTCGATCTCGCGCACGGTGATCTTCGACCGGTCGAACTCGGTGAAGAAGAGCGTCATCCCACCGAACGGCTTCGCCGCGTCGCGCGGGGAGGTGCGGGCGAGGAGCAGGATGTGGGTCGCCTGGCGCGCGTTCGTGTTCCACACCTTGCGGCCGTCGACGACGTAGCGGTCGCCCTGCTTCTCGGCTCGCGTCTGGATGCGCGAGGTGTCGGTCCCGGCGTTCGGCTCGGTGACGCCGAACGACATGACGATCTCGCCCGTCGCGATCCGTGGCAGGTATTTCGCCTTGAGCGGCCCGGCGCCGTGCTTGATCACCGGCATCGGGGGAAACAGATAGAAATGGATCGGTGAGGCGCCCGAGGTGCCGGCTCCCGAGGCGCAGACCTCGTGGAGCATGATGGTCGCCTCGGTGACACCGAGGCCCGAGCCCCCGTACTCTTCGGGGATGATCATCCCGAGCCAGCCCGCCTCCCCGAAGGTCTTCACCCAGTCCCACGGGTACTCGGCCTTCTTGTCCTTCTCCAGCCAGTAGTCCAGGGAGAAGGCGCGCGCGAGGGTCGCGACCTCCTTGCGGATCAGCTCCTGCTGCTCGGTCAGCTGGAAGTCCATGCCCGGCATTCTAGCCCAAGACGCCTCGGGTGGGCGACGAGGGCACGCCCCGGCCCGCCGCCGCCCGACGCGTGATGCTAAAATGTCGCGGCATGGCGGTCCAGGCGCTCTACGCGCTGCAGAACGGCTTCCTGGGCTTCGAGCGCTCCGGGCTCTTCTTCGGCGAGTTCTCGGGTGAGCGGGTCCAGATCCCCATCGCCTGCTGGCTCATCCGCGCCGCCGACGCGATCCTCCTCTTCGACACCGGCCTCTCGCCCCGGGCCGTGCCCGGCCTCATGCGCAACGACCCGATGGCGCGCTTCACCACGAGCGACCTGCTGGCCAACCGCCTCGACGCGCTCGGTCTCGAGCCCGACAACGTGGACCTAGTCGTCATCTCCCACCTGCACTACGACCACGCGGGCGGCGCGCAGCTCTTCCCGAAGTCCGAGCTCGTCGTCCAGCGCGACGAGTACGCCTACGCGCACTACCCGGCCCCGTTCTTCGAGGGCTTCTATTACCGCAAGAACTTCGACCTCCCGGGCTACCGGTGGCGACTCCTGGACGGGGACACCGAGCTGATGCCCGGCGTGACCGCACTGCGCACCGACGGCCACACGCCGGGGCACCAGTCACTGCTCGTCGAGCTCCCCGAGACCGGGCCGGTCATCCTCGCCGCCGACTCCTGCTACTGGCAGGAGCACATCGACAAGGAACGGGTGCCCGGCGTCGTCTGGAACCCGACCCAGGCACTCCACTCGATCAAGAGGCTGAAGACGATCGCCCGCCTGACGGGTGCGCGGATCTTCCCGGGTCACGACCCGAACTTCTGGGAGACGGTCAGGCAGTCCCCGGACGCGTACCGCTAGTTGTGACGAGGAGGCGCGCGGGCGCTCGGCGATTCGTCAAGTAGGCGGCGACCGGAGCCGTCGCTCGATCACGACGAGGGTCACCAGCAAGTAGGCCAGGCCGCCGACGAGGCCGCCCACGACGTCGCTCAGCCAGTGCGCCCGCAAGTAGAGGCGGCTCCAGGCGACGCCGAGCACGAGCAGGCACGCGAGGAGGGTGCCGAGCCAGCGGGGGACGCGAGGGACGCCGAGCGTCCAGAGCACGTAGACGACGGCGCCGAAGAAGACGGCGGCGCCCAGGGCGTGGCCGCTGGGGAACCCGTAGTCGGTGCCGCGCGGACGGGGACGCGACACGAGCCACTTGGTCAGGGCGCCCAGCAGGAAAGCGCCGACGACGGTCGCCGGAACGAAGCGCGCCAGCGGATGGCCGAGGCGCCGGAGCCCGACCCAGCCGAGCGCGGAGAGCGGGGCCAGGACCCAGCCCGTCCCGAGGAGCGTCAGCGCGCGCAGCGTCGACTCGAGGAGCGGATGGCGCGCACCCTGAGCGAGGGCCTGCACCGTATAGTCGAGTGGGAAGAAGTACTGCGCGCGGGCAATCGCGGCGAGGGTCAGGAATGAGAGCACGAAGACCACGGCGAGGGGCACCACCGCTCTCGGGAGTTTCACGGCCCGAGATTATGCCATGAGCGTCGCCACCGACATCAAGGCCAGGCTCACGGCGCTCGACTGGCGGGCGATCGAGGAGTCGCTCTGGGAGTGGGGCTCCGCCAAGACGCCGCCCGTGCTCACGCCCGCCGAGTGCGCCGGGCTGATCGCGCTCTACGCCGACGACCGCCTCTTCCGGAGCCGCGTGGACATGGCGCGGTACAAGTTCGGCGTAGGCGACTACAAGTACTTCGCCGCGCCGCTCCCGCCGCTCGTCGAGGCGCTCCGCGTCCACGCCTATCCGCCGCTCGCGGCGATCGCGAACCGCTGGGAGGCCGCGCTGGCGACGGCGACGCGCTACCCGCCCGACCTCCCCTCGCTCCTGGCCCGCTGCCGCCGCCGGGGCCAGACCAAGCCGACCCCGCTCCTGCTCCACTACGAGGCGGGGGGCTACAACTGCCTCCACGAGGACCTCTACGGCGACGTCGTCTTCCCCCTGCAGCTCACCGGCTTCCTCTCCCGCCCGGGCGTCGACTACACCGGCGGCGAGTTCCTGCTGGTCGAGCAGCGGCCGCGCGCCCAGTCGCGCGGCGAAGCCGTGGCGACCGAGCAGGGCGAGATCGTCGTCTTCACGACGCGCCACCGACCCGCGCGCGGCGCGCGCGGCTACTTCCGCGCCGTGATGCGTCACGGGGTGAGCCGCGTGCGCTCCGGCTCGCGCTACACGCTCGGCGTCATCTTCCACGACGCGACGTGAGATCCGTCTCGGCACCAGGGTCGAAAAAACGCCGTCCGACGCCGCGCCCTCACTTACAATACCTCTCGAGACGAGTCCCGGATTTTCCAGACTGGCATCAGGGCCAGGCGACAATTTCCAGCAGGGGACCACGACGCCTTGTCCTCGTCCGGCACCGAGGGGTCGCGCTCGTTGACCGCCTCCCGGGAGGCCCCCTCGGCAAAGGTGCCGCACGCCCCGACGCTGTCCGTCGTCATCCCGGTCTACAACGAGCGTGGCACGATCGAGGAGCTTCTGTGGCGGGTCCAGCAGGTCGGCCTCGAGAAGGAGGTCATCGTCGTCGACGACGCGTCGACCGACGGGACACGCGAGCTCCTCCAGCAGATCGCCGACGGCATCGCGTCGGGCTCGGAGTCCACGGTCCTCCCGAAGACCGGCCGACCGCTGCCCGTCGGGAACATGGCGATCTGCCTGCAGCCGACGAATCGCGGGAAGGGCGCTGCGCTTCGTCGCGGCTTTCGGCTGGCGCGCGGACGCATCGTCATCGTTCAGGACGCCGACCTCGAGTACAATCCGCAGGAGTACTTCCGGCTCATCGATCCGATCGAGCGCGATCTCGCCGACGTCGTCTACGGGTCGAGGTTTCTCGGGGGGCCGCATCGCGTCCTCTTGTACCGACACTCCCTCGCCAATACGATCCTCACGCACCTGTCGAACATCTTCACGGATCTGAACCTGACGGACGTGTGGACGTGCTACAAGGTCTTCCGGCGCGAGGTCCTTCAGGGGCTCACGTTGCGTGAGGAGCGGTTCGGCTTCGAGCCCGAGGTGACGGCGAAGATCGCACGGATGGGCTGTCGCGTGTACGAGGTGCCGATCTCCTACGCGGGCCGAACCTATGAGGAGGGAAAGAAGATCCGCTTGCGGGACGCCGTGAGCGGGCTCGTCTGCGTCTTCCGGTACGGCATCTTCGGATGATCCGCACGTCGGATCCGAGACTCCGGCGGCTCCTCGTCGTGAGCGCCCTCGCCCCGCTCGTCGTGTTCGCGCCGGGCGTCGGCAACGACTTCGTCGACTGGGACGACAACCTCAACTTCGTCACCAATCCCTACTACCGCGGGCTCGGCTGGACCGAGCTTCGGTGGATGCTCACGGCCACCGTGACGGGCCACTACATCCCCGTCACCTGGATGACGCTCGGTCTCGACTACGTCCTCTGGGGAATGAATCCCGCAGGCTACCACCTGACCAACCTGGTGCTCCACGCCCTGAACACCGTGGCCTTCGCGCTGATCGCGATTCGGCTGCTTCGCCTCGCGAGACCCCGGACGGGTGAGACGGCACTGTGGGCCGGCACCGTGACCGCGGCGCTCTTCTTTTCGCTCCACCCCCTCCGCGCGGAGACCGTCGCGTGGGTCACGGAACGTCGGGGCCTCCTCTCCGCGTTCTTTACCCTGGTGACGGCGCTGACGTACGTGCGCATGGCCGCGGCCGAAGGCGCGCCACGGCGGCGGTGGCTCGCGGTGTCCGTGGGCTCCTATGCGATGGCACTCGCGTCGAAGGCCGCGGTGGTGCCGCTGCCGCTCGTGCTTCTGCTGATGGACGTCTATCCCCTCGGGCGGCTTCCCGCGCGCTGGCGGGCGTGGGGGGCGCCCGAGGCCCGTGCCGTGTGGCGCGAAAAGGTGCCCTACGCGCTGCTGGCCGCCGTCGCCGCGGCGGTCGCGCTGGCGGTGAACCACGCGAGAGCGATCTCCGCGCCGATCGAGTCGTACCCGCCGAGTTCCAGGCTGGCGATGCTCGCGTACGGGCTCACGTTCTACGTCCAGAGGACCGTGGCGCCGGTCGGCCTCAGCCCCCTCTACGAGCTGCCAGCCCACGTCGGCCCGCTCGATCCCCCGTTCCTCGCCAGCACCGTCGTCGTGGTGCTCCTGACCGTGGCGCTGGGACTGCTGCGACGCCGCTGGCCCGCCGGCCTCGCCCTCTGGATCACGTATGCGCTCCTGTTGGTCCCGGTGAGCGGGGTGTTTCAGGCCGGACACCAGCTGGTCGCCGACCGCTACAGCTATCTGTCTTGCCTGCCCTGGGCGCTCCTGCTCGGCGCGGCCGTCGGCGCGACGCTCGACGCCGCGACGTCGGGGCGCCTCCGGCGGCCGTTCGCTGCGGTCGCGATCGGCGTCGTCGCCGTGTGGATCACCGGCCTCGCCAGCCTCACCTGGTTCCAGGTCCAGATCTGGCGTGACTCGGGGACGCTCTGGCGCTCTGCGCTCGACTCGGATCCTGCGTGCGTGCTCTGCTACAACCAGCTCGGCGCCGTGCTCGGCAATCGGGGAGACTCTGGGTCGGCAGTCTACTACTTCGAACGCGCCCTGGCGCTGCGGCCCAACGACGCGGGACTCCACGGCAACCTCGGACTCGCGCTCCTGAAGACGGGGCGCCCCTCGGAAGCGGTCCCGCACTTCGTCCGTGCGCTCGAGCTCAATTCCACGGACGTCGAGACGCGTGTGCACCTGGGAGTCGCGTTGATCCTCGGGGGCCGGGTGGGTGAGGCGGCCGCCGAGCTTCGGCAGGCGGTCGCGCGGAGTCCCGGCCACGCGCGGGCGCGCTACGAGCTCGCGCGCGCGTATCTCGTGCAGGGCGACCGGGTGGCGGCCGAAGAGCAGGCCCAGGCGCTTCGCCGCCTCGATCCTCGCCTGGCCCGGGAGCTCAGGTAGGGCCCACCGACGTCGCGCGCGCCCGTCGCTCAGACCACGAGCTCTTGTCCGTCCTCGGCCGCCTCGACCCCGAGCCCGTGGAGGCGGCCCAGGACGTCCTCGCTCATGTGGGTCAGGACGAGCCGACGGCAGTCGAGCCGCGCGCGGTTCGCGAGCAGCGTCTCGAGGTCGAGGTGGAACTTGACGCGCTTGTCGACGAAGAGCGCCTCCGCGATGAACAGGTCGGCCGCCCGCGCCGCGTCGACCAGCGTCTCGGTCCACTCCGTGTCTCCCGAGTAGGCGATCACCTTGCCCTCGCAGGCCAGGCGCAGCGCGAAGGGCGGCGCGCCGCTCGCGTGCACCACGGGGAACGGCGTCAGGGTGAACGGCCCGAACGCGTGGGGCGCCCGGTCGACGAGCTCGACGAAGCGCGTGACGAATCGACGCTCGACCGCGGTCGAGCCGGGGAAGAGCACCTCCATCGCCGCACGGACCCGCGCCTCCACGCCCGGCGGACCCGCCACCGTGAGCGGCCGCGTGCGCCGCTTGAACTGACCGTCGAGGAGCAGGAAGGGCACGCCGCCGAAGTGATCACCGTGCAAGTGCGAGAGGACGACGGCGTCGATCGCGAGCGGGTCCACGCCGAAGCGGCGCATCGCGACGAGCGAGGAGGCGCCGCAGTCCAGGAGCACCTGCGCCCCGGCCGCCTCCACGTGGATGCACGTCTGGAACCGCCCGCCGCTGCCGAAGGCGTCGCCCGAGCCGAGGAACCGGACCCTCACCCCCACCGCCACCCCGGCACTCATGATATCGTGCCCCCCATGAGCGCCACGGCCCGCGTCGCGGAGTTCGCCGTCAAGACTTCGCTCGAGGACTGCCCGCCCGAAGCACTGGCTCGCGTGCGCCTGGCCGCCCTCGACACGCTCGGCGTGATGCTCGCGGGCGCGGGCGAGCCCGCCGCGCGAGCCGTCCGCGCGGTCGCGCGTGCCGAGAGCGGCACGCCCCTGGCGACGGTCATCGGCACCCGGCTCGTGACCTCGCCCGGGTGGGCCGCGCTCGCCAACGGCACGGCCGGGCACGCGCACGACTTCGACGACACGAACTTCGCGTTGATGGGGCACCCGAGCGTGCCGCTCCTGGCGGCGGCGCTCGCGGCCGGGGAGGCCGAGACCGCCGACGGGCGCGCCGTCGCGCTCGCCTACATCGTCGGCTTCGAGGTCAGCGCGACCCTCGGCGCCGCGCTCAATCCCGAGCACTACACCCGCGGCTGGCACGCGACGTCCACGCTCGGCACGCTCGGCTGCGCCGCGGCGGCGGCGCGCCTCCTGCGGCTCGACGTGACCCAGACGCGCCACGCTCTCGCGATCGCGGCGACGCACGCGTCGGGGCTCAAGGAGAACTTCGGCTCGATGACCAAGCCCTACCACGCGGGCCACGCGGCGCTGAGCGGGATACGCAGCGCCCAGTTAGCGCGCGAAGGCCTGACGGGCTCGGACACGGCGCTCGAGGGCAAGCAGGGATACGTCGCCGCGTTCGGCGGCGCCGGGCGGCTCGAGGAGTCACTGGACGGGCTCGGCCGCGTCTGGCAGCTCCTCACCTCGGGGATCGCGGTCAAGCCCTACCCGTCGTGCGCCCTCACCCACTCGGCGATCGACTCACTCGTCGAGCTGCGCGCCGCTCACGGGCTGACGCCGCGCGATGTGACCGCCGTCGAAGTCGGCGTGAACCGCGTCGTCCCCGACGTGCTCGCTCACCCGCACCCGACCACCTCGCTCGAGCGGAAATTCTCGATGCAGTTCTGCGCCGCGGCGGCGCTCGCCGACGGACGCGTGGACCTCCGCTCGTTCGAGGACGGCGAGGTCCGGAACGCCGCGCTGCGCGCGCTCATGGAGCGCGTCACGCTGGTCGTGGACCCATCGCTCCCTGACGGGCTCGAGCAGCACGCGTGGAGTCGCGTCACCCTGCGCCTCGCCGACGGGCGGACGCTGACCGTGGGGCCGCGCGGCGCGCACGGGCATCCCGACGCGCCGCTCACGCGCGAGGCGCTCCGGGCCAAGTTCCTCGCGTGCGCGACGCTCGTCCTGCCGATCGACGAGGCCGAGGGCGTCGCCGAGCAGCTCGCGCACCTCGAGGACGTCCCCGACATTCGCGCGCTCACCTCGCGGCTCGCGGGCGATCTGGAGTAGGCATGGGTGTGCTCGACGGAATCAAGATTCTCGAGCTGGCGCGGGTGCCGCCGGCGGAGTTCCCCGGGATGCTGCTGGCCGACATGGGGGCGGACGTCCTCAAGATCGAGACCCCCGAGCCCGGGCGGCAGATGGACGACGAGTGGGTCCGGCGGACGATCCACGCGTTCACGAACCGCAACAAGCGCTCGATGACGCTGAACATGAAGGCGGGCGACGGGCAGGCGATCTTCAGGAAGCTCGCGGCCGGCGCCGATGTGATCGTCGAGGGCTTCCGGCCGGGCGTCATGACGCGGCTCGGCGCCGACTACGCGACGCTGAGCCGCCTGAACCCGCGCCTCGTCTACTGCTCGCTCTCGGGCTTCGGCCAGGACGGCCCGTACCGCGACTACCCCGCCCACGACATGAACTACCTCTCGCTCGCCGGCGTCCTCGGGCTGATCGGCGAGCCCGGCCGCAAGCCCGTCATCCCGCTCAACCTCGTCGCCGACTACGCGGGCGCGGGCATGCACGGCGCGCTCGGCATCGTCCTCGCGCTCTTCGCGCGCGAGCGAACCGGGCGCGGCCAGCACGTGGACGTCGCCTACCTCGACACGTCGGTCTCGCTCCTCGCCGCGACGCCCAACATGCGCTTCTTCTTCAGCGACGGCCTGGCCCCACGGCGCGGCGAAGGGTTCCTCGGCGGGTCCTATCCCTACTACGCGATCTACGAGACCCGTGACGGCAAGCTCCTCACGATCGGCTGCACCGAGCCCTGGCTCTGGGAGAACTTTTGCAAGGCGATCGGCCGGCCGGCGTTCGCGCGGTTCGCGCGCAAGCCCGACCAGTTCGTGCGCGCCGCCGACGCCGAGGAGGAGGCCGCACGGCGCGAGATCGAGGCGATCATCAAGACGCGCGACCGCGACGAGTGGTTCGCCCTCCTCACGAAGGCCGACGTGTGCGTCGGCAAGGTGTACGACGTCGAGGAGATGGTGCGGGACCCGCAGGTCAACCACCGGCGGATGATCGTGGACGTCGAGCACCCCAAGCACGGGCGCGTCCGCCAGGTCGGCGTCGCGATCAAGCTTTCCGACACGCCCGGGACGATCCGGAGCGCCGCGCCCCTGCCCTCCGAGCACACCGAGGACGTGCTGAAGGACCTCGGGCTCTCCGCGCCTGACATCGGGCGGCTCCGGGACACGGGCGTCATCGAGTAGCGCCCCCGGGGTGACGCGCGCCTGGCGGCAGCTGACCGTTCTCTCGCTCGCCGAGCTCGGCGCCCTCGCCCTCTGGTTCAGTGCCTCCGCGGTCCTGCCCGCGCTCGAGCGCGAGTGGGCGCTCGACGATAGCGGGAGCGCGGCGCTCACGATCGCGGTCCAGGCCGGCTTCATCGTCGGCACGCTCGCGAGCGCGCTCGGCAACCTCCCCGACGTCTGGTCGCCGCGCACGCTCATGACCTGGTCCGTCCTCCTCGGCGCCGCGGCGAACGGCGCGCTCGCCCTCTGGGTGTCGAGCCTCGCCCCCGCCCTGGTCCTGCGCTTCGTGACCGGCGTGAGCATGGCGGGCGCGTATCCGCCGGCGATGAAGATCATGGCGACGTGGTTCCGCGAGGGCCGTGGCCTCGCGATCGGTATCCTGATCGGCGCCCTCACGGTGGGCTCCGCGGTGCCCCACCTGATCCGAGGCCTCACCGACCTGCCGTGGCGGGGAACGCTCGGCGCCGCCTCGCTCCTCGCCGCCGCCGGGGCCGTTCTCGTTCGAGCCTTCGTGAGCGAGGGGCCCCACCGATTTCCCCCGGCGCGCTTCGACCTCCGGATGGCCTTCGCGGTCTTCCGGGAGCGCGGCCCGCGGCTCGCGTGCCTCGGCTATCTCGGGCACATGTGGGAGCTCTACGCGATGTGGGCGTGGATCGGTGTCTTCCTCGCGGAGAGCCTCCGGGTGCGAGGCGGCGGGAGCTATGCGGGGCTCAACGCGAGCGGCGCCACGTTCCTGGTGATCGCCATCGGCGCGCTCGGCTGCTGGCTGGGCGGCATGGCGTCCGACCGCTGGGGACGGACGGCGCTCACGATGGTCGCGATGGCGATCTCCGCCACCTGCGCCGCGGTGACGGGATTCACGCTCGGCGGACCCCCGCTCGTCACGCTCGCGCTCGCGAGCGTCTGGGGGATCACGATCATCGCCGATTCCGCCCAGTTCTCCACCGCGATCACCGAGCTCTCGCCGCCCGCGTACGTCGGCACCGCCCTCACGACGCAGACGTGCGTGGGGTTCGCGCTCACGATGGCGTCGATCTGGCTGGTCCCCCCGCTCGTCCGTGGGGCCGGGTGGTCGTGGGCGTTCGCGGCCCTCGCGTTCGGACCGGCGCTCGGCGTCGTCGCCATGGGCCGGTTGCGCAGGCTCCCCGAGGCGACGAAGCTCGCCGGGGGCCGCCGATAGGAAACTCGGAGGGGCTTCGCCGCGCGTGACCGGTGGGGGGAGTCGGCCAGGGGAGTCCGAGGGGGGCGTAGCCCTCCTCGGTCAAAGGAAGCGGCGCCGCTCCCCCCGACGTTGATCAGACGGCGACCGGCTGCGGCTGCAGGCGCCTGAGCAGGGGCGCGCCGTGCTCGGCGAGCCAGCCCCGCGTGGAGTCGTAGCCGAAGCGGAGGGCCGCACGGCTCGCCTCAAAGCCCATCGAGGGCCCGAAGAGCGGCGCCTCCGCCTGCGAGGGCTGGATGAGGAAGAACTCGGTTCGCGGGTACTTCATGCGAAGCGTCGTGAGGCCCAGCTGAAGGAGGTTCTGGCTGTAGATCCGACCGGCCTGCTCCATGATCGAGTAGAGGCCCCGGCTGCGGAGCGGGGCGACGGTCTTCCCGTCGTTCGGCACGAGCGGGTTCACGACGATCACGAGCCGCGCGCCCGCCTCGGCGGCGAGGTCCGCGTGACCGCTGAAGCCCACGCCGCCGTCGACGTAGTCGCGGCCGTCGATCGGGTAGGGCTCGAAGAAGCCGGGGATCGCCGAGGAGGCCGCGATCGCGACGCTGATCGGCACGTCACGGAGCTCGTCCCGGCCGAACACGACGCGCTGCGCGCTGTCGAGGTCGATCGCCGGGATCAGGAGCGTGCGCTCGAGCTCGGCGAAGGAGTTCCGGAGCCCGCGCTTGTCGAAGGCCTCCCGCATGAAGCGCTCGAGCGTCTGGAGGCCGAAGAATCCCGTGGGGAGATCGCGCTCGGCGTTGGCGAGCATATCGGGCACCGAGCCGCGCATTCCCTTGATCGCGCTCTTGCTGATGGCCCAGACGAGCCGGCCGAACCGCCCGGCGGCGTGCCGGAACGAGTCCGAGGAGTAGACCGCGTTGCGCCGGAAGTTCAGCGGGTCGTCGAGGTCGTGGTCGATGACACGGAAGAGCTCGGAGGCGGCCACGCCGTTGGCGAGGAGGGACGCGACGACCGCCCCTGCGCTGCAGCCGATGTAGATGTCGAACCGGCCGTGGCTGTTCATCCGCTCCTCGAGGGCGGTGATCGCGCCGACCTCGTACATCCCCCCGATGACGCCGCCACCCGCAAGCGCCAGCGCGCAGCGGGGTCGCTGCCGGGGTCGCCAGAGCTCCTTGGCGCGCTCGATCCAGTCCATGCCGAATGTCATTCTAGCAAGCTCCCTGCCAGCCCCGGCTCCAATCCGGAAAGCTATTGAATTTCCGGTCGGCTTTCCCTGAGTCGCCCCCCTTTTGACGTCGGCCGGGGCCCGATGACGCAGAGCGAATCCGATAAGTTCTTGGACGGCCCGGCCAGGATGGCGCCACGGAGCGGACGCTTGGGCGGGCCCGCCAGACCCCTGCAGAGGCGGCTACTTCGCGAAGTGGTCCCGGGCGAGCGGCGGCCTCACGTCAGGGCCAGAGAAGGAGAGCGTCACCACGATCTCGACCGAGGCCCCGCCCCCGAGCCCCTGGCAGCCGATCGCGGCGCGCGTCGGCTTACCCCGGTCGCCGTAGAGCTCGACCAGGAGGTCGGCCGCGCCGTTGACCACGCGGGGCTGGTCGTCGAAGCCCGGCGCTGAGTTGACGAAGCCGGTCATGTGGACGACTTGCTGCACCCGGTCCAGGTCGCCGAGCGCGTACCTGACTGCGGCCAGCGTCGTGAGCGCCGCGTAGCGCGCAGCCTCGTAGCCCTGCGCCACCGTCAGGTCCCGGCCGAGCACACCCGTG
>QHSA01000196.1 GCA_003220315.1 Candidatus Rokuibacteriota bacterium
AGCCGACGTCGAGGCCGGCGAGGTCGCCCATCGCGAACGGCCCCATCGGGAAGCCGAAGTCGTAGAGGACCTTGTCCACCTGGTGTGGCACCGCGCCCTCGAGGATCAGCCGCTCCGCCTGCTTGCCGCGCGCGTGGAGCATGCGGTTGCCGACGAAGCCGTCGCAGACGCCGACGAGCACCGGCACCTTGCCGATGCGCCGGCCCACGGCCATCGCCGTCGCGATCGCGGCCTTCGACGTCTTGGCGCCGCGCACGACCTCGAGGAGCCGCATGACGTTGGCGGGGGAGAAGAAGTGCATGCCGACGACGCTCTCGGGCCGCGCGGTCGCCCCGGCGATCGCGTTGACGTCGAGCGTCGAGGTGTTGGTGGCGAGGACGGCGTCGGCCTTGCAGATCTTGTCGATCCTCGCGAAGACCTCCTGTTTGATCGGCATCTCCTCGAAGACCGCCTCGACCACGATGTCGGCGTCGGCGACCTCGCCGAAGTCGGTGGTGCCGCGGATGAGCCCCAGGCGCCGGCCGACGTCCGCCGGCGTGAGCCGTCCCTTGCTCGCCGTCGCCTCGTAGTTCTTCCGCACGACGCCGAGGCCGCGCTCGAGCGGCTCGCGCGCGACCTCGACCACGGTGACGGGGATGCCCACGTTGGCGAAGTTCATCGCGATCCCGCCGCCCATCGTGCCGGCGCCCAGCACGGCCGCCTTCCGGATCTCCTTCGCCGGCGTGTCGGGCGGGACGTCGGGGATCTTCGCCGCCTCGCGCTCGGCGAAGAAGAAGTAGCGCTGCGCCTTCGACTCCGGCGAGTGCAGCAGCTCGAGGAAGAGCTCCCGCTCGCGCGTGAGTCCCGCGTCGAACGGCAGGGTCACCGCTGCCTCGATCGCCCGGATGCAGTTCTCCGGGGCCCGGAACCCGCGCGTCTGCCGCGCGACGGACTTCCTGAAATTCGCGAAGAGCTCGGGTGTGCCGCGCGCCTGGGCGAGCTTGTCCTCGAGGTCGCGGATCTTCTTGAGCGGCTGCCGCTCGCTCACGACCTTCTCGGCGAAGGCGACGCCCGCCGCCGTGAGGTCACCCTCCACGATCGCGTCGATCAGGCCGTGCGTGAGGGCCGCGTCCGCCCCGATCGGCTCGCCGCTCACGATCATCTGGAGCGCCGTCTCGACACCGACCACGCGCGGGAGACGCTGGGTGCCACCCGCACCGGGAAGGAGACCCAACTTGACCTCTGGAAGCCCGAAGCGCGCCGTCTTCACGCCGATTCTGTAATGGCAGGCGAGCGCGACCTCGAGGCCGCCGCCGAGCGCAGTGCCGTGGACGGCGGCGACGACCGGCTTCGGGCTCTGCTCGATCAGCGCCAGGACTTCGTGGAGGCCGGGCTCTTTCGGCGGCTTGCCGAACTCCGTGATGTCGGCGCCGGCGATGAACGTCCGCCCGGCGCAGGTGACGACGACGGCGCCGACCGCCGCGTCGGCGGTCGCCCGTGTGACGCCATCGTAGAGACCCTGACGCACGTGCTGGCTCAGCGCGTTGACGGGGGGATTGTTGACGGTGAGCACGGCGATGCGGCCCCGGCGGCCCAGGTCGACGGACTGGGTGATGGCTGTCATGGTGCTCCTCTTTCGGGACGACTCGCCGGGCCATCATACCTCCATCCGGCCCACCTCGACCGCTTGACTCCTGGCCGGCCGCGAGGTATTCCAGACATGACGGGAGGGGAAGGCGCCTCCTCCTGGTCGTGGCGTCAACCGACGTGGAGGTTGATCATGGAAACTCCACCCGGCTCGACAGGCGCGCCACGGGTGATGTAGTGCCGGTGGCGCGCTTGGCAGTGGCTCTGCAACACTGAGTTCCCGGCGTATGCCGGGACGCGCAGCGTGAGGCTGCGCACAACACCAGACCGGCTCGGGGGCGGCGCACCGGTCCCGCCCCCGAGCCCTTTGGTCCCCACGCGAGACTCCTGTTCCCGGCGCACGAGGTCCCTGTCCCCGACGCGGCCCCTGCGCTATAGTGGCCGCCATGAAAATCGCCCGGCTCGAGTCCCTGCACGCGGACGCCGGTCAGCGCAACTTCGACTTCCTCAAGATCACGACCGACGACGGGCTCGTCGGCTGGAGCGAGTACAACGAGTCCTTCGGGGGCGCGGGCGTGTCCGCGGTCATCGACGGGCTCGCGCCGGAGCTCGTCGGACGCGACCCGCGCGCCTACGAGGCGCTGGTCACGCTCCTCTACGCCGTCCGTCGCCAGGCGGCGGGCGGCATCGCGCAACAGGCGATCGGCGCGATCGAGAACGCGCTGCTCGACCTCAAGGCCAAGGCGCTCGGGGTCCCGGTCTACGAGCTCCTCGGCGGGCCCGTGCGCGACCGGATCCGCCTCTACTGGTCACACTGCGGGACCTATCGCCTCCAGTGGTCCAAGGAGATGCAGATCCCGCCGCTCCGCACGCTCGACGACGTGGTGAAGGCGGGCCGGGAGGTGGTCGAGCGCGGCTTCACGGCGCTCAAGACCAACGTCTTCATCCTGGGCCGCGACCCCTACCTCCACTCGCCGGGCTTCGCGCGTCGCGGTCCGGGATTCCCCGAGCTGAACGCCGAGCGCTCCGTCGTCAAGGCGCTCCGCGACCAGCTCGCGGCGTTCCGCGAGGGTGTCGGTCCCGACGTCGACATCCTCGTGGACCTCAACTTCAACTTCAAGACGGAAGGGTTCCTGAAGGTCGCCCGCGCGATCGAGCCCTTCGACATCCTCTGGGTCGAGATCGACACGCGCGACCCGAAGGCGCTCGCGTACATTCGCCGGTCCGCCCGAATCCCGGTCGCCTCGTGCGAGTGCCTCTTCGGTCGGCGCGACTACCGGCCCTACTTCGAGGACCAGGCGGTGGACGTGGCGATCGTCGACACGCCGTGGAACGGCGTGGCCGAGTCGGTGAAGATCGCCGCCATGGCCGACGCGTACGAGGTGAATGTGGCGCCGCACAACTTCTACGGCCACCTGGCGACGGTGATGAACGCCCACTTCTGCGCCGTCGTGCCGAACCTCCGCATCATGGAGATCGACGTCGACACGGTGCCCTGGTACGACGACCTCGTGACGGTGAAGCCCGAGGTCAAGGACGGCCATCTCCTCCTGCCGACGGGCCCGGGCTGGGGTACCGCGGTCAACGAAGAGGCCGTGCGTGCCCACCCGCCGAAGAAGCGCTGACACGACCAAGGAGGCGTCAATGAACGCTCTCAGCGTGGCGCTCCTCGCTCTGCTCGTCGCCTGGCCCGCGCTCGCGGCTGCGCAGACCATCAAGGTCGGCGCCGTCGTCCCGCTCACCGGGCGCTACGGCGGCGGCGGCGCCCAGGTCCGGGCCGGCTACGAGATCGGCGTCGAGCACGTGAACGCCGCCGGCGGCGTCGACGTGGGCGGGAAGAAGCTGCCCCTCGAGCTCGTGCTGCTCGACGACGAGTCGGACGCGACCAAGACGGTGAGCCGCCTCGAGACGCTGGCCGCGCAGGGCGTCGTCGCCTACCTCGGCGGGTTCGGCTCCGACCTGCATGCGGCGGCTGCGTCGGTCGCCGAGAAGAACCGAACACCGTACCTGGGCGTCGCCTTCGCGCTCCACAAGATCCACACGCAGGGGTTCCGCTACCTCTTCTCGCCCTTCTGGAAGTCGCCCGACATCCGCCAGGCCACCGCCGACCTGCTCGGGGCGATCCCGGCCACCGAGCGCCCCAGGACGGCGGCGATCTTCCAGGAGAAGACCGACTGGGGGCGCGAGATGGCGACCGCGTGGACCGACGCCGGCAAGGCCGCCGGCTACCAGGTCGCGGTCAACGGTGAGTACGCGCCGGGGGCCAAGGACTTCTCCGATCTGATCCTCAAGGCCAAGAGCGCGAACGCGGACCTCGTGCTCGGGCTCCCGACGCCTCCGGACGGGATGACGATGGTCAAGCAGATGAAGGAGCTCGGCCTGAGCCCGAAGATGCTGCTCCTCATCCGCGCCCCCGACCCGCCGGTCTGGTCGAAGAACCTCGGCAGGGACGGCGACTACGTCGTGCTGGGCCCGGGGTGGCATCACGCCTTCAAGGCGCCGGGCGTCAAGGAGCTGAACGAGGCGCACGAGAAGAAGGTCGGACGCCCCGCCGATCCGATCGCCGGGCCCGCCTACGCGTGTGTGCAGATCCTCGCCGCGGCGATCGGCAAGGCGGGCTCGCTCGACCGCGACCGAATCCGCGACGCCATCGCGGCGACCGACACGACGACGGTCATCGGTCCCGTGAAGTTCCGCGCGGACGGCACCGGCATCGTCCACCCCGTGTTCGTCCAGTGGATCAACGGCAAGCAGGAGCTGGTCTGGCCCAGGGACGCCGCCACCGCGCCGCTCGTCTATCCGGCGCCACCGTTCGGCAAGCGGTGACGGACCGAGGGGACGCGCGCTGACCCTCCTGCAGGTGGAGCGGGTCTCGAAGGCGTTCGGCGGGGTGCGCGCGGTCAGCGAGGTCAGCTTCGCCGTCGCGGACGGCGAGCTGATCGGGGTCATGGGTCCCAACGGGTCCGGCAAGACGACGCTCTTCAACCTGATCACCGGGGCCCTGGTGCCGGACGGCGGCTCGATCCGCCTCCGCGACCGTGATATCGCCGGCTGGGCGCCCCACCGTGTGTGCGCCGAGGGCATCGCGCGGACGTTCCAGCTCGTGCGGCCGTTCGCCGGGCTCTCGGCCCTCGACAACGTGCGCGTCGGGCGTCTCTACGGGCGCGCCCGCGGCGAGGCGCGCGCGGCCGCGGCGGAGGCCGAGCGTCTGCTCACGCTCGTGGGCCTCGAGGGCAAGGCGCACCGTCTCCCGGCGCAGCTCACGCTGATCGACAAGAAGCGCCTGGAGCTCGCGCGCGCGCTCGCCACCTCCCCGCGGCTCCTCCTGCTCGACGAGTTCATGGCCGGGCTCAACCCGGCGGAGACCGAGAGCGCCATGGCGCTGATCCGGCGGCTCCAGGGCGAGGGCGTCACGCTGCTCATGGTCGAGCACATCGTGTGGGCGTTGATGGACCTGTCGCGGCGGATCATCGTGCTGAGCGCCGGCGAGAAGATCGCCGAGGGCCCGCCCGACGCCATCGCCGCCGACCCCACGGTGATCGAGGTCTATCTGGGCGGTGCGGGGGGGAGCGCGCGGCGTGCTTGAGGTTCGGGCGGTGGAGGCCGCCTACGGGCCCTTCCTCGCCCTCTCCGGTGTCACGCTGACCGCCCGCCCGGGGGAGATCGTCGCGCTCCTCGGCCCCAATGGGGCGGGGAAGACCACGCTCATCCGGTGCATCACCGGGCTCCTCCGCCCGCGCGCCGGCGCGATCCGCTGGGAGGGCGCGCCGCTCGACGGCGTGCCGGCTCACGCGATCGTGGAGCGTGGCATTGCCGTGGTGCCCGAGGGGCGGAGGCTCTTCGGCGCGATGACCGTCGAGGAGAACCTCGAGCTCGGCGCCTTCGCGCCGCGCGCGCGGGCCCGACGGACGGCGCGGCTCGAGCACGTCTACACGATCTTCCCCGTTCTGAGAGAACGCCGGCGGCAGCTCGCCCGCGCCCTCTCGGGCGGTCAGCAGCAGATGGTGGCGATCGGGCGCGCGCTCATGGCGGGTCCGACGCTCCTGATCCTCGACGAGCCGTCGCTCGGCCTCGCGCCGCGCCTCGTCGAGTCCATCTTCGACGTCCTGCGCGAGATCAATCGGAGCGGCGTGTCGATCCTCCTCGTGGAGCAAAATGTCCAGGCGGCGCTGACCCTCTCGCACCGGGCGTACCTCCTCGAGGCCGGCCGCGTGGCGGGCGAGGGGAGCGCCGCCGTCCTCCTCGAGGATCCCCGCGTGCGCCGCGCCTACCTCGGTCCCCTCGCGCGATGACGCCCTTTCTGCAACAGCTCGTCCTCGGGCTCCTCCTCGGCGGGCTCTACGGGCTCGCCGCCGCCGGCCTCTCCCTGGTCTTCGGCGTCCTCAAGGTGCTCAACGTCGCCCACGGCCAGCTGATCATGCTCGGCGGCTACGGCGCCTTCTGGCTCTTCGCGCTCCGGGGACTCGACCCCTTCGCGTCGCTCGCGGTCGTCATCCCCGCCGCGCTCGTCGCCGGCGTCATCCTCTACTGGGCGCTCTTCGGGTGGGTCGTGCGCGCGCCCGAGGAGACGCGTGTCAAGAACTCCCTCCTCGTCGGCTTCGGGCTGGCGCTGGCGCTCGAGGCGGCGGCCGTGCGTCTCTTCACGGCGGACGAGCGCTCGATCACCACGGGCTATGCCGGTGCCGTCCTCTCCGTCGGCGGGCTGGCGGTGCCGGTCGTGCGCCTGGCGAGCCTCGCGCTCGCCCTTCTCCTGATCGGCGGGCTCCACCTGGCGCTCGCGCGGTGGCGCTGGGGGCGCGCGATCCGCGCGACGGCGGAGGACTGGGAGGCGGCCCTGCTGACCGGGATCGACGTGCGGCGCGCCTACCTGCTCGCGTTCGCCCTCGGCACGGCCCTCGCGGGCGCGGCCGGCACGCTCGTCAGCGTCGGCTACTCGATCAGCCCGTCGATCGGCCTCGAGTGGACGCTGAAGGCGCTCGTCGTCGTCGTCCTCGCGGGACTCGGCTCGATGCTCGGCACCTTCGTCGGGGGCCTCGTGCTCGGCCTGGCCGAGGCGGTGAGCGCTGCCGCGTTCGGTGGCCCCTATCGCGAGGTCGTGGGTCTCGTCGTCTTCTTCGTCGTCCTCGTGGCCCGCCCGCGCGGGCTGTTCGTCCGGTGAGCGGGCGGCGCTCCCGCGCGGTCGGGCTCGCGGCCGCCATCGCGCTGGCCGCGGTCCCGCTCGTCGTCCGGCGCGACGACGTGCTGAACTTCCTCTTCCTCGTCCTCCTCTCGGTCACACTCGCGGAGAGTTGGAACATCGTCGCGGGCTACGCGGGGCAGGTGAATCTGGGGCACGCGGCGTTCTTCGGACTCGGCGCCTTGACGACCCGCGCGCTCTGGGTCGCCGGGGCGCCGGTGCTCGCCGCCATGGTCGCCGGCGCCGCCGTCGCCGTCGTGTTCGCGCTCCTCGTCGGCGCGGCGGCCTTCCGGCTCCGCGGCGCCTACTTTGCCATCGGCACCCTCGCGCTCGGCGAGATTCTCCGCATCACGGTGGGCAACGTGCGCGCGGAGATCTCGACGCTGCCCGCGGCGACGATCGCGGGTTATCGCCTGGCCCACCGCTACTACCTCGCGCTCGCGCTCGCCGCCGTCTCCGTCGTCGTCGTTGCGGCGCTCGGCGGCTCGCGTCTCGGGCTCGGCATGCGCGCGATCCGCGAGGACGAGGAGGCGGCCGAGGCGAGCGGCGTCGGCGCGCTCCGGCTCAAGCTCCTGGCGCTCTCGCTCTCGACGGCGCTCGCCGGGCTCGCCGGCGGACTCTTCGCCTACTACCATATCAGCTACTATCCGGCGCACCCCTTCAGCCCGACCTGGACCTTCGACTCCCTCCTCATCACGTTCATCGGCGGCGTCGGGACGGTCCATGGCCCCCTGCTGGGCGCGGTCTTCTACGTCTTCCTCAAGGAGTTCCTCGCGATCCGATGGGTCGACTTCCACCTGCTGATCTTCGGCGCGCTGTTCGTCGCGATCGTCCTGCTCCTGCCGGGCGGGCTCGTCGAGGCGGCGGCGCGGCTCCGCGCGCTCACGCGGCGCCCGGGCCAAGCCTGCTAAGCTGTCGGTCATGGACACCGAGGACTTTCGCCGGCACGCCCACGCCTTCGTCGACTGGATGACCGACTACCTGGCCGGGATCGAGCGCTATCCCGTGCGTGCCCAGGTCAAGCCCGGCGAGGTCGCCGCGAGGCTCGGGCTCGCGCCGCCCGAGCGCGGCGAGCCGATGGAGAAGATCTTCGCCGACTTCACGTCGGTGGTGCTGCCGGGGATCACCCACTGGCAGCATCCGAGCTTCTTCGCCTACTTCCCGGCGAACTCGAGCCCCCCCTCGGTTCTCGCCGAGATGCTCACCGCGACGCTCGGCGCCCAGTGCATGCTCTGGCAGACCTCGCCGGCCGCGACCGAGCTGGAGACGCGGGTGCTCGACTGGCTCCGCCAGATGGTGGGCCTGCCCGACGGGTTCACGGGCGTCATCCAGGACTCTGCGTCGAGCGCGATCCTCTGCGCGCTCCTCACCGCGCGCGAGCGCGCGACCGGCTGGCGCGCGAACGACGAGGGCGTCGCCGCCGTCGGGCCGCTGCGCGTCTACTGCTCGACGGAGACGCATTCGGCGACGGAGAAGGGCGCCAAGATCGCCGGGCTCGGCAAGAGGAACGTCCGCAAGATCGCGGTGGACGACCGGTTCGCGATGCGACCCGACGCGCTCGACGCCGCGATCCGCGAGGATCGGGCGGCGGGGGCCACGCCGATGTGCGTCGTAGCCTCCCTGGGGACGACGGGGGTCGGCGCGATGGACCCGCTACGCCCGATCGGCGAGGCGTGCCGGCGCCACGGCGTGTGGCTCCACGTGGACGCCGCCTGGGCGGGGAGCGCCCTGATCCTCTCCGAGCACCGCGGGCTGCTCGACGGCGTCGAGCACGTGGACAGCTTCGTGTTCAACCCCCACAAGTGGCTCTTCACCAACTTCGACTGCTCGGCCCACTACGTGCGCGACCCGGACGCCCTCGTGCGCACGCTCGAGATCCTGCCCGCGTTCCTCAAGACGCGCGAGCGCGGCCACGTGATCGACTACCGCGACTGGAGTGTCCAGCTCGGGCGCCGCTTCCGCGCGCTCAAGCTCTGGTTCGTCATCCGCTCCTACGGCGTGGCGGAGCTTCGGCGGATGGTCGCCGCGCACATCGAGCTGGCGCGGGAGGCCGCGGAGTGGATCGCGGCGGCGCCCGACTTCGAGCTGATGGCGCCGCGGAGCCTCGCGCTGGTGAACTTCCGCTACCATCCGCACGGCCTCGACGACGCCGCGGCGCTCGATCGGCTGAACGAGCGGCTGCTCGAGGCGCTGAACGACAGCGGCGCGCTCTATCTGACGCCGAACCGCGTGCACGACGCCTACGCGATCCGCCTCGCGATCGGCCAGACCGCGACCCGACGACGCCACGTCGAGGCCGCGTGGACGAAGATCCAGGAGACGGCGCGAACGTTCGGCGGTTAGGGACGCGCACGCCGTTCGTCGGGGAAGGAGGGCGTGGTATGACCTACCCTGCGCTCTTCGTGGCCGTTGCCATGCTCACGCTGTTCGCCGCGCACGCTCGCGTGTCAGCTCAGCTCGTACGGCCGCCGCCTCTCATCACGCACGCGGTGGCGGACCATGCGTTGCGATCCCTTCACATCACCGGCACGGACTTCGGCACCCTACTGCCGACCGTCAACCTGGCGGATGTCTCACTGGGCGTCACGACGTTCAGCGACACCGACATCGTGGTGACGCTACCGCCGGGGATCGCTCGCGGATCGTACTGGCTGGTCGTCATTCGTCCCGAGCCGGTGCCGGTCTCGGTGCAGGTCCATTCGCTGCCCTTCCAGGTGACGCTCGGCGCCGTCGGCCCTCCAGGGCCCGAGGGGTTTCCGGGTCCACCCGGCCCCCCGGGTCCCCAGGGGCGAGCGGGTCCTCCAGGTTCTGCCGGCCAGCAGGGGCCGCCCGGTCCACGAGGACCGAGCGGCCTGTCGGGGCTGACGCTTCAGTCCGTGAAGGACTCCGTGCTCCCGTTTTCCCATAAGAGCGTCTTCGCTCCATGCCCGGCGGGGAAGCTTCCCATCAGCGGCGGCGTCTTGACCGCAGGGGCGATGAACGTCACCGATAACGGTCCCGAAACGGCGGGCGGGCGGGCAGGCTGGCGAGGCGGTGTCTTCAACCCGCAGGTGGGCTCGAGTGACGTGGTTGTGATTGCGGTCTGCGTCGCGAAGCCGTCTCCGTAGCGCCGCGCGCGCTTCGGACGCCTCGTGGAGATCGCCTTGGGCGTCGTCGTTAGGGTGAGCGCCGGAGCGCCTGGTCGATCTCGTCGAGGTGCTCCCGGCGATGCTGGGCGCGCAGCAGGTTGACCGGGCTGCCCGCCGCCGCGTTTCGGACGACGAACTCGTCCGGCAGCGCCTTGGCCTTGCGGTCGACCGCCTCGGCGATCGAGACCGCCAGGTCGGCAGCCCGCCGTGTGAGCAACGCGAGCAGCAGCGGCTTGGCGGCGTCGTTGATCCAGTCGACGGCGGTGTGATCGAGCGCGCGCGGCACGGCCG
>QHSA01000270.1 GCA_003220315.1 Candidatus Rokuibacteriota bacterium
CGAGTTGCGGAAGTTCATCCAGGCCAGGCACGGGCCCGAGGGGTGGCTGCGGCTGCTCGAGCAGGCCGGCGTCGCCACGTCACTCGGGTACGTCCGAGTGGGGCAGTACCCGGACGACGAGCTGGCTGCGATCCTCGCCGCGGCCGCCCGGAAGACCGGCGCCGCCGTTGAGGCGATTCTGGAAGACTTCGGCGAGTTCAGTGCGGCAGACCTGATCGCGATGTATCCCGGCCTCGTCAAGCCCGAATGGCGGACGCTCGACCTGCTCCTCCACGTCGAGCAGACGATTCATCAGGTGGTCCGTCTCCGGAACGCCGGCGCGCGGCCCCCGTTGCTTCGCTGTGCGCGTCCCACGGCCGAGGAGGTCGTCATCACCTACACGTCGCCTCGCCGCCTGTGCGCGCTCGCGCGCGGGATCATCCGAGGCGTCGCGCGTCACTACGGTGAGCCCGTCACGATCACGGAGACCACCTGTATGCACCGTGGCGCCGAGGCCTGCACGATCTCCATCCGCGTGCAGGAGGTCCCCCCCGCTTAGCGCTGTTCGAGCGCCGGCTTTGCCGGGGTGCCCCCTTCGATTGCTCAGTGCATCCGCGCGTCGTCGAAGCCGTGCGACGACTTGATGCGTTCCTCGGTACCCGGGATGTACCGCTTCTCGAGCTCCTGGAAGTGCGCGACGCGGGCCATCACGTGGTGGCTCTCCGTCGGATGGCCGACCTTCGTCTTCTCGAGCCGCCACTGCGCCTGTTCCTGGTCGCGCACCAGCTCCTCCATCGCGTTCCACATCGCGTACGTCGCCGCGTGGGCGGCGAAGAGCGTGATGAAGATGAACTTATAGCCGAGGTCGCCGAGCTCCTTGAACGTGAACGGGTTCCGGTCCGCGTGCCAGCGGAACGACGAGGAGTAGTTGAACGCGAGCGGCAGATCCGGGTGCGTCTCCCGCATCGCCCGGGCGAAGGCGATCGCCGGCTCGCGCGAGGCGTTCGACAGCTCGCACCAGACCAGGTCCACGCCGGCGTCGGCGTAGGCCCGACCCCGCCGGATCGCCTCCTCCAGGCTCCCGCCCACGGCCCCGTACGCGTCGGTCCGCGCGATGATGACGAAGTCCGGGTCGAGACGGTCCCGCGTGTCCACGGCGGCGCGATACTTGCCGAGCGCCTCGTCCAGGCCCACGACGGTCTTGCCGGCGATGTGGCCGCAGCGCTTCGGGAACCGCTGGTCCTCGAGGTGGATGCCGGCGACGCCCGTCTTGACGTACTCCTGCACCGTCCGGATCGTGGAGAGGGCATTGCCGTAGCCGTCGTCCGCGTCGGCGATGATCGGGATCGAGACGGCGCTCGCGACCATGGAGGCGATCCGCGTGACCTCGGTCTGGGTGAGGAAGCCCATGTCGGGCCAGCCTTGGGCCAGGGCCATCGAGTAGCCGCTCAGATAGACGCTCTTCATGCCGACGCGCTCGGCGAGCTGGGCGCCGAGCGGGTCGTAGACGCCGCCGGTGAAGAGGTACGGCTCGGCCTGCAAGAGCTGTCGGAACACGCGTCCCGTGTTCTCCACGATCGGTCTCCTCCTCAGGCGGCGCGACGCGGCGCGACAGAGGTCGCGCACCAGCGGCAGTAGGTGATGGTGTCCACCTCGATCGAGCAACTCCGGCAGCCCACGGTGCCGCACTCCTGACAGCCCGTCCGCCGCGCCGGCGCCTCCAGCGTCATCCCGCACTCGCACGTGGCGTTCATCGCGTCTCCTCCCCCGTCGCCCCCGTCTTCCGTGTCCGGGGCGACCGCGTCGCGTGGTCTCACTCTCGGGCCGCGCGCGAAACAAAGCAACGTTATTGTTTTTATAGGCACGATAAAATATATTGATCACCAGAATTTATGGAAATCCCGCAGGTCGAGGCGTTCCTCGCGGTCGGCACCTTCGGCGGCTTCCGCCGCGCGGCGGACGCCCTCCGCATCACCCAGCCGGCGGTGAGCGCGCGGATCCGGGCGCTCGAGGATTCCCTGAACGTGCGGCTCTTCGAGCGCGGCAAGCACGGCCTCGCCCTCTCCGCCGCGGGCCGCGCCCTCCGGCCCCATGCCGAGCAGCTCCTCCGCGCCGTCGCGCTGGCCCGCCAGGCGGTCCACGACCTCCGACCGGCGTCGGGCGGCGCGCTCCAGATCGCCGCGGTGCTCTCGATCTGCACGTACCTCCTCCCCGACGTGCTCAAGCGTTTCCAGGCCGCGTACCCCAAGGTGCTCATCACCGTCCGGTCGGGCCACTCCAAGGAGGTCCTCGAGATGGTGCTGCGCGCCGAAGCGGAGATCGGGCTCGCGCGCTCCCTCCACCACCCCGAAGTCGAGACGGTCTCCCTCCGGGACGACCCGCTCATCCTGGTGGCACGCCCGGCCGCCTGGCCGGGACGAGAGCGGCGCGCGCGCCTCGAGGAGGTGGCGGATCGACCGCTCGTCTTCTTCGACCGGGGCTCGAGCGACTGGACGCTCACGCATGGCCTCTTCCGCCGGGCCGGGCTCGTCCCCAACGTGGCGCTGGAGGTCGAGACGATCGAGACCGCGAAGAGGATGGTCGAGCGCGGCGTGGGCTTCGCGTTCCTCCCCCACCTCGCCGTCGGGCGGGAGCTCCGCCGGCGCACCCTCGCCGCGATCGAGATCGTAGACGCCGAGCCCATCAGCCGGAGTCTCGACGTGATCCACCCGCGCGCGCGGCCGCTCTCCGGCGAGGCGCGAGCACTCTTGGGCGTGCTGCGGTCGGCGCTCGCGCAGACCGGAGGACGGGTGAACGTCAGACGACGCGCACGCGCGGGCGCGGGTCGAGCCTGATGCGCCCGAGGCGGCGGAGGTGGTCGGCGACGACGTCCCACGCCGGCGGCCCGTCGGCCTCCGTCGCGACGCTCGCCCAGCCCGCCGTCTTGTAACGCCGCGCGGGCTCGAGCGGCTGGGCGCCGACACGGATGTCGCTGATCCGCCGCCCGAGCGCCTGGGCGGGGTCGATCGCGTACGTGAGCCCCCCGAGACGGACCATGTCCCCACCCTGGCGATAGTAGGGATCGGGGTGGAAGAGGTTGTCCGCGACGTCCTCCATGGTCGCGTGGATCTCGCGCCCCGTCAGCTCTCGCACCCAGGTGTTCGCGTACGTGAGCGCCGTGTGGGCGTAGACGTCCGCGAGCGTGATCTCCTGCCCCGGCAAGATCGTGACCCCCCAGCGGAATCCCGGTGAAAAGGCGACCTGGGCGTCGAAGCGCTTGAGGAGCGCGTCCAGGATCAGCTCGTCGAAGGTGCCGTTGAAGTTGCCGCGTCGGTAGAGGAGCGACTCCGACACGGCCAGGCGCTCGCCGAGCTTCGCCTCCCACGGGCTACCGAGCTCGCGCAGGAGTTGCGCCATCTCCGCGTCCTCGGGGACGTGCCGCGCGAGGACGGGGATGAGCCGATAACGATGGGCGGCGATCCGCCCGCGCCGGACGTCGAGGTCGAGGCGGCTCAGGAACTTCCCGTGAGAGCCCGAGTTCACGACGAGCGTCCGGCCGACGACGATCGGCTGGGGCAGCGCGTCGTGCGTGTGGCCGCCCAGGATCACGTCGAGGCCGCGGACGCGCGCGGCGAGCTTCCGATCCACGCTGACCCCGTTGTGGGAGAGAAGCACGACCAGGTCGGCCTTTCGGTCGTCGCGCAGCTCGTTCACGAGCGCCTGCACGCCGTCCTCCCGGATCCCGAAGGTGAGATCGGGGACGAACCGCCGCGGATGCGCGACCGGCGTGTACGGGAACGCTTGGCCGATGACTCCCACGCTCACGCCGCCCACCTCGCGGATGGTGGAGGGCCGGAACACCCGGTCGCCCCAGCCGTCCCTGACGTTGTGGGCGACGAAGTCGCCCGCGAAGAGCCCCCGTCGCTCGCGGTCGCCGACGAGGTCCCGGACGCGGTCGATGCCGTACACAAACTCCCAGTGCGCCGTCAGGACGTCCACGCCGAGCTGGTTGGAGACGCGCACCATGTCTTCCCCGCGGCTCCAGAGGGCGGGCGCCGAGCCCTGCAGCGTGTCGCCGCCGTCGAGGAGGAGCGTGCGGCCGGGCCGCGCGGCGCGGACGCGCTTGACGAGCGTCGCCAGGTGGGCGTAGCCGCCCATCCGGCCGTAGCGCGCGGCGAGCGCCGGGAAGTCCAGGTAGGTGTACGCGTACGCCTCGGCCGTGCCGGGGGCCAGGTGGTAGGCGCGCAGGAGCTCCGCGCCCGTGAGGAACGGCGGCCTGCCGCGCTCGTCGCCGACGCCGATCAGCGTGTCGGGCTCCCGGTAGAA
>QHSA01000271.1 GCA_003220315.1 Candidatus Rokuibacteriota bacterium
ACCTGCGGGTCCTCGAAGAGGTCACGCACGCTCGCGACGAGCGAAGACGGGACGTCGGCGGCCTCGAGGACCCGGAGCGCCTCCGCGGCGTCGCGCTCCGCCACCCAGGCGGCCACGAGCCCGTCGACCAGCTCGCGGTGCTCGAGACGCGCGCGCACCGAGGCCATGCGCGCGTCGCCCTTGAGCTCCGGCCGGCCGAACGCCTGGAGGAGCCGCTCGAACATGCGGTCGTTGGTGCAGGCGATCGCGATCCATCGCCCGTCGCGGCACCGGTAGTGGTTGTGGGGCACCGCGCTCTCGGTGCCGGAGCCGAGGCGCTCGCGCACGCGTCCGGTCGCGCCGTGCACGGCGATCACGTCGTCGAGGATGCGGAGGACCGGCTCGTAGAGCCCGAGGTCCACCACCTGCCCCTGGCCGGTCCGCTCCGCGTGTCGGAGCGCCACCAGCGCGCCGAGCGCGCCGAAGGCGCCCGCGAGGTAGTCGGGGACGGTGGGCGTCCCCGGCGTGACGGGCGGCCGATCGGGATAGCCCGAGACGTACGAGAGGCCGCCGACGGCGGCAGCGATCCGCCCGAACCCCGGGCGCTCGCGATGGGGGCCCGTCTGGCCGAACGCCGAGATCCTCACCATGACGAGCGAAGGTCGCGCGCGGGAGAGCTCGCTCCAGCCGAGGTTCCAGCGCTCGAGCGTGCCCGGGCGGAAGTTCTCCGTCACGACGGCGGTCGACGCGACGAGCCGGCGGATCAGCGCCTGCCCCTCGGGATCGCGCAGGTTACACGTGATGGACCGCTTGTTGCGCGCCTCGACGAACCACCAGTACGAGCTGCCGGATCCACCGGCGGACGGGCCGAGGCGGCGGAGGTCGTCGCCGACGCCGGGCTGCTCGACCTTGACGACGTCGGCGCCGAACTCGCCGAGGAACGTCGCGCAGACCGGCGCGGCGAGAAACGTCGCGAGGTCCAGCACGGTGACGCCGTCGAGGGGCGTCGCGGAGTCGGTCACGCCGGCCATCTTACCCCGGCCGTGCTAGGATCGAGCCGACCGGCACGAGGAGACGGGGAATGAAGGCGGTTGTCGCGCGGATGTGGGGCGAGCCGGCGCTGCTCGAGTACACGGAGGTCTTTCCGCCGGCGCCGCGGCCCGGCCAGGTGCTGATCGACGTCAAGGCGATCGGCTGCAACTTCCCGGACATTCTGCTCATCCAGGGCAAGTACCAGACGAAGCCGCCGCTGCCCTTCACCCCGGGCGCCGAGGTGGCGGGCGTCGTCCGCGACGTGGGCGCCGGCGTCACGCAGGTCGGTATCGGCGAGCGCGTCTTCGCGCTGATGAACTGGGGCGCGTACGCCGAGCAGGTCGTCGTGGACCAGCACCACGCCTACGCCCTGCCCAGCTTCATGACCTTCGAGGAGGGCGCGGCGTTCGGCCTCGCCTACCAGACCGCGTGGTGCGGCCTCGTCCGCCGCGCCGCGCTCCGCCGGGGCGAGACGCTGCTCGTCCACGGCGCCGCGGGCGGCGTCGGGCTCGCCGCCGTGCAGCTCGGCAAGGCGCTCGGCGCGCGCGTCGTCGCCACCGCGGGGTCGCGCGAGAAGCTCGAGATCGTGCGCGCCTCGGGCGCCGACGTGCTGATCAACTACCGGACGGAGGACTGGGTCGAGCGCGTGAAGAAGGAGACCGACGGGCGCGGCGCGGATGTGATCTACGACCCCGTCGGCGGCGACGTCTTCGACGGCTCCACGCGGTGCATCGCCTTCGAGGGGCGCCTGCTCGTCATCGGGTTCACGGGGGGCCGCATCGCCGAGGTCGCCACCAACCGCGTGCTCCTCAAGAACATCGGCATCGTCGGCGTGCACTGGGGGCTCTACCGCGAGCGTGATCCCGTGATGGTCCGCCGGTGGATGGTCGAGCTCCTCAAGCTCGCCGAGGCCGGCCAGCTCAAGCCCGTCGTCTCGAGGACGTTTCCGCTGCGGGAGGCGGCCCGCGCGCTCGCCGCCATCGCCTCGCGCGAGACCTACGGCAAGGTCGTCCTCGTTCCGTGATCCGGGTCGGTGTGAAGCGGCTCGATCCGTCCGTTCCCCTGCCGACCTACGCGCGCCACGGCGACGCCGGGCTCGACCTCTGCGCCGCGCACGACGTCACGCTGCCGCCGGGTGGCCGGGCGCTCGTCGGGACCGGGCTCGCCGTCGCCATTCCCCCGGGGCACGCCGGGTTCGTGCTGCCCCGCTCGGGGCTCGCCTTGAAGCGGGGCGTGACGATCCTCAACGCGCCCGGACTGATCGATGCGGGCTACCGCGGTGAGCTGAAAGTGCTGCTCGTCAACCACGACGCCGAGGCGACGGTGACGCTCCGGCGCGGCGAGCGCGTCGCCCAGCTCGTCCTCCAGCGCGTTGAGCGCGCCGAGCCGGTCGAGGCGGACGAGCTCCCCGCGAGCGAGCGCGGCGCCGGGGGCTTCGGCTCGACCGGCGCCTGAGCGCAGCGGCCGGTCAGTACCCTCCGCCGCCGGAGGCACGCTCGCAGGTCTCCGCCGCCGACCGCCAGACGCCCCCGCGCCGCTCGCACTCCTGCTGCGCGCTGGCCACGGGCGGCGCGTACTCACCGCATCCCGCCAGCCCGACGGCCAACACGAGGACTCCGAGGGCCGCCCGCGTTGGCGAGTTCATATGCGCCTCCTTATCCGGAAACTCCCGTCGAGGAGAGAAAGGTCCCGGCTGCTCGAGACCACTTCCTTGCCACCTCCGCTGGCACCAAGTCACCCACTTCACGGCACCTCGGCGCGAGGCGATTCGACAACTACCGATAGTGATTAGCCACCGGGCCACCCTGTACTTTGGTCTGAGGGTTGCAAAAACTCCTGGCAGGTATGCTTCAGCAGCTCAGTGAGTCGAAAGACCTCAGCCTGGCGCCGCATCGGGCGCCCGCGGCACTCCACGGTCTCACCGCGCGCGAGTCCCAGATCGTGGCCCTGATCGCGGCGGGAGCCAGCAACAAGGAAATCGCCGACCGGCTCGCAATTACGGAAAGGACCGTCAAGGCCCATCTGACGAACGTCTTTCAGAAGCTCGGGCTCTCCAGCCGCCTTCACCTGGCGATTCGCGCCCTGTCCGGGGGACGGAGTACGCGATGTTTGTCCCGCCGGCGTGGAACGGACGGCTGATCCTCTACGCGCACGGGTTCGTGGATCCGGACGCACCGATTGCTCTGCCCGACGCCGCGCCCGCCGACGTCGCGCCATGGGTGGTCCAGCTCAGGGAAACGCTCCTGGGCGCGGGATACGCGGTGGCTTACTCGAGCTACGCCGAGAACGGGTGGGCGGTGAAGGACGGCGCCGCGCGGACGCACGAGCTGCGCGATCTCTTCAGCAGCCGCTTCGGAGCGCCGACGCACGTCTACGTCATGGGTCGGTCGCTGGGCGGGCTGATCACCGTGTTCCTGGCCGAGACCTTTCCCGGGGCCTACCAGGGCGCGCTCGCGCTATGCGGGCCGCTCGGGGGCGGCCGCCTGGAGACGGATTACATCGGCAACGTCCGGGTGCTCTTCGATTACTTCTTTCCGGGCGTGATTCCGGGAGATGTCCTCCATGTTCCGGAGATGGAGTATTCGGCGGACAGCCCCCTGGTCAAGGCCATCGTCGCGGCCATCCTGGCGAACCCGCAGAAGGCGGTCGCGCTCGCGTCGGTGGACCAGATCAAGCTGCCGTACACGACCCTGGGTCAGCTCGTCCTCTCGATCGTGCGCCCGATCGGCTACAACATCCGAGGCACGAACGACCTCCTGGCTCGAACCGGCGGACAATCGCCGTTCGGCAACGTCGGCGTCTGGTACACGAGGCTCGGGGTGGTCGATCCCTTCGTGAACGCGGGCGTCGGGCGCTTCGCTGCGCAGGCCGGTGGCCTCCGCTTTCTCAGCGATTATTACCAGACCCGCGGCACCCTCGCGATTCCACTCTTGACGCTGCACACGACACTCGACCCGGATGTGCCGTTCTTCCATGAGCGCGCGTACGCGAAGATCGTCGCCGCGGCCAGGACCTCGACGTGGCTGGCGCAGCAGTCTGTCCAGCGCTACGGCCACTGCAATGTCACCCCGGCCGAGGTGGCCACGACGCTCTCCCGGCTCGTGAGCTGGGCGGAGAACGGAGTGAAACCCGCGAGTGGGGACGTGACCCTCGACCTGGCGATTTCGTCGCCGGACTCTGCGACCACTTCGGCGCTCTCGGCAGGGAGCGCGGAGCTCACGTTCGACGAGGCGATCCTGGCCGCGACGACAGGGCTGTCGTTGCCCTAGGTCGCGCGCAGTCCTCGCCACTTTCGCTGGCACCAAGTCACCCACCCCGCGCCCCGGCGGCGAGAGGCGCATTCGATAACCACCGATAGGGATTAGCTCCCAGCAACGCCCGTACGTTGGTCTGACGGTTGCACGAACCACTGACGGCTTCACCCGGCGATCCGCGCCATTTCCGGAGGCCACCCCGCCTGGGAGCCAGGCCCTCTAGTACCAAGGTACAATTTACAGACTGGCCCTGATCGTCCCAGATAGAGCTTCACGAGGGACGAACAGATGGCCTCATCACGACACCATCACGCGACTTCAACGAGCGGCACCGACGCCGCGCTCCTCGTGTTCGGATCACTCTCTCTTTTTCTCTCTCGGCTCCACAGATCTCTCAGCTCAACAACTCTCTCAACTCAACAGGCAGCACCGACAGCGGCCGGGAACGCGGCCCGCAGTCCCGCACGCGGGCGAAGGGAAGTCAACGTGGGACAGCCAACACCAAAGGAGAGCACGATGAGGCAACTATCGATCGCGGTGTCCGTCATGGCGCTGGTTCTCGTCGCGAGCTGCGGCGTCGCCTTCGCCACACACTCGC
>QHSA01000001.1 GCA_003220315.1 Candidatus Rokuibacteriota bacterium
ATCCGGCGCCGATGCGCGACGAGGCGCGCGACCTTGTGGCGCTCGCCGACTACCTGACGCCGAACGAGACCGAGACCGAGCGCCTCTCCGGCGTCGTCGTGCGCGGCGCGGAATCCGCCGCCGCGGCGGCACGTGCGCTCCGGAGCCGCGGCGCCGGCACGGTGATCGTGACGCTCGGCGCTCAGGGCGCGCCGGCGTGCGCGGCCGACGGCCTGGTGCGGGCACCGGCGCTGCCGGTGGCGGTCGTGGACACCACCGCCGCGGGCGACGCGTTCAACGCCGGCCTCGCGGCACCCAGCCGTCGCTGCCCCGGCGGGACCAGGTCGAGACGCTGCTCGGCGCGTGAGGCGCCGCCGAGGCGCGGCTCAACCGTCGCCGAGCCGCGCCTTGAGCGCCCGCAACCGGGCGAGCGCCGCCTCGATGCGCTCGGGGTCGAGCCGGCCGCTCACGAGGCGCTGCTGAATCGTCGCGAGGGCGGCCCGAGCGGCCGAGCCGCCGTCGGGAAGGCGATCGTTGGCGATGAGCAGGATGTCAGCGCCCGCCGCGAGGGCCGTGACGGCCGCGGTCTCGAGCCCCCAGCGCTGCTCGATCGCGCCCATCCGGAGATCGTCGGTCACGACCGGCCCGTCGAAGCCGAGCTCGCCGCGGAGGAGCCCGGTGAGGGTCGCGCGCGAGAGCGTGGCGGGGAACTCGGAGTCGAGCGCGCGGTTGAAGACGTGCGCGGTCATCACGGCGTCGGCCAGCCGCTCGGTGATCAGGGTGCGGTAGGGGGCGAGCTCCGCCTCAGGGTTGGCCGTCGTCGTGACGTCGACGAACCCCTTGTGGGAGTCCCCGTAGCTCGAGCCGTGCCCCGGAAAGTGCTTGAGCGCGGTGAGCACGCCCTCGGCGTGCAGACCCTGGATGAAGGCGCGCGCGTGTGCGGTGACGAGCAGCGGGTTCGCGCCGAAACTCCGTGCGGCACCGACGATCACCGGGTTCGCCGGGTTGTATCCGACGTCCACGACGGGCGCCAGGTTCCAGTTGATCCCGGCGCTCTTGAGCATGCGGCCGATCCGGCGCGCCTCCAGCTCGGTGAGCGTGAAGTCGTTGCTCTCGCCGAGCTCCCCGGCGGAGAGCGTCGCGGTGAGTCCGGCGCCGAGCCGCATGACCTGGCCGCCCTCGGCGTCCACCGCGATCAGGAGCGGCCGCCCGGTGCACGCGCGGGCGCGCTCGGCCAGCGCGCGCGTGAGGCGCCCCGCCTGCTCGTCGCCCGTGATGTTCCGCGCGAAGAGGACGACGCCGCCGACCCGTGTCTCACAGAGGAGTCGCTCGACCGCTTGGTTTCCCTCGGCCTCCGTGCCCTCGAAGCCGACGAGCAGGAGCTGGCCCAGGTCGGTCTCGAGCGCGGCGAGACGCACGGGCTCGAGCGGCGGATACGTGCGGCAGCCGGCGGCGGCGACGACGAGAAGGCTAGCGGCGACGAGCCGCCGCAACGAGCCGCTCCACCCGCCCCCGATCGACGGGATTCCGCACGTCGCCGCCCTGCTTGACCGCGGTGCCGACGATCGCCCCGTCCGCGACCGAAAGGAGCTCGGCGACCGTCTCGGCGGTGACGCCGCTGCCGACGAGGACCGGCACCTCCGGCACGGCGCTCCGGACGCGCTTGACGTCGGCGAGCGGCGTCGCCCGGCCCGTGGCGGGGCCCGACACGACGAGCACGTCGGCGAGCCCGCGGTGGGCGAGGTCGCGCGCGGTCTGCTCGAGCTCGACGGGGACGAGCGGAACCGCGTGCTTGCCCCCGACGTCCGCGAAGATGCGGGCCTCCGCGCCGAGCAGCCGCCGGTCGCGGAGCGTGTGGTAGGCGTCGGTCTCGACGATCCCCTGGTCGGCGACGACGGCGCCCGCGTGGACGTTGACGCGGATGAACCGGCCGCCGACGGCGGCGACGACGGCTAGCGCCGCGCGCGCGTCGTTCTTGAGCACGTTGACGCCGAGCGGGGTCTCGGCGAAGGTCCGCCGGATCTCCGCGGCGACCGCCGTCACACCGGCGACCGTGGCCGCGTCGACGCGCCCGGCCGTGAACGGCGCGTCGCCGAAGTTCTCCACGAGCAGCGCGTCGATCCCGCCCTCGACGAGTGCGCGCGCGTCGGCCAGGGCGGCCTCGATCACGCGCGCCATCGAGCCCTCCCAGCGCGGGCTGCCGGGGAGCGCCTGGAGGTGGACCATGCCGATCAGCGTGCGCGCCAGTCGCATCGCAGGGTAGCGTAGCATGGCGTCATGAACGTCGAGGTCGGGGAAGCACGCCGCGAGGACACACCGGTCCTCCGGCGCCTGATGCAGCTCTATCTCTACGACCTCGGCACGATCGACGGCTGGGACATCGGCGACGACGGGCTCTACGGGATCGAGGCGCGGATCGAAGGCTTCTGGACCGACCCCAACCGGCGGTCGTTCCTGGTCCGCGTGGACGGGAAGCTCGCGGGCTTCGCGCTGGTCCGCGACGGCGCGCACTTCGCGGGGGACGGGACGCGCGAGATCAGCGAGTTCTTGATCCTGCGCAGGTACCGGCGGCGGGGCGCGGGCGAGCGCGTGGCCCGACGCGTCTTCGACATGTTCCCGGGCCGGTGGGAGGTCACCGAGCTCGGGAGCAACGTCGAGGCGCAGGCGTTCTGGCGGCGGGTCATCGGCCGCTACACGGGCGGCCGCTTCAAGGACGTGCCCCGGCCCGACGGCCGAGGGCAGATGCAGCGCTTCGACAACTCGCGACGCTGATTTGTCAGCCGGCCGGCCGTCCGCTATAGTGGCGGCGCTCAACGGTCGACCAACGGAAGGAGCGGAATGTGGGATACCAGACCCTGCTCGTCGAACGCGCGGACGGGATCGCGACGATCACGCTGAACCGCCCCGAGGCGCGCAACGCGCTCGATCTCGCCATGCGTCGCGAGATGCTCGGCGTGCTCGACGAGATCGAGGCCGACCCGACCGCCCGCGTGGTGATCCTGACGGGGGCGGGTGGCCACTTCTGCTCGGGCGGCGACGTGAAGACCATGCGGACCCGCCACACCGCGGCCGAGGGGCGCGGGCGGGTGGAGCTGCTCAACCGGCTCGTGCTCCGGCTCGTGAGCTTTCCGCTGCCGACGATCGCGATGGTGGACGGCTACGCCGTCGGTGCCGGCTCGAACCTGGCGCTCTGCTGCGATCTCATCGTCGCCTCCGACCGCGCGAAGTTCGGCGAGCTCTTCTGCAAGATCGGCCTCGCGGTGGACGGCGGGGGCACGTGGCTCCTGCCGCGCGTGGTCGGTCTGGCGCGCGCCAAGGAGCTCGTCTTCACGGGCGACGTGGTCGACGCCGCCGAGGCGGCGCGCCTGGGCCTCGTCAACCGGGTCGTGCCGAGCGCCGAGCTCGAGACGGCGACGCGGGCGCTCGCCGCGAAGATCGCCGCAGGCCCGCCCCTCGCGCTCAGGCTCGACAAGCAGATGCTCAACCGCGCGGTGGCGACCGACCTCGGCGGCGCGCTCGAGGCCGAGGCCTCCTCGCAGGGGCTCGCGATCGCCTCGGACGACCATCGCGAAGGCGTCGCCGCCTTCTTCGACAAGCGCCCGCCCAAGTTCACGGGCCGGTGAGTCGCGTCGGCGGAAGGCGCCGCAGGGAGATCCCGACGCGGACGGCCCGTTAATTCGTCTGGGGCCGCGGTTCGGGAGCCGGTCGCTCGGGAGCGCCGGTGGGCGGTGGAGGCGCGGGCGCCGAGGGCTCGGCTCCGCCGGTGGGCGGTGGAGGCGCGGTCGTCGGCGGGCGGGGCGCGGTGCGGATCGCATGGTCGAGCTCGGGCGTCGCCCGCCGCATCTCGTCCGTGATCCTTGCGGCGTCGAGCGCGGTGCCAAGCACCCGCGGCGTAATGAGCAGGAGCAACTCGGTCTTTGTGAGCTGCCGCTCCTTGAAACCGAACAGGTAGCGGAGGATTGGGATGTCCTTCAGGAACGGAATGCCCCGGTCGTCGAGGGTGATCTTGTCCTGGATGAGGCCGCCGAGGACGAGCGTCTGATTGTTGATGAGCACCACCGACGTCTCGGCCTCGCGCTTGATGATCGAGAGCGAGTCGGTCGGCGGTGTTTTGGTGCCGATCTGGTTCACCTCCTGCTTGACGTCGAGGGCGACGGTGCCGTGCTCGCCAATGCGCGGCGTGACGGTCAGGACCACACCGGCGTCACGGTACTCGACCGACTGCGTGCCGACGACGGCCGTTGTGGTCCCGCCCGTAGGGACCGCCCCGCCGATCGGTAGCTGCTGGCTCGTGACGATCGGGACCGACTCCGAGACGTTGATGACCGCCTTCTTGTTCTCCGACGTCAGGATGTGCGGATTGGAGACGATGTTGACGCGGTTCTGGGCCGCCAGCGTGTTGAGCATCGCGAAGAACTTGCCCGTCTGGAACGTGAAGGCCGTGAGGCCGGCAGAGACCGGCCCGAACGCCCCGGCGGGCGGTAAGATCGACGACGGCGACGTCAGACTGCCGCCGCCGGCTGTGGGGGCGGCGCCGAAGCCGAACTTGCCCGAGCGGACCGCCCAGTCGATGCCGAGGCTCAGGTCGTCCTTCAGCGTGATCTCGGCGACGAGCACCTCGATCAGTACCTGCCTGGGCATCCGGTCGAGCTGCTTGATCGTGCCCTCGATCTCCTCCCAGAGCCGCGGGTAGGTGGTGACGATGACGGCGTTGGTCACTTCGTCCGCGATGAACTTCACCTGGCCCTCGGCCACGCCCGCTTCGCCGATGCCGGGCACGCCGACGGCGGGCGGGGCGCCGGGCACGGTCGGTGGGGGGGGCGGCGTGAAGGCGGGAGGGCGAGCGCCCGGAGCGGACGGGGCGCCCGGCGCGGGCGCCGCCCCTCCGGCCTCACGACCGTAGATCTGGTTGAGCGTGGAGGTGAGATCCTTGGCCTTCGCGTTCTCGGCGTAGTAGATGAACACCCTGCGCCCGCCGTAGATGTTGATGTCGAGCTGACCGATCAGACGCTTGATCGTCTCGACCTCGTGCTTCTTGGCGTGGATGATGAGCGAGTTCGAGCGGCGCTCGGCGATGATGAGCGGTCGCCGCTCCTGGGCCGCCCCTGGCTGCCCGGGCACGCCCGGCGTAGGGGGCGCGGTGGGCGGCGTGAGGGTTCCGGGCGCCGTCGGCGGCACGCCGGGCGCGACCGTCCCGATACGGCCGCTCGCGAAGAGCTGGTTCAGGATGTTCGCCAGATCGGCGGCGTCCGCGAACTTGATCGGGATGATCTGGAGCTCCTCCTGCGCCACCTGCACGTCGACGAGCCGGATGATGTCGAGGAGGCGCCGGATGTTGGACGCCGCGTCCGTGATGATGAGCACGTTCGTCTCGCGGTGGGCGATGAGCGTGCCGCGCGCCGAGATGAGCGGGCGCAGAAGCGTGGAGAGGTCGGCGACGGACGAGTAGCGCAGCGGCACGATCTGCGTGACGATCTCGTCCGTGATCCGGGTCGGGTCCGGCGTCTGGCCCACCACTGTGGGCACCGCGCGTTCGCGCGCGCCCTCGATGCGCACGATCTTGTAGAGGTTGCCCGCCTTGACCGCCGTGAAACCGTGCACCTCGAGGATCGCGAGCAGGACGCCGAAGACGTCCTCTTGCGCGATGCGGCCCGAGGTCTGCACGGTCACCTTGCCGCGCACGTCCGGCGCCAGCACGTAGTTGAAGCCGATGATCTCGCTCGAGGCCTGGATGACCGTCTCGATGTCCGCGTTGTCGAAGTTGAGCACGACGAAGCGGCCCCGCTGCGCGGCGGGCACCTCGGGCGCCGTCGGGCCCGGCCGCGGCAGCGTGGGCCGCTCGACGCGCGGCGGCTCCTGCGGCGCCTCGGCGCGCGGCCCGATGGAGGCCGGTGGCACAGGGGAAAGCGGGGCTGGCGCGGGCGGCGGGGGCGGGGTCACGGTGACCACCCGCGGTGGCGCGGGCGGCGGCGCAGGCGGGCGCGTCGTCGCACACCCTGCGAGAAGCGTGAGCACGCAGACCGCCGCCGCGAGGCGCTTCATGCTACTGCTGCGGCTGCGGCGGCGGCTGGACGCCTTCGCTCGCCGACGGTAGGGGGAGACGATTCCCCAGGCTCGGCGAGAGACGCCGGCCGGGTACGAGTGGGTTGACCGGCGGTCCCTGGAACGGCGGCACCGGCTGCTGAGGGGACAGGGCCCGTGGTGGGATCGGCGCGACCTGCGGCATGGGCTGGGTCGGCGTCGGAGGCACCACGCCGGGAACGCCGGGCACCGGCGGCTGGCCGGGCACGGCGGGCTGCGCCGGGGGCGCGGGTCGCGGCTTGGACGGATCGCGGAGCCTCACGTCCATGTTCCCGTCGGGCCGCGAGATGAGCACGTGGTCCGCGGTGATCGCCTCCACCCGGCCCCCGGCGATCGTGTCGCCGATGCGGTACCCCGCGACGCGCTTCGTCAGCGGGTCCTCGAGGTATGCGATCGGGTTCGTGTCGCGCAGGACGACACCCTGCAGGTTCGGCTTCGGCCCTCCGAGGAGGGCGCCGGTCGTCGCCGTCGCCGGCGCCTCGCTGCGTGTCGGGCTGAAGAGGCTCCGGCTCGCGATGACGTTATACGCGCTCACGGGCGCGTGGGGCACGGGGGGCCGGCCGGCCGGGCCACTCGGTGGTGTCACCGGGCGCGGGCGCCCGGTGAGCGGTGGCGGCGCCCAGACGAGCTGCTGGACGATGAAGGCGACGCAGAAGAGGCCCACGCCGCCGAGCAGGACGTTGAGGATGAGCAGGCGCTTGGGCATTAGATCTTGGTCTTGCCGGGAAGGATGTACCCCGACAGCGTGAGCGTGGTCAGTAGCTCCTTCGGCTGGCTCACGTTGACGACGCGCACGCGTACATCCTGGACGGTCAGGAGCTTGGGGGCGCTGTCGAGGCGCGCGAGGAGGTCGACGAGCTGTCGGACCTCACCGGACACGGCGATCTCCACGGGGATCTCGAGCAGCTCGCCGCGCTCGGCCGGCGGCAGGATGCGCTCGCTGCGGACTTCCGTGTTGGCCTGCGCGGCCATGTCCTTGACGAGCTTCTGCAGCTCCGACGCGGCGACCGCGGGCGTCGCCGAGGTGAGGAACCTGGCGGAGACGTCGTTGAGGCGCTCGGTCGTGCTCCTGAGCTCGGCCTCGATCACGCCCTTGCGCGCGATCAGGTCGCGCTTCTTCTGCAGCACCTCCTCGCGCGCGGGCACCAGGTCGCCGGCGCGACGGGTCGCCTCGAGGATCGGCTCGACCACGAACGACCAGCCGCCGATTACGACGGCGACGGCCAGCCCCGCCGCGATGATCGTCCGTTCGCGCCGCGAGAGGTTGGCCATCATGGACGGCGGCCTCCAGGCCCGACGCGCGGCGGCGTGCCGGGCGTCGGCCGCGTGGGGGTCGCGGCGCCGCCGAGTGCCGGCGGCTCCTCGTCGCGCTTGGGGCGCGCCGCCGTCGGGGACGGGGACGGCGGCGCGCCGACGGCGGCCGCCTCCGGGCGCCCGACCTCCCAGGCGGCACGGATGCGGAACTGCTCCCTGTCACGTCCCCGTGTGACGGGCGACGCGAATTCGACACGCTCGAGCAGCGGGGAGTTCTCGAGGACCGGGATCAGCGCGCTCGCCTGCGCCGCCTGGCCGGTCAACTCGACGCCCTTGGTGTCGAAGGAGAGCATCGTGAGCCAGGCGTCACCGGGGAGGATCTCGGTCAGCTCGCGAAGCACGGGCAGGGGCCGGATCGCGCTCGCTTCGATGGTCTGGACCGCGGTGAGGAGCGCGCGCTTGCGCTCCAGCTCCCCGAGGGTACGCTCGACGACCCGGACCTCGGGATCGATGCGCGCGACGTCCCGGTTCAGTGCGTTGAGCACACGGTGCTCGCGGTAGCCCGGGACCAGCAGCGCGGCGATCGCCAGGACGACCGTCGCGGCGAGCGTCCCCACCGTGATCCACTGAGGGCGGGTGAGCCGGCGCGGGCGCAGCGCCGAGGGGATCAGGTCCAGCGGCCGGACGCCGCGACCGGAGGCGACGGCGACCGCGAGCTCGCGCGCGCCACGCGGCTCCTCGGTGATCGCGGCCAGCCGTCGCTCGGCGCGAGGCGTGTACGGCGGGCGCGTGACCGGCGCGCCCAGTGGGGCGAGGGCGTTCGCGACCGTCTCGGCGTGGTCACCGGAGACCCAGACCGCGTCGCACGCCCGCCAGCGGGCGACGGCGAGGCTTCGGCGAGCCTCAGTGGCGAGCTCCGCCTCGTCCGTCGCCGGCACGTTGCGGCTCAGGACGAGCGTGTCGCCGTTCAGGAGCAACAGGTCCGCGGTGTCGCCGCACCGGTGGATCCACGCGACGCGCTCGCGGCGGACCGTCTTGACGAGCGCGAGGAGATCGTGGGCCGCCACCGTGATGGAGACGGGTCGGAGCTTCGCCTCCTCGGCGAGCCGGATGGCCGTCTCCACTACGCGCCGGTCCGCCGCGGCGATGAGGACGCGCTTCGTCTCGCTCGCAGGCTCTCCCGGCTCGCCGTCCGGCGGCAGCGTGAGGAAGTCGAACGGCGCATCGTCCGCCGGAAAGGGCAGGTGCCGGTCGAGCTCGAACCTGACCATCTCCCGCATCTCGCCGACAACCGGAGGGAGGTCGATCGGCTTGACGGCCACCGCTGTCCGGGCCAGGCCGAGCGCGACGCTCCGCGGGGCGAGCCCCCGCGCGTCCAGCTCTGCGCGGAGCGCCTCGCCGGGGTTCTCGGCCTCGATGACGAACGTATCCACGCGGGTTTGCTGGATGGCGGCCCCGCTGAGCCGGTCGCCCAGGAGGACGACGGCGAGCCTCAGTGGTCCGAATCTCAGCGTTGCTCTTCCGAAATTCATCCTTGCGAAACTCATCCCCCTAAAATATGCGACGTGACGTCGGAAAATCTACCACCAAATCCAGTGGTTCGGGCGCGATTCGCGGGCTCAGCGCGGGCTGGACCACTCGAGGATCTGGACCGTGGGAGGGGTCGCGTTCGCCGGCTTCTGGACGATGGCGGTGAGCCGGGCGTCGACGCGCCCGCCGACGATGCCCTGCGCCTCGATCCGGAAGGTCTGTGTCGTGACGCCGACGCCGCTGACGCCTAAATTGCTCGGGAGGGTTGCGTAGGGGGCGAGGTGGCGCTGCTGCATGACCTCGCTGATCTTCGCGTCCGAGAGACCGAGCGCCTGCATCGCGCACGGCGTCGCGGTGTTGAGGTTGACCGTCTGGCCCGGTGTCTTCACGGTCACGACGTCCACGAGGCCAGGCCGCTCCGGCGTTCCCCAGAAGATGGCCGGCGTCTCCAGCACGCCGTGGATCTGCAGGAGCTCGGTGGTGGACTCGAGGTTGGCGTTGTGGGCGCGGTAGGGCAGCGGGAGCTTCAGGTAGAAGTCGTCGCTCTCGGCGCCGTTGAGCCGGTGCTCCTCGTTGGGGTCGCGCCAATCCTGGAGCGAGTCGCCGATGACGTCGCGCACGCTCTTGTCCAGGCCGAGACAGAACTGCAGGAGGCGGTCGACCCGGTCGGGGGGCGAGGCGTTGAGGTTGATCCGCGCCTCCTCGTCGGTGATCCGGTACGAGTACTGACCGCCCTCGAAGTCCACCTTCTCCCGGGGCAGCTGGGGCAGCGGGAGCCGATCCTGCCTGTAAAAGGTGAGCAGCCCGTGCTCGTCGAAGGTCACGTAGCTGGACTCGGCGACGATCTCGCGCACCGCCTGCGCGAATGCCGCCTCGGCCAGGTGGCTGGCGAGGATCCGGTCCTTGTACGCGCGGACGGCGGTCGCCTCGAGCCGCATCGAGTAGGCGAACTCGGCGCCCACGACGCCCACGATCGCCATCACGAGGAGGACGACGATCAGCGCGAACCCGCGCTCGGCCCTCATTCGGCCCTCACCCGGAGCGAGACCGTCAGTGGCGGCAGCCGTTCGGTCCGCCCGTTGAGCGTGGTGCCGAGCGTGATGCGGACGGCGCGCGGCGTGGTCTTGTCGTTCGCTCCGTCCCACGCGTCCTGCCACGCGCCGCTCTCGTCCATGTACTGGAGCTTGAGCTCCGTGACCGTCGGGTCGTGGAAGACCACCTCCGCATCGGTGAACGGGTTCCGGTTCGGCAGCGCGCGCTGTCGGACCACGAGCCCGGGACGCTCCGCGCTCTCGTCGAACCCGACCACGACCGCGGCGAATGCGATCGGGGTGGGAAACGGTGCGGGCGACGACTGCGCGACGAACTCGAGACGCGTGTCGCTCCCGGAGAACAAGAGCACCGACTCCGGCGCCTCGCCGCGCGGACCCGCGTAGGGATACGCCGAGCCCACCGTGCGCGCCAGCGAGAGCGCGACGCCGCGCACGTGCTGATAGGCCTCGGCGCGGTCCTCGCCCTGGCGCCACGCGCCGAGGGCAACGCGCATGCCGCCGAAGGCGATCACGAGGAGCGCGCCCACGATCGCGAGCGCGATCAGCATCTCGAGCAGCGTGAAGCCGCGCGCACCCCGCGTCACTGGCGGGCTCCCGGCGTCTCCGGCGACTGGGCCGAGGTGCGCAGCGTGGCGACCTCGACCGAGCGCCGGTCGCCCCACCGCACCCGCACGGTGATCTGGTAGACGTGCCACTTGTCGGTGGCGGGTGTCCGGCCGAGGTCCGGCGTCGGGACGATCGTGATCGCTCGCTCCCACGTGAAGGGGCCCTCGACGTCGCCTTTGCGCTCCTCCGCCGGCCTGACGACCTCGCGGATCTTCTGGTCCGCGAGGAGCATCGCCTGCTGGTGCTCGCCCGCGAGGCGCAGCAGCCGCAGACCCTCCGCGAAGCCCTGGATCGCCGCGACCACCGCGATGCTGAGAATCGCGAAGGCGACGAGCACCTCGAGCAGCGTGAACCCACGCTCGCGGCGCGAGGCGGGTCCTGGCGGGGTCGCGTCTCCGCGCCGGGTTCGGGGCACCCCTCCTCGACCACGACGGCTCTCAAGTCCGCCGCGTCGGGTCCTACACGGTGCGGCGTCCGTGCGCTGACTACACGGGTCTCGGAGGGGGGCCGCCGAGCCCGGCGCGGACGCGCATTCCCCCCGACCCGCCTCGCGCCGCGCAGTGGTCGTCACGCCCGCGCCGCGCGACAGGACCCGCCCCACCCGGCTCATTCGCGCACGCTCCGCACGCGGCCGGTCGCGGCGTCCACGGTCACGCGGTAGGTCGTCCCGCCGGAGCTCAGGCGAAACGCGCCGCCGCTCGACGTCCCCTCCGGCTCGAAGCGGACGACGAGCGCCCCGGGCGTTGCCGGCTCGATGGCCAGGCGCGCCGGGACGTCGCGCGTCTCGCGGATCGTGTCCTCGCCGACCACGAGCGTCAGCCGGTGCGCGTCCGGCTCGACGACGACGCGCTCGGACTGCCGGCGGGTGATCGCCTGCTCGCGCGCGTGCCGGAAGAACGCGGCGAAGGCCGCCACCTCCGCGCGTACGCGGACGGTGTCGGCGCTCTTGCCGATCGTCGGGACGACGACCCCGACGGCGACCACGATGATGAACAGCGTGACGAGGAGCTCGAGGAGCGTAAAGCCGCGCGGCGCTACTGTTGCGCGCTCTGGTCCCATGACGTGATGTCGGCGCTCTCGCCCTCACCGCCGGGCTGACCGTCGGAACCCTCGGACCAGAGGTCGTAGTCGCCGTGCTGGCCCGGGCAGCAGCGGTACTTGTAGGGGTTGGCCCAGGGGTCCTTCGGCACGGCCTTCTTCAGATACGGTCCGTTCCAGTTGGCCACGCCCGGGTTCCGCTGGAGCGCGTCGAGGCCCTGGGCGGTCGTCGGGTAGGCGCCGATGTCGAGCCGGTACTGGTCGAGCCCGGCGCCGATCAGCTCGATCTGGGCGCGCGCCGCCGCCTGCTTGGATTGGCCGACGCGCCCGAACAGGCGCGGGCCGACGAGGCCCACGAGGAGCCCCAACACGATGATCACCACGAGGAGCTCGATCAGCGTGAACCCTGCTTGCGCCCGGAGGATGTAGGAGGGGATCCGCGGGCCCCGCCCGCGTCGGGGTCGGTGAGCCCCTCCGAGACCCGTGTCGTCAGCGCACGGGCGCCGCAAAGCACGTGGCCCGACGCGATGCGCTTGAGAGCCGTCGTGGTCGAGGAGGGGCTCGGCGGCCCCGACGCGAAGCGAGGGCCGCCGGGTCATAGCGGGATCTCGTTGATCGAGAAGATCGCGAGCAGCATCGCCACGACGATGAACGCCACGAGCACCCCCATGCCGAGGATCATCGCGGGCTCGAGGAGGCCGAGCACCCGCTTGAGCTCGACGCGCACGTCGTTCTCGAAGGTCTCGGCCACCTTGAGCAGCATCTCCTCGAGCCGTCCCGTCTCCTCACCGACGCGCACCATGTGCACCGCGAGCGCGGGGAACCTCCCCTCGGCCTGCATTCCCACCGCGATCGTGCCGCCGCGCTTCACGCCGTCGGCCAGCCGTCCGACGGCGCGACCGATCGCCTGGTTCGTCATCGTGTCGCCCACGACGGCGAGCGCGCCCATGACCGGCACGCCGCTCTTGAGCATCGTGCCGAGCGTCCGCGCGAAGCGCGCCGTCTCCACCCTCATCGAGAGCGACCCGACGAGCGGCAGCCGGAGCAGTGTCTGGTCCCACGCGAGGCGCCCCTCGGGTGTCCCCGTCCAGACGCGCCACGCGAGGACCGCGGCGAGCACCGCGAGGAGCAGCACCCACCAGTACTGCTGGAAGCCCGCGCTGATCGACAGCAAGATCTGGGTCGGCAGCGGCACGGCCTGGCCGAGGTCGGCGAAGATCGTGGCGAAGCGTGGGATCACGAACGTCATGAGGAACACGATCGCGCCGATGCCGACCGAGAAGATCACCACGGGATAGGCGAGCGCCGAGACGAGGGCTTCGGCGAACGCGGCGCGCGATTCGAGGAACTCGGCGAGGCGCCGCAGCGTGACCTCGAGGACGCCGCCCTTCTCACCCGCCCGGACCATGTTGATGTAGAGGCGGGAGAACGGGCGGGGGTGGTGCTTGGCGAGCGCCTCGCTGAGCGAGGAGCCGCCGCGCACGCTGTTGAGCAGGTCGGTGACGATCGCCTTCACCCGCGGCGTGGAGGCGAGCTCCTCCTGGATCGCCAGCGCGCGGTCGAGCGGGAGCCCCGCCTCGACCAGGGTCGCGAGCTGCTGCGTAAACGCGAGCAGGTCGCGCTGGCTGACGCGCGAGGAGGCGCCGAACGCCAGCCAGCCCGCGCGCTCGGCGTGCGGAGCCACGCGGATCGGGAAGTAAGCGTCCTTCTGGAGCCGCTCGACGACGGCGCGCGCGTCGGGCGCCTCCATCACGCCGTCGATGGTCTGGCCCCGTCGGTCGGCTGCCCGATACACAAAGACGGGCATCGCGAGCTAGGCGTCTTCCTGGGTGACGCGAAGGATTTCCTCGACAGTCGTCACGCTCTCGCACGCCTTGAGCCAGCCGTCCATGCGGAGGGTGACCATACCCGCCTCGATCGCGTAGCGGCGGATGTCGCGGCTCGGCGCTCTCTTCAGAATGAGACTGCGCGCGTCCTCGCTGATCGGGAACAACTCGTAGATGCCGGTGCGCCCGCGGTAGCCGGTCCCACGGCACTCGTCGCAGCCGCGCCCGCGGTAGAGCGGCCGGCCACTCGTGCCCTCGATCCCGAGCGCCTCGAGGTCGGCGGCGTTTGGCGTGTCGGGCACGCGACAGGCGGTGCAGATCCGCCGCACGAGCCGCTGCGCGAGCACGCCTTCGAGCACGGAGGCGACCAGGTACGGCTCCACCCCCATATCTTGCAGTCGCGTGATCGCACCGGGCGCGTCGTTCGTGTGGAGCGTGGAGAACACCAGGTGGCCCGTGAGCGCCGCCTGGATGGCGATCTCCGCCGTCTCGAGGTCGCGGATCTCGCCGATGAGGATCACGTCCGGGTCCTGCCGAACGATGTGCCGGAGCCCCGTGGCGAACGTGAGGCCGATCTTCGGCTTCACGTGGATCTGGTTGACGCCCTTGAGTTGGTACTCGACCGGGTCCTCGACGGTGATGATCTTCCGGTCGGGCGTGTTGATCTTGTCGAGCGCGCCGTAGAGCGTCGTCGTCTTGCCGGAGCCCGTCGGCCCGGTGACGAGCAGGATCCCGTGCGGGCGCTTGATGAGCGCCTCGAACCGCCGGAGCGTGCCCGGCGCGAAGCCGAGCTTCTCCATCGGGAGGAACACGCTCGAGCGGTCGAGGAGCCGCATGACGATGGACTCGCCGTGCACGGTCGGGATCGTCGAGACGCGGATGTCCACCCGTCGGCTTCGGAGCGTCACGCGGATGCGCCCGTCCTGGGGCAGCCGCCGCTCGGCGATGTTCATCTCTGCCATGAGCTTGATGCGCGAGGTCACCGCGGCCTGCAGCCGCCGCGGCGGCGCCTCCTGGTCGAACAGGATGCCGTCGAGGCGGTAGCGGATTCGGAACGTGTCCTCGAAGGGCTCGACGTGGATGTCCGAGGCCTCGGCATCGATGGCGTTCTCGATCAGGAGGTTCACGAGCCGGACGACCGGCGCCTCGAACGCCATGTCGCGGAGGTGGTTGACGTCCTCCTCGCCCGCGCCGGCACTCTCGTCCTCGATGCCCTCGACGATCCGCTGGAGCGGCGTGGCCGCGCCGTCGTACGTCCGGTCGATGGCCTCAGTGATCGCCTCCGCGGAGCTGACGACCAGCTTCACCGCGAGCCCCGTGAACTGGCGGAGATCGTCCAGGACGACCGCGTTCAGCGGGTCGGCGATGGCGACGGTCAGGAGGCCGTTCTCGATGCTGACGGGGCACACCGTGTACTGACGGAGGTACTTCGCCGAGAGGGTCTTGACGACGGGGAGCGGCGACGGGAGCTCGTCGCGGGACAGGTAGGCGAGATTCTGCTGTTCGGCGAGCGCGCGCAGTACGTCCTCGCTCTTGACGGCGCCGAGCTCCACGAGCGCCTCGCCCACGCGCTCACCGGTCGTCTTTGCGCGGGCGAGCGCCTGCTCGACAACGTCCGGAGTGGTCAACCGTTCCTGGACTAGGATCTCGCCGAGTCGGCGGAGAAGCGCCGCGATCACCATGCTATGCTCGCGTGCCTATGGTAGCATACTTGCCTTTCGCCGCCTTCGCGGCGGCGGCCGATCTCGCGGGCGCCGTGCTCGTGGTGACCGCCCACCGCAAGGGGCTCGCGCCGCTCCGGTACTTCGTCGCCGCCGGCGCCGGGTTCATGCTGGCGGCGGCGTTCGTCCGGATGCTCCCCGAGAGCGCCCACGTCCCGCACGCGTTCCTCTTCGTCCTCGTCGGCTACTTCGGCGTCCACCTCTTCGAGCACACCGTCGCGCCCCACTTCCACTTCGGCGAGGAGGTCCATCCCGAGGCGCTCCTCGATCCCGCGGCGGGCTGGCTCGCGCTCCTCGGCCTCGGCGTGCACACGTTCTTCGACGGTGTCGCGATCGCCGCCGGCTTCATGATCGGGCCGGCGCTCGGCGCGCTCCTCTCCATCGCCGTCGTTCTGCACAAGGTGCCGGAGGGCTTCACGATCGCGTCGGTCATGCTCGCCGGCGGACACTCGCCCGCGGCGGCGCTCGGCGCGGGCGCGACCCTCGGCGTGCTCACGCTCGCCGGCGCGATCGCGACCGGCTTCGTCGCCGAGCACCACGTGGGGTACGCGCTCGCCGTGTCCGCCGGCGTCACGATCTACGTGGCGGCGTCGGACCTGATTCCGGAAGTGAACCGCGAGGGCGGTCCCGCGCTCGGCTGGACGGTCTTCGCGGGCCTCGTCCTGTTCGCGCTGGCCGACTGGCTGCTGGCCCCGCTCGGCGGACATTGAACGTCGGGGGGAGCGCCGCCGCTCCCCCCGACCCCCCCCACCGGTCGCCCGTCGCGGTCTCGCTCGCGAATCGATTGCGGCGGCAAAGCCGCCGCTCGAAAGCCTAGGGGTGGCTCGGAGGGGACCGTCGCGCCTTTGGGCCGCGCCTGCCCCCCACCGGTCACGCGCGGGCGGCGTGTTATTCTGCCCGCCATGAGCGTGCGCTCAGCGCTCGTCCTTCATGGTCCGAACCTCAACCTCCTCGGCGTTCGGGAGCCGTCGGTCTACGGCCGGGTGACGCTCGCCCAACTCGATCGCATGATCCGTGAGCACGCCCGCCGCCGCGGCATGCGCGTCGAGTGCCGTCAGTCCAACGTCGAAGGGCAGCTGGTCGACTGGCTGCAGGCGGCGCACGGCGACGGCTTCGGCGGCGTGGTCTTCAATCCGGGCGCGTTCACCCACTACTCGCTCGCGCTGCGGGACGCCGTCGCCGCGATCACGGTCCCGGTCGTCGAGGTCCACCTCTCCAACGTGCACGGGCGCGAAGAGTTCCGCCGCCACTCGGTGATCGCCGCCGTCGCGCGCGGCCAGATCTCGGGCTTCGGGCCCCAGAGCTATCTGCTCGGGCTCGACGCGCTCGCGGCGCTTGGGCGCGCGCGTCGGTGAATCGGCGCGTCTACCCCGCCGTCTAACCGGCGACGGGCGCGCGGGTGATCCGTGCCGGGTCTCGACGATCTCGCCCTGGTCGAGCGTTGCATCGCCGGCGACGTCACCGCGTTCGAGCCCCTGGTCGAAAAATATCGGGCGCGCGTCTACCGCCTCGCGTTCAACGTCCTGCGCGACACGGAGGACGCGTGGGACGTCGCCCAGGAGGTGTTCATCCGCGCCTGGCAGGCGCTCCCGTCGTTCCGGCGACAGTCGGCCTTCTACACCTGGCTGTTCCGGATCACCATGAACGTGGCGTCCGACCGCGCCCGCCAGCGCTCCGCGCGCGGGCGGGCGTTCGGGACCGAGCGCGTCGAGGAGGAGGAGTGGGAGCGCGAGCTGATCGACCCAGGGGAGCCGCCCGACGCGCGCGCGGCGCGCGGCGAGGCGCGGCGGCGGATCGCGCGCGCGCTCGACGCTTTGCCGGAGCATCACCGCGCGATTATCATGTTGAGTGATCTCGAGGGCCTCTCGTACCGAGAGATCGCAGAGGTGCTGAGGATCCCGATGGGAACCGTCATGTCGCGTCTGCACCACGCGCGCAAGCGCCTGCGCGCGGTGCTCGGCCCGCTGCTCGGTGTGGTCCTCGCCCTCCTGATCCTCCTCGCGCCGACACCTGCCCCGGCGCAGCAGGTCGTGAGCTTCGGTACGCGCGTCGTGCTCGCCGGCGACGCGCCGCCGCCGCCCGGCATGCGGCTCGCGCCGGCGGGGCCCGACGAGCGTCTGGACAGCTTCCTCCCGAAGCTCCGGCAGCACTTCCGCTACAAGGAGTACACCTCCCTGGAGCGCTACCGGGCCGAGGTGCCCATCGGCGCCACCCAGCGCTGGCCCGTGCCCGGCGACCGCCAGCTCGAGGTCACGCCGGAGAGCGTGCGGGGAGGCACCGTGAAGTTCAAGGTGCGCCTCACCCGCGGTAACCTCACCGAGGTGGGGACCAACATCGAGGCGCAGTCGGGCAACCCCGCGGTCATCGGCGGTCCGCGCCACGGCGCCGGCGTCTTGATCATCATCGTCTGGCCGAACCCGAATCCCTGAGCGGAGGTCCCGGGTGGACGGCGAGGAACGGTACTTCCAGGAGCGGGCCCGGATCGAGCAGGGCCACACGAAGTACCGCGAGAAGCTCCGGGAGGAAGGCAAGCTCTTCGTCCGGGACCGACTGAAGCTCCTCCTCGACCCCGGCTCCGAGTTCCAGGAGGACTGGCTCTTCGCGCGCTCCGAGGAGCCCGACACACCGGCCGACGGCGTCGTCACGGGGGTCGGGCGAGTCGGCGGCCGCACCGTCTGCGTCATGGCCAATGACTACACGGTGAAGGCCGGCTCGTGGGGCGAGAAGACCGTGCAGAAGATCGTGCGCATCCAGGAAAGGGCCGCGCGCCTTCGCCTGCCGCTCCTGTACCTGGTCGACGCCGCCGGTGGGCGCATCTCGGAGCAGATCAAGATCTTCCCCGGGCGCCTCCACGCGGGACGGATCTTCTACAACGAGGTGCAGCTCTCGGGCGTCGTGCCCCAGGTCTGCATTCTGTTCGGTCCCTCGCCGGCGGGCTCGGCGTACCTGCCGGCGCTCACCGACCTCGTGATCATGGTGGACGGCAAGGCGTCCCTCTACGTCGGCAGCCCGCGGATGGTCGAGATGGCGATCGGCGAGAAGACGACGCTCGAGGAGCTCGGTGGGGCACGGATGCACTGCGAGGTCTCGGGGTGCGGCGACGTGCTGGCGGCGTCCGACGAGGAGGCGATCGAGCTCGCCAAGCAATACCTCGCCTACATGCCGTCGTCGTACCGCGAGCTCCCGCCCGTGCGGGAGGCCGTCGAGCCCAAGCCCGGGCGCTCGATCGAGGCGATCGTGCCGTACGACCAGCGGAAGTACTTCGACATGTACGAGGTCATCGACCGCGTGGTGGACGCGGGCTCGTGGTTCGAGGTCAAGCGACTCTTCGCCCGCGAGCTCATCGTCGGCCTGGCGCGCCTGGGCGGTCGGCCCGTCGGCATCGTCGCCAACCAGCCGAAGGTGAAGGGGGGCGTCCTCTTCGTGGACTCCGCCGACAAGGCGGCGCGGTTCATCTGGCTGTGCAACGCCTACAACATCCCGCTCGTCTACCTGGCCGACGTCTCGGGCTTCATGGTGGGGAGCAAGGTCGAGCGTGCGGGCATCATCCGCCACGGCGCGAAGATGATCTTCGCGACCGCGCAGGCGACCGTGCCGAAGATTTCCGTGATCGTCCGCAAGTGCTACGGCGCCGGGCTCTACGCCATGTGCGGGCCCGCCTTCGAGCCCGACGCCACGCTCGCGCTCCCGCAGGGACAGATCGCCATCATGGGGCCCGAGCCGGCGGTGAACGCGGTCTACTACAACAAGATCATGGAGCTGCCCGAAGGCGAGCGCGCGGCGTTCGTGCAGCAGAAGCGCGAGGAGTACGCGCGGGACGTGGACCTCCACAAGCTCGCCTCGGAGATGCTCGTGGACGACATCGTGCCGGGCGGGGCGCTCCGCGACGAGTTGGTGAAGCGCCTCGCGTACGCGCAGACCAAGGCCCACGAGTTCCCGCAGCGCAAGAACGGCGTCTATCCGGTGTAGCCGGCGCGCGGGTTACAGGCCCGCAGCTGAGGCCGCAGCGCGGATCAGAGCCACCGCATCAGGACCGAGACTCGCGCGGATAAAGGGGCCAACGAAGAGTCGGAACTGCTGATCTGGGAGGCTCACGACGTACCCGCTTTGGTGAGCGGCCGCCGGCGGCCTCGTCAGTCTGAGTTGCCCGTCGGAATTGCTGCAGCCCGCGGCCCGGAGGGCCTGAACGACTGCACGATATGCGGCTCGCCCCAAGGTCACGGCCACAAGAGGCCTGGCCAACAGTAGCTCGCACATCAGATGCCGGGGTGCACACTCGTCTACGACGCCGTTAGGCGGGTTCTGATGCCCATCTTCAGGGACGATTCCGCACTTGACGGCATGAACGAGCGCGAGTCCTCTGGCGGTCAGTTCGGTCCACGCCAATCCGAGGACCCTCTCTAGGAACCTTCGTAGCTTGTCGTCAGGATCATTCGTGGCGCTCCGTGCCGGCTTCTTGACGGCCGTGACCTCAAACGGGGGTGCGATCGACACAACCAGAAGTTTGGGGCGTACTTGAAGAGGAGGCGTCTGCTGTCGAAGCTTGGTTTCCACGAGGTTGCGTCCCACGCAGGCGGCACAGAGCCACACCAAATGTTGGATTGGTTCCCAACGAGCACGAAGTGCTCCGGCCCAGATACTTGAAGCGGTCTGGCTCGCTTCGATGAGGTCGACCGGGATCCGTGCCGCCATGTCCAGAACCTTACCGGTATTGCCGCCTCGCCACCAACCGCTCCAGCCAACCGCGATTGCCTCCATGTCGGCGGCCGTCGCGCGCGTCGGCGCTGCTGTAAGCGCCTCGAAGCGCTCGAGGAGCCGTTTTTCGGCGGGTGTGGGGACGTGGGGCAGGCGCAGGCAGAGCGAGCGAAGCGCCGAGACCTTGCGCAGTGTCGTAGCGATGTCGGGAGGCGTCATGGCTCGTCGGGCCCGAGCGCTTCGAGATCAGCACGGTCGAGGGCGGAGTTGCGGAGCTTCTTGAGCGTGCGGAGCCCGTGAATCCCGACGATCTCCAGGGGCCAGCCCTCGACGACCTGCCGATGCCGGTCCGCCAGGAGACTCGCCAGCCCCGCGTCGACTGGCATCAGCAAGTCAAGCGGAAGCAGATCAGCGCCCTCAATCTTGAGGAGCCTCTGGATCTCCATGCGGCCTTCCGCGACGCGCATCGGTCGCCCCGCCGGCCTGAATCCGAGCGGCTCGACGGCGCGCACGGTGCGATCGGAGTCCTCGCGTCGGATCAGCAGATCGATGTCCTCGGTCGCGCGCGGCGTCGTGTAGATGGAAACCGCGAGGCCACCAGCCAGCGCGTAGGCGACGCCGGCAGCGTCGAGCGCCTCGGCGATTCGGCGGAGCTCAACGTACAGGTCGAGCACCGCCGTCCACTTTACCATCGATCGCGTTAGGGGCCGGACCAGACGAACGCGGAGTAGTGGCCATTGCGGCCGGTGTTGTTCCAGGCGAAGCCGTGGTCGCGGTAGGTCATGCGCGTGGCCCGCGCCGCGGCCAGCCGGCTCGAGACCGGGTGCCGGACGTTGTCGATCCAGCTCTCGGTGCCCGGTTGCCGGCCCTCGATGCCCTCGATCTCGACGTCGAGGACGTCGCCGATGCGCGCCCAGCGGCGCCGGCCGTCCTTGCCGAACTCGATGGGCGCCGCGCGCGTCGGCAACCGCTTGCCCGCCAGCGTCCAGATGACGCCCGGGATGCCACCGGCGCGGCCGGTGAAGATCTGCTCGAGCGCCCGGCGCTGGTCGTCGCGGGCCCGTTCATCCACGTAAGCCCCGATGGTCCAGTTCCCGTCGCCCATAGGGCCGGGAGTGTAGATTGCGAGCGCCGCGGCTGTGTCACTCAGGTCCACCGCGCCGTGGTTCCCCCGGGCGATCCGGAAGACCAGGGGGACGTCGCAGTGGCCCTCGGTCGGTCGGGCGGCCGCGCCCCCCTTCGCGTTGCGCGGTCCGAGGAGGCACGGGCACAAGACCTCGCAGTTGCAGTTCTCGAGGTACTCGCCCTCGATCCGCCACGCCTCCGGCATCGTCGTCTCCTCCCCCCGGCCCAGAGGGGCCGGCTCAGTCAGAGGCCGCGATTGTCGCTGCGCTCCCGCGCGCGTGTCAACGGCCAGCGTCACCGTGTTAGCCTCGTCACGTGACGGGCCTCATCCTCGCCGTGCGCTACCTGACGATCGTGCCGCTGCCGGGGCGCGCGGCGCACGGCGTGGACGCGCTCGGGCGCGCGGCGGGCTGGTTTCCGGTCGTCGGGCTCGGCCTCGGGCTCGTCCTGGTCGGCGTCGAGCGCGTGGCGAGCGTCCTGTTCCCGTCGCTCCTCGCCGCGCTCCTGACGGTGACCGCGTGGAAGGTCCTCACCGGCGGCCTCCACCTCGACGGCCTCGCCGACTGCCTCGATGGGCTCGTGGGCCGAGACGCCGAGCACCGGCTCAGCATCATGCGCGACAGCCGTATCGGCGCCTTTGGCGCGGTCGGGTTGATCCTCTTCCTGCTCCTCGAGATCGCCGCGGTGGCCGAGCTCCCGGCCGGCCTCCGCTGGCGGGCTCTCCTGGTGGTGCCGGCGCTCTCGCGCGCGACACCGCCGCTCGTGGCCCGGTGCTTTCGGGCGGCGAAGGTCGAGGGTCACGGCGCCGCCTTCCGCAGCGGCCTGCGCGCGGGCGCGGCGCCCGTCGCTCTGGTACCGGCCCTGGCCCTCGTCTGGGCCGGGCTCGGCGTCGCCGGGCTCCTCGGCGCCGGCGCGGCCCTCGTGGCCGCCCTCGCGCTCGCGGGCTTCATGACGGCGCGGCTCGGGGGCGTCACCGGGGACGTGCTCGGCGCGGCGATCGAGGTCGCGGAGCTGGCGGGCCTCCTCACGGTGTCGGCGTGGGCGCACGCGCGACCCTGATCTACCTCCTCCGCCACGGCGAAGTCGTGCACGCCGAGACGCGTCGGTTCATCGGCCACCTCGACGTGCCGCTCTCCGAGCGCGGCGAGCGGCAGAGCCGGGTGCAGGCCACGCGGCTCGCCGACGCCGAGCTCACCGCGGTGTTCACGAGCGACCTCGCGCGGGCGCGCCGCACCGCGGAGATCATCGCGGCGCCGCACGGGCTCACGCCGACCGTGATCCCGGCGCTCCGGGAGATGGCGATGGGCCGCTGGGATGGCCGGACCGCCGAGGAGATCCGGGGGAGCGAGCCAGCAGCGTTCGCCGACTGGATGGCCCGCGTTGGCGAGTTCCCGTTCCCGGAGGGCGAGAGCGTGCCCGACCTGCGCGCTCGCGCGTGGCCCGCGTTCGAGGCGATCATCGGGGCGCACGCGGGGGAGTCCGTCGCCATCGTCGCCCACGGCGGCACGAACCGCGCGCTGCTCTGCACCGCGCTGGGGCTCGAGCTTCGCCGGCTCCTGGCGCTCGGTCAGGACTATGGGGCGCTGAGCGTGCTTGCGCGCGTCGCCGCGGGGTGGCGCCTCGTCCGGCTCAACGAGCTGCCGATGCTATAATGCGCGCCTTGCGAGCGATGAAAGGCGTGGAGTGAAGAGCGAGAAGCGGACCGGAGCCGGGTCGCGCCTCGTCTCCCGCGGCCCCCTGGCGTGAAGGCGCGCGCGTAACGGAGCCGGGTCGTGCCTTTGTCAGGCCACCCACGAAGTGTCCCGGTCTCGCGGTCCCCGGGTGGAATGAAGAGCGCCGAGAGGACGGGAGCCGGGTCGCGCCTCGTCTCAGGCCACCCACCAATGGCGCCGACCTCGCGGACCTCTGGTGGAATGAAGAGCGGCGAGCGGACCGGAGCCGGGTCGCGCCTCGTCTCAGGCCACCCACCAATGGCGCCGACCTCGCGGACCCCTGGTGGAATGAAGAGCGGCGAGCGGACCGGAGCCGGGTCGCGCCTCGTCTCAGGCCACCCACCAATGGCGCCGACCTCGCGGACCCCTTTACAATGACGCCCGCTCCCGACGGGCTGCTCGCGATGTACGCCGGGATGCTCCGCGTGCGGCTCTTCGAGGAGCGCGTGCGTGCTGAAGTAGGGCCAAGAGAGGGGACCACATGCCACCACATCGAAACGCCTACCGTCCGGTCGTCATGGGGACCCGGGGCGCCGTCGCCTCCGCGCACCCGCTCGCGTCGATGGCGGGGATCCAGATGCTGCTCGCCGGGGGCAACGCGGTCGACGCGGCGGTCGCCGTCGCCGCCACCCTCAACGTCGTCGAGCCGTTCATGTCGGGCGTCGGCGGGATCGGCCTGATGCTGATCTCGCGCGGATCCGAGCGCCACGTCCTCGACTTCATCGGACGCGCACCGCGCGCGGCCGACCCCGCGAGGTGCACCGACGACGAGCTGGCCGGCGGGCCGAAGTCCTGCGCGACTCCGGGGAACCTCGGCGGCTGGCTCGCCGCGCTCGAGCGGTTCGGCTCGATGGACCGGGCGCGCGTGCTCGGGCCGGCGATCGCCCTCGCCGAGCAGGGCGTGCCGCTGACCTGGAAGAACGTGGACTTCTACGAGGCGGCGCGCGCCACGCTCGGACGCTCGCAGGAGGCCCGGCGCCTCTATCTCGGCAACGGCGGCCCTCGTCCGGGCGCCGTCGTCACCTACAAGGAGCTGGCGGCGACCCTCCGCCAGGTGGCGGAAGGCGGGAGCGACGTCTTCTACCGGGGGCCGATCGCGAAGGCAATCGCCCGCGCGGTGCGCGAGGCGGGCGGCTGGCTCGACGAGGCGGACCTGGCGGCGCTCGCGCCGGAGTGGCGCGAGCCCGCGACGATCGCGTACCGCGAGCACCGCGTATCCTCGGTGCCGCCGCCCTTCTCGGCGTTCCAGATGCTCGAGACGCTGAGCGTCCTCGAGGGGTACGACGTCAAGGCGTGGGGCCACAACTCTGTGGACTACCTCCACCACCTGGTCGAGGCGGTCAAGCTCGCCTCCGCCGACCGCCTCGCCTATGGCTACACGGCCGACGTCCCGATCCGGGGGCTCCTCTCGAAGGCCTACGCGGCGTCGCAGCGCGCGCGTATCGACCCCGTGCGTGCGGGCCGGAGCGAGGGCGAGCGCTGGCGCCGCGAGAAGCTCCCGAATCAGATCCTCGAGGGGCAGCCGGCGCAGTTCGTGAACGAGCACACCACGCACTTCGCCTGCGCCGACGCGAGCGCGACCGTCGTCACCGTCACCCAGACGCTCGGCGTGCCGTTCGGCTCGGGCTTCGCCGTGCCGGGCACGGGGATCGTGATGAACAACATCCTGAAGTGGATGGACCGCGACCCGGAGTCCCCCAACGTCCTGCGCGCGGGGCGCCGGGCGGGAACCATGATGTCGCCGACCCAGGTCTTCCGGGACGGCGCGTTCGTGATGTCGATCGGGACGCCGGGGTCCTACGGCATTCTCCAGACGACGCCCCAGATGCTCCTGAACGTCCTCGAGTTCGGCATGAACGTCCAGGAGGCGATCGAGGCGCCGCGCGTGCGCGTCTACGGAGACCGCCTGGTCGACGCCGAGGCGCGCATCGCCGCCGACACGCGCGCGGCGCTCGGGGGCCGGGGCCACCAGGTCAACGTGATCGACGAGTGGTCCTGGATCGTGGGCGGCGGGCAGGGGATCGTCCGTGACCGCGAGTCGGGCGCCTTGATGGCGGGCGCCGACCCGCGCCGCGACGGCTACGCGCTGGCGATCTGAACGGCTCGCGGGTGCGTCAGACGCGCGGC
>QHSA01000002.1 GCA_003220315.1 Candidatus Rokuibacteriota bacterium
CCGGGTCTGGCGCGCCACGCACGCTCGGGCGCGGCGGCTCTGGATGACCCGCGCGGAGCTGCTTTCGCGCTACACTTGACGGGCCATGCTCGACCCGGTTACCGTCTCCGTCCTCACCCACCGCTTCGAGGCGATCGTGCAGGAGATGGGCGAGGCGATGCTGCGCACGGCGTACTCGCAGATCCTCAACTCGAGCCGTGACTTCTCGACGGCGATCTGCGATGCGAGCGCACGGCTGGTGGCGCAGGCCGAGCACGTACCGATCCACGTGGGGGCGATCCCGTGGGCGGTGGAGTCGGTGCGCGACTTCTTCCAGGGGAAGATCCGCCCGGGCGACGTGTACCTCCTGAACGATCCCTATCACGGCAACAACCACCTCCCGGACCTCACGGCGTTCGTCCCGGTCTTCGTCGACGGCGAGGTCGTCTTCTGGTCCGTCAACCGCGCCCACCAGTCGGACATCGGTGGCTCGACGCACGGCGCGTACAACCCGGGGGCGACGGAGATCTGGCAGGAAGGGCTGCGCATCACACCGCTCAAGCTCTACGACGCCGGCGAGCTCCGCGACGACGTCCTCGCGATGGTCGCGACCAACGTGCGCCACCCGCACGACTTCATGGGCGACCTGCGCGCCATGATCGGCTCCGCCCGCGTCGGCGAGCGCCGGCTCCTGGCGCTCCTCGACGAGTACGGGCCGAAGACCGTCGCCGGCGCGGTGGAGGAGATCCTCGACGGCGCCGAGCGCCAGGCGCGGGAGTGCGTGCGGAGCTGGACGGACGGCGTCTACCACGGCGAGACGATCCTCGACGACGACGGCCACGGCACGACCGACATCTGGATCCGCGCGACGGTCACGAAGAAGGGCGACGCGCTCACCGTCGACCTCTCGGACTCGCACCGGCAGGTGCAGGGCTTCATCAACTCGTCCTTCCCCAACACGATGTCGGCGGTGCACATGGCGTTCGCCTATCTGATCGAGCCGCGGACGCCGAAGAACTCGGGGACCTTCCGCCCCGTGAAGGTGATCGCGCGGCAGGGCACGATCGTCTGGCCGTATCCGCCGGCGCCCGTGACGCTCGCGACCAACCACTGCGCCCAGGACATCGCCGAGGCGATCATCAAGGCGCTGGCGCCGGCCTGCCCCGAGCGGGCGATCGCGGGCTGGGGGCGGCGCTTCCGCATCGCGATCAAGGGTGTCAATCCGCGAACGAAGCGCCCGTTCATCTGGCACATGTTCCACGCGCGCCCGGGCGGGGGCGCGAGCGCCGTCGGCGACGGCTGGGAGACGGCGGGCGAGGGGCAGGCAGCGGGTGGGATCAAGTTCGGGAGCGTGGAGGTGGCCGAGACGCGCTTCCCGCTCACGTTCGAGCACCACGAGTTCCGCACCGACTCGGGCGGGGACGGCAGGCACCGGGGCGGCGTCGGCGCCGTGCTCCGCCTGCGCGTGGACACCGAGGAGCCCGCGGTCGCCAACACCGCCGGCGACGGTGTGCGGCATGCTCCCTACGGCCTGCTCGGCGGCAGGGACGGGCTCCCGCACCGCTATCGTCTCCTCTCGCGCGGGCGCTCGCCGCGAGTCCTCAAGACCAAGGAAGTCGGCATCGTCGTGAGGCCGGGGGACGTGTTCCACGTCGAGTCGTCGGGCGGCGGCGGCTACGGCTCGCCGTCGAAGCGGTCGCGCGCGGCGCGCGCCGCGGACCTCGACAATGGCTTCGTCAGTCGACGCGGGTGAGGACGGAGGACGCATGTTCAAGCACGTGGTGACGACCGAGAGCGAGCTACGGGACCTGCTGGGCTCGCCGAGCGACCGGGCGATCAAGAAGGACGTCGCCGTCCTCGACGAGCACTGCCGCGCTTTCATCGCGCGGTCGCCCTTCCTCCTCCTGGCTACGGCGAGCGCCAAGGGGCGGTGCGACGTCTCGCCGAAGGGCGACGCGCCGGGGTTCGTCCGCGTCTTCGACGACCGCCACCTCGTGATCCCGGACCGGCCGGGCAACAGGCGACTGGACGGGATGCGGAACCTCCTCCAGAACCCGCACGTCGGGACGATCTTCCTCATCCCGGGCCGCGAGGAAACGCTCCGTGTGAACGGGCGCGCATGGATCGTCCGCGACGACGAGCTCCTCGAGTCGATGCGGGCCCACGACAAGCGTCCCCTGATCGCCATCGGCGTCGAGGTGGAGGAGTGCTTCTTCCACTGCCCGAAGGCCTTCCGGCGCTCCGGGCTCTGGGACTCCGAGCGGTGGCTCGACCGCGCCGCGCTTCCGTCGATGGCGCGCGTCCTGTTCGACCAGGTCCGCCCGGCGGGCAAGACCGTGGAGGAGTACGAGCGCGAGAGCGAGGAAGGCCTCAAACGGACCCTGTACTAATGCGGGGTGTGCCACGGGGCTCATGCTATCATTCTGATAGCAGAGCCAATCGCGAAGGAGCGCGCGCATGCCTCACGTGCTGATCCGGGAACTGGACCCTGCGGTGATCAAGAAGCTCAAGTTGCGTGCGCGCCGACACCGCCGCTCGCTTCAAGCCGAACTCAAGGACGTCCTGGAACAGGCCTCGGCGGCGAGTCCCGCCGACGTGCTGGCGCGGATCGAGCGGGTCCGCGCGATGTTCCGTCGCCGGCGGTTCAGTGATAGCGCTGTGCTGATCCGTCGAGACCGGGCGCGGTGACCGTCGTCGTCGACGCCAGCGTCGCGATCAAGTGGTTCTTGCCAGAGCTCCATGACGACGCCGCCCTGCGGCTGCTCCGCGCGGAGCACAGGCTGGTGGCGCCGGATCTCCTGTTTCCCGAGGTGGGCAATGTCCTCTGGAAGCGTGTGCGCCGGCGAGAGGCAACCGCCTCGGAGGCAGGCGCTGTGCTCGATGCCTTGGTGGCCGTGCCTCTTGAAGTGCATGCCTCGCAGCCGATGATGCCCGTGGCGTTCGAGATCGCCTGCGCCACCGGGCGGACGGTCTACGACAGCCTGTACCTCGCCTTGGCAGTTCTTAGAGAGTGCCCGATGGTGACCGCGGACCGGAAGCTGCATCAAGCCTTGGAGCGTGGTCGTTTCGCTCATCATCTGCTGTGGGTCACGGAGGTGCCCCATGCCTGAGGCGCGCGTGCCGCTGATCTCGAAGAGAGACGACGTGGCGCCGGAGCACCACGCGGCCTTCGACGCGATCGCCGAGACCCGGGGCCGGGTCGCCGGCCCGTTCGCGGTGCTGTTCCACAGCCCGGAGGTGGCCAAGCGCGCGGCCCACCTCGGCGCCTACATCCGCTTCGAGTCGTCGCTCGCCGGCGCCGAGCGCGAGCTCGCAATCCTCGCGACGGCGCGCGCCATGGACTGCCGCTACGAGTGGGCCGCGCACGTGCCGCTCGCGGAGAAGGCCGGCGTGCGGCTCGAGGCGATCACCGCGATTCGCGGCCGGCAGGCGCCCGCGGGCCTCACACCCGCCGAGGCGGAGATCGTCGCGTACGCCACGGAGCTCCTCGGCGACCATCGCGTCGGGGGCGGACTCTTCGAGGGGCTCCGCAAGCGGCTCGGCGCCCGGGGCATGGTCGAGCTGACGGCGACCGTGGGCTACTACGCGATGATCGCGAGCACGCTCAACGCCTTCGAGGTGGAGCCGGAGCCCGGCGCCGACCACCTGCCGGTCTGAGCGCGTGTACCGGATCGGCGCCGACGTCGGCGGGACCTTCACCGACCTTGCCGCGGTGGACCGCGCGGGGCGAGTCGTCATCGCCAAGTGCGCCTCCACGCCGCGGGATCCCTCCGAGGGGCTCATGGAGGGCCTCGGTCTCCTCGCGTCCGAGCTCGGGCTCGATCTGCCGGACCTCCTCGCGCGGACGGAGGCGATCGTCCACGGCACGACCGTCGCCACCAACGCGCTCCTCGAGCGGAAGGGCGCCCGCGTCGGGCTCCTAACGACCGAGGGCCACCGCGACGTCATCGAGATGCGCGAGGGCCTGAAGGACGACCGGTACAACCTCCGTATGCCGCCGCCCGTGCCCCTCGTGCCGCGCGCGCTCCGACTCGGCGTGCGCGAGCGCCTGCGGTTCGACGGCACGGTGGCGGTCCCGCTTCGCCGGAGCTCCGTCGCCGTCTGCCTGGCGAAGCTCGCGCGCGAGGGGGTCGACTCGGTCGCGGTCTGCTACCTGCATTCCTACCGTAACCCGAAGCACGAGATCGAGACCGGACGCGCCGTCGCGCGGCGACTGCCGCAGGCCTACGTCTCGCTCTCGTCGGAGGTCCTGCCGCAGATCAAGGAGTACGAGCGCGTGTGGACCACCGTCGTGAACGCCTACGTCGGGCCGGCGCTCGCGCGCTACCTCGAGCGCCTCGCGGCGGAGCTTCGTGCGCGGGGCTATCGCGGGGATATCCTGGTCATGCAGTCCCACGGCGGCGTGGCGCCCGTCCGCGAGTCGGCGCGCCTCGCCGCCGGCGCCGTGCTGTCGGGGCCGGCGGGCGGCGTCGCGGCCGGCCGCTACGCGGCACGCCTCCTCGCCGAAGGCAACCTGATCACGTTCGACATGGGCGGCACCAGCACCGACATCGCGCTGCTGCAGCGCGGCGAGCCCCAGCTCACCGGCGAGAAGAGGGTCGGCATCGCCAGGGTGGCCCTCCCCGCGCTCGACATCCACACGCTGGGCGCTGGGGGCGGCTCCGTCGCGTGGGTGGATCCGGGGCGGATCCTGCACGTGGGCCCGGAGAGCGCGGGGGCCGATCCCGGGCCGGCGTGCTACGCCAAGGGCGGCGCGCGCGCGACGGTGACAGACGCCAACTTGGTCCTGGGCTACCTCGACCCGGGGAACTTCCTCGGCGGCCGGATCCCTCTCGACGCCGCCGCGGCGCAGGAGGCGCTCGCCGAGGTCGCGCGGCGGCTCGGCACGAGCGTCCTCACCGCCGCCGAGGGGGTCTCGCGCGTCGTCAGCACGAACATGGCGGAGGGGATCAAGATCGTCTCGGTGCGCCGCGGCGTGGATCCGCGCCGCTTCGCGCTCGTGGCGTTCGGCGGAGCCGCGGGGCTGCACGTCACGGAGGTCGCGCGCCTCCTCGAGATCCGGCGCGTCGTGGTGCCGTCCGTCGCCGCGGTGCTCTCCGCCTGGGGCATGCTCGCGACCGACTTGCGGTACGAGCTCGTGCGCTCGCATGTCAGCGAGGTCGGCCGGATGGCCGCCGCCGGCCTCCGGCGGCTCGTCGCGAGGCTCGAGCGCGACGGGCGCAAGCGCCTCGGCGCCTTCGACGGGCCGATCCGTGTGCACCGGTCGCTCGACATGCGCTACGGCGAGCAGATCTTCGAGATCCAGGTGCCGCTTGACGGCGTGGATCTCGGGTCGTCCGGGCTGATGACGGAGGTCGCGGAGCGGTTCCACAAGCGGCACGAGGAGCTCTACGCCTACAGCGCGCCCGGCCAGGAGGTCGTCATCGTCAACGCGCGCGTCGCCGTCGTCGGCGAGCTGCCGGTGCTCCCGGCCGAGACCGCCGCGGCCTCGCGGCGTGTGACCGCGGGGCCCGCGCGCCGACGCGTCTGGCTCGGTGACTGGATCGAGGTGCCCGTTTATCGGATGGACACGCTCCCGGCCGGTCACGAGGTCAAGGGCCCGGCGATCCTCGAGTCGGCGACGACGACCGTGCTCGTGCGCGAGGGCGAGCGCGTGACGGTCACGCCTCACGGCTGGCTCGACATCCGCATCGGCTGAGCCGCGCCCTGCGCCGTAACGTCCTCGCCCTCGGCGCCGACTACGGACTTTTCATGGTCGGCTTGTCGTTCGTCTCGCAGGCGACGATCCTGCCGGCCTTCGCGGCGTACCTCGGCGCCCCGAACGTCGTGCTCGGGGCGATCCCGGCGGTGATGACCCTCGGGTGGTTCCTCCCATCGCTCTTCGCCGCGGGCCATACGGAGGCCCTCGGTCAGAAGCTCCCCTTCGTGCTTCGCCTCACGGTCTGGGAGCGCGCGCCGTTTCTCGTCCTGGCCCTCGCCGCGTTCGTCGCGGCGGAGCGCACCCCGGCGCTCGTCCTCGGCGTGTTGCTCACCATGCTCCTCGTCGTCACCGGCGTGGGGGGCGTGCTGATGCCGGCGTGGATGGACATCGTGGGGCGGGCGATCCCGGTCACCCTGCGGGGCCGGTTCTTCGCGCTCTCGAATCTCGCCGCGGCCGGAGCCGGGTTCGCGGGGAGCTTCCTCACCGCGCACGTGCTAGCGACGATCCGGGCCCCCGCGAGCTTCGCTGTCTGCTTTCTCGGCGCCTCGGCCTGCATGGCGCTCTCGTACGTGGCGCTCGCCCTGGTCCGCGAGCCGGGAGCGACGACGACATCAGCGCCCGTCGCCCTCGTGACCTACCTCAGGCGCATTCCGCCGCTGCTCGGGCGCGACGCGAATCTCCGGTGGTTCCTGGTCGCGCGCGCCTTCGCCGTTCTGGGCAGCATGGGAGGCGGGTTCTACACGGTCTACGCGCTCCGCGCCTGGGAGGCGCCCGCCGCCGAGGCCGGCGTGTTCACCATGCTGCTCTTCGCCGGCCAGATCGCCGGCAACGTGACGCTCGGCTGGCTCGCCGACCGTCTGGGGCACCGGCTCGTCATCGTCGCGGGCGTCGCGGCGATGGTCGGCGCGAACGCGCTCGCGCTCGGCGCCCCCTCGCTCGGCGCGTTCGGCGCCGTGTTCGTCCTGACGGGCGTCCAGGGGGCGGCGATCAGCATCTCGAACCTGAGCGTGCTCCTCGAGTTCGCCCCGGTGCCCGAAGAGCGGCCGACGTACGTGGGCCTCGGCACCACGCTGATGGCGCCCGTGGCGCTCGGCGCGCCGCTCGCCGCGGGGCTTCTGGCCGATGCGTTCGGCTTCGCCACGGTGTTCGCGCTCGCGGCCGCCGCCGGGACGGTCGCCCTCGCCCTGCTCGTCTCCCTCGTGAAGGATCCACGGGAGGTGCGCAGCAGTGGCCTCACGGGGTGACACAAAGTAGCGGTTCGGAGTGACCGAACGGCAAGTGGGGGGTGGGCAGTCAGGCGATAAATTCTGGAAATCGCGGACCTGCGCGTGCGGCACACGCCTTGCTCGGAAAGACCGTTGGTTTCAAGGGCTTGGGGTTGATGACCCTGTGGCGCCATTCTAGCCGGTGGTCCGAATGGTGACACGCCCTGACACCAATGGGGGAGGACGTGTCCGACATGCATCGGTTCAGCGCCCGGTCGGAGCACGGCAATACCCTGCCCGAGCTCCTCGTGGTCCTCGTCCTCATCGGGGCCATGGCCTCTATCGCGGTCCCCTTGCTCCTCAGCTACCTCCCGAGCGCCACGGCCAACTATGCGGCGCGCGAGCTCCAGAGTGGCCTCAACCGCGCCAAGCTCATGGCCGTGACGACCCGCCAGGCCGTCTGTGTCCAGCCGACGGCGAGCGGCTACCGGTTCTTCCAGAACACGACGTGCACCGGCACGCCTTGGTCCGGCGCGGGCACGGACGCGAACGGCGTCTTCAGCCTCGCGAACAACATCACCGTGGCTCTCGCCGCGGGCTCGAACCCGATCTTCAATCAGTTCGGCGTGGCCGTCCAGACGGGAACCCTGAGGGTGACCGGCCAGACCGGGAGCTCGATGACCGTCTCGGTCCAGGCCTCCGGGCGGGTGACGATTCCATGAACGCCCTGAACGCCCCGCGTCGCGACGAGCATGGGTTCACGCTCGCCGAGCTGCTGATCACGATCGCCATCCTGGGCCTCGTCATGGCGGCCGTCCTCGGTGTCCAGCTGACGAGCAGCACGATGTTCCTCCGCGGCGAGAACCAGGCCGACGCGCAGCAGGCCGCCCGCGCGGCGCTGCTCATGGAAGAAGACCTGCGCATGGTGCGCTACGGATGCCCCGACCTCGGCTGCCCCACGCCGCCGCCGGCCGGCGCGCAGCAGGCGATCTCCGTGGCGAGCACGACGTCGATCACCTTCTGGGCCGACACTCTGAACGCCTCGACGACCCTCGCCGCGGCCGTGACCGCCCCCGCGGTGTCGGTTCCCGTGGTCGATGCCTCAGGCATTACCGTCTCCGACAGAATCTACGTGAACAACGGCAGCACGTGGGAATCGACGGTCGTGACGGGGAAGGCAGGGAACACCCTCAGTGTCGCGGCCCTCAACAATTCCTTCCCCCAGGGAGCGCAGGTGGGCCGGCCGCGGCAAATCGTGTATACCTTCACCGCCGCGACGGGCACCCTGACCAAGGATGCGGGGGACGGCAACGGCGCGCAGACGCTGGCGACCGGGATCACGGGCCTCACGTTCAGCTTCTACGATGCGAGTGACTCCCTCATCTCTCCGGCGAACCCGGTCGCGAATCCCCAGAGCATTCGTCGGATTTTGATTCAGACGACGACCCGGTCGGCGCTGGCGTCGGGCGGCGGGGCCAGCACCTTCCAGATCAACACGAACGTCCGCCCGCGGAACCTCTAGGAGCGAGGGAACCCATGAGAGCACTACACGGACCCCGAACGATCGCGAGCTCGGAGCGCGGCGCCGCCCTGGTGATGACGCTCCTGGTCCTCGTCATCCTCACCGCGTTCGGCATGACGTTGGTCGCGCTGGGGACGAGCGAAGTCGCCATGTCCTCGAACTGGCGGGACTACAGCAAGGATTTCTATGCGGCGGAGGCAGCGCTCGAGTCGGGCGTCGTGGGGCTCAGGAACCTTCTCCCGGCGACCCCGTCCCCGACGCAGGCGCAGCTCAACACCATCGCCACGCCGCCGACGCTCAGCGACTCCCGGCTGACGTTCGGCGCGTACACGATCACGGCAGCCTCGCCGGCTCCCAACCGACAAACCTTCGCCACCGGGCCCTACTCCGGGCTGTTCGGGTGGGTCCAGGGCTACTCGATCCAGGCCCAGGTGAATGGTCAGGGGGGGACGAAGGCCAAGCTCACCCAGGTGCTGCAGCACACGCGGGTGCCCCTCTTCCAATTCGGAATTTTCTACGGCAAGGGCGTCGACCTGGAGCTTCGCCCCGGCCCGGGGATGATCTTCAACGGGAAAATTTTCTCCAACAGCAACATCTACGTTGCTGCCGGCAGCACCTTGCAGATTACCGATAGCATGAAGGCCGCGGGCAATATCTACCGCTCGATCAAGTCCGAACCCGCCTATCCGAACATGAGTAACCCGCAGATCGCCGACGCCGCCGGGACGTTGCAAACCCTGAACTTCGATCACGCGTACCAGCCGGGGTTCGGGGCGACGTGGCCGTCGGCGGGCGCCTGGGCGAGTCAGGCGATGCAGACCTTTGGAGGGCAGGTCCAGGACAGCGCGATGGGGGTCCAGCAGATCGTCCCTCCGCTTCCAGACCTCTTCGGGAACCCGACCAATCCGGATGCCGTCGCTCACCAGCTGATCGAGATGCCGCAGGCCGGCGACTCCGCGGCGCTCGCGTCGGCCAAGATGTACTCCCAGGCTGGCCTCCGGATCGTGGCCGACGCCACGACGATCACGGCGACCGGCCAGAACGGGAATGGGGTGACGCTGCCCGCGAACGCGGTCATTAAACGCACCTTCTACGACGCCCGCGAAGCGAAGACGATGACCGCCTACGACGTCGACGTCAACCTCATGCGGACCGCCGGCGCCTTGCCGGCCAACGGCGTGGTGTACGTGGCGGGCACGAACACCGCCGCGAATCCCGTCGTGCGGCTCGTGAACGGCTCGCAGCTCCCGAGCGGGGGGCTGACGTTCGTGTCCCAGAATCCGGTCTATATCGTGGGGGACTACAACACGGTGCCCGTCGGCGCGACCCACGCGCCGGCAGCCGTCCTCGGCGATGCCGTCACCGTCCTGTCCAACGATTGGATTCCGAAGAATTACGACACCAAGGGAGACCAACCCTTCTTTGGGAACCGCGTGGCCTCGGCGAACACCACCGTGAACGCCGCCATCGCCACCGGACCAAGCTCGGAATCGACGATGGGCCGCGACAACGGCAAAGTGAATAACCTCGTCCGCTTCCTCGAGGATTGGACGGGCAAGCAGTTCACCTACAGCGGCTCTCTGCTCGCCCTCTGGCACAGCCAGCAGGTGACGGGGGCATGGCGGTGCTGCGGCATAAGTGGTCTCTACTATTACGGGCCGCCCAGCCGGGTCTGGAGCTACGACACACTGTTCGACACCACGCAGCCGCCAGGCACGCCGATGGGCGTCATCATGACGAAGGGATCCTGGTCCCAGTCGTGAGAAGCTGGGCGCCGACGAACGACCGTGGCATGACCCTCCCCGAGGTGGTGATCGCCGTCGCGATCCTCACGATCGGCCTCCTCGCCGTCGTCGG
>QHSA01000272.1 GCA_003220315.1 Candidatus Rokuibacteriota bacterium
TTGGGCGGTGGCGGACGAGAGGCCGGATGCTGAAGGAGCAAGGTGAGCACTCGATGCCAGAATGGGCGCGCTCGTCGTCGAAGTGTGACACTTCGTGCCACTCGCCGGCCGGTTCGGACCTGCTGGTCGGATTCCAAGCGGCCGCGAGAGCCCCCGCAATTCCCAGAATTTGACGCGCGCTGACCATGAGCCCGCCCGTTGGCACCCCCTGTGCTGTAGCCCTTCGCTCAAAGGGGGACCGCGATGGTTCCGGGAGGTCTCGCTTTCCTCGTCGTGGGGATCGCCACGATCCTGGTCCACCCCGTTCCGAGCTTCGCCCAGAACGGGGTCACACCCGGGCAAACACGTATCTATTCCACGATCTACTCCGTTGGGGTCGAGTGGGACCTCTCCGGCGACGTCAATCACAACGCCACGGTCAACGTTCAGTACCGGATCCAGGGCGCGAGTGCGTGGAAGTCAGCCCTGCCGCTCGTCCGGGTCGACAACACATACAACGGCAACGGCTTCGCGGGGAGCATCCTCTTTCTCAACCCGGACACCACCTATGAGGTCGTGCTCAACCTGTCCGACCCGGACGGGGGCGCGGAGAATCGGATTTTGACGGTCGCGACCCGGCTGCTGCCCATGCTGCCCACGGGCGGAAGAACCTTCCACGTGGTGCCGGGATCAGGTGGAGGCGACGGCTCGGTGACGAACCCCTTCAAGGGCATCGCTGCGGCTCAGGCGGTCGCTCAGCCGCGTGACATCTTTCTCGTCCACGCCGGGAGCTACAGCGGGCGACCGACCTTCAGCGTGCCGGGGGTCGCCCGCAACTACATCGTCTGGAAGGGCGCGGGAGACGGCGAAGCCCTCTTCGTCGATGGCTTGAACTTCGGGGCCAGCCATGTCTGGGTGGAAGGCCTGACGGTCAGGAATCAGGCCTACGCCACCTTCTCGCTGAACTGCCCATCCGATGTCGTCGTGAGCAAGAACTTTTTCTTCAACAACCACTACAGCATCTATCTCCAGCGAGGCGGCGAGGGGTGGTACATCGCCGATAACACGATCGTCGGCGATGTTGACCCCGCAAGCGGCAGCCTCGACGGCGAAGGCATCGAGTTGAACGGGTCGTTCTCGGCGTGTGGCGCGAACAACCATACCGTCGCCCACAACAGCATCACCCGTGTCGCTGATGGGATCTCCACGCCTGGCACCAACGTGGACATCTTTGGTAACGACATCTTCGACGTCTCCGACGACGGCATCGAAACCGACGACGGCCGGACCAATGTCCGCGTTTGGAGGAACCGCATTCACAACGCTTATCACAACGGATTCAGTTTTCAGCCCCAGACCGGCGCGCCCTGGTACTTCATCCGCAACCAGGTCATGAACAACACGGAGGACATCAACAAGTACCGCCAGTGGGACCGCGCCGTGTTCCTGCACAACACCTTCGTCCACTGGCAGGATCTCACCTACGTCAGGGAGGACGGCCAGCTGATGTCCATTTCGCGCAATAACCTCTGGATCTCTGTCCTTGGCGGTCGGATCTGGGGCTTGAGCGGATCCATCGACTGGCGGACCGACCTGAACTACGACGGCTTCGACTGGGGCGGGTCTGCATCGCCATTTCAGCTCAACGGCGTGAATTACTCCAGCCTGGCCAGCTTCACCTCCAGCACCGGGCAGGAGGCGAGGGGCATCCGGATCTCTCACCAGACCTGCATTCCGGCCATGAACGTTCCGGGCAACTCACCGACGACGGTCCCGCCGCAGTATCTAACCCTGGCCGCCGGCTGCCCCGCGATCGACGCCGGCGCGGTGCTGCCGAACATCAACGACGGCTTCCTCGGAGGTGCGCCGGATTTGGGCGCCTACGAGTACGGCGCACCACTGCCCATCTACGGACCGCGGCCGTTGAATCCAGATCCGGCGCCCGCGCCACCGACGAACCTGAAGGTGTCTTGGTCCTTCGCCTGTAGCTCAGCTGGATAGAGCATCGGACTTCTAATCCTTCCGGCGCGGAGCGGCTTTTCTTTCTCTCCTTGGCTGGCGTGGGGCAGTTTTGGGTGGATCGCGGGCCGTCACGGCCATAACGGCGGGCATAACAGAACGGTTGTCCCGGGACGGAGGCGGTAGCCCGGCGCGGAGCTCTCGCCGAGCGCGGCTTTTGCTCGATGCGCCTCCGGGCTAAGCGCACGACTGCCTGTCGCTTGTCGGATACAGCCCGGCACGCTTGTTCGCTCCATCGGCCGCGCGCTATAGTCGATCGAGAACGAAATGGGGGTGACGGTGTCGCGTTTACGTGAGGTGGCGGCACGTCAGCACCACGATGATCTACACCCACGTCCTAAACCCGGTCCCGGCGGCGTGCGCAGCCCTGCCGACCGTATGGGGCTCTGACCCATGGCGACTGGATCTCGGCGGCGCATCACGACATCCGGGACGGGATATCCTCGGCCTGCGTATCCCGGCGGCGGGCCGTGGACCATCCTGATTAAAGCACGATCGCGGCAGGCGAATCCGCCGCGGCGCCGATGGAGTTTGCCGGCGCAAGCTTGTCCGGGCGCGCTGCGTCGCAGCTACTGTTCAAGCCACTAAACGTTAGACATACTGAGGAATCAGACATGCGTTGTCGGTTCGGTCATGACCATCCTCCCGAGCCGGTGAGGGCGGCAACAGGGAACCCGACACGGCCCTGGGGCCCGCGCCCCTATCATTGTGCCCGGTGCTCCGAAGTTCAGGGTCCTCGAGTCGTCAGGAGCAACTGGCGATCCTATTCAAACGCGACGACTGCGCGCGCGGCCGGACACCCACGCGGCTGCAAGCGCTGCTTCCCCTAGAGAAGGAATCAGGTGAAGCGGGATTTCGACCTGATCCGGCAGCTGTTGATCTTCTTCGAAGAGAAGCAATTACCACAACACATCGAGGTTCCGCCAATCGACGGCTACGACGAGCTCACGATCAAGTACCACCTTGTGCTGCTCCACGATACTGGTCTACTGCGGTGCGAGCCCGTCAGATCCAGCACGAGCGAGCGAGTCATCTACGTCCTGCCGTTCGACCTCACGTGGGAAGGGCACGAGTTTC
>QHSA01000136.1 GCA_003220315.1 Candidatus Rokuibacteriota bacterium
GTCCACGCGCTCCTCGAAGTCCACCTGCATGTGGCCGGGCGCCTGGAGGGGGCGGTCCCACGCGTGTCGCGGGTCGACGGCGTCCGGCGTCACACGGCGCGGCTCGGCGGGTCGTTGCTTCCTGGCCATTGTGATTCTCCCGAACAAGCGTTCTCCGGTCGGCCGTTACTCTAGCGCATTCGGTGGTACTATCGCGTGTACCTTTCACGGTCCGCCACCGGCCCAGAACCTTGGGAGGGTGCGCCAATGAAGAAGCTGCGCGACATCATGCGTCACGGGTTCCTCTTCACGGTCCAGCGCGGCGCGACGGTCGCCGAGGCGGCGCGCACGATGGCGGCGAACAACGTCGGCATCGTGGCGGTGCTGGAGGGGGACAGGCTCGTCGGGGTCTTCTCCGAGCGCGACATCGTCCAGAAGGTCGTCGACCGCGGCCTCGACCCGGCCCGCACCCCGGTCGCTGAGGTGATGACGGTCCGGCTCGTCGTGGCCGACGCCGACGAGGACTACCAGTCCGCGATGCGCAAGATGGATCAGGCGAACATCCGCCATCTGCCCGTCGTGAGCGGCGAGCGGCTGCTCTCGATGCTGTCGATCCGTGACCTCATGCGGATCGCGATCGAGGACCGGGGCGCCGAGATCGAGTACCTGAAGGAGTACCTCTACCAGGTCCCGCCCGGCCTGGAGCGCTAGTTCGTCGAAGGGGGCGACTTCACAGGCGCGACCTGACCGCGCCTCGAGCGCCGGCTCCGCCGGCGCACTTCGGTTCGTAGACGAGGCCGCCGAGGGTGACCGGTGGGGGGAGTTGGGGGGAGCGGCGGTCGCTCCCCCCAACGTTGACTAGTCCGTCGGCGTCGGCAGCGCCTCGACGCGCTCCGCGGCTGCCCCCTCGCGCGGCTTCGCGGGCTCGGTTCGCACGCGCCGCATGAAGGGGAGGATCGCGAGGAGCCCGAAAAAGATCATCGACAAGAGCCAGAACTCGTCGGCATACGCGAGCACGCGCGCCTGGTTGACGAGGTCGCCGTAGAGGGTCGAGAGGGCCCGGCGTTCGGCGGTGAACGTGTCGGTGCCCTGCGCGACGAACTGCGCGGCAAGCCCTTTGAGGCGCGCCGCCGTCTCGGCGCTCCAGATGTTGACGTGGCCGACGAGCGTGGTCTGGTGGGCCTGGCTCCGGCGCGCGAGGAGCGTCGTCGCGAGCGCGACGCCCACGCTCCCGCCCGCGTTCCGCACCACGTTGAAGGCCGCGGTCGCGTTCCCGAGCCGCTCCATGCGCACGGTCGCGAGGGCGAGCGTCTGGAGCGGGACGAAGACGAAGCCCATGCCGAGCCCCTGGACGAAGCGCGGCCACGCGAGGTTCCAGTAGTCCACGCCGATCGTCATGTTGGACATCAGCGAGAGCGCGACGCCGTTGATGAAGCAGCCGGTGGCGAGCAGCATTCGCTGATCCATCCGGGTGACCAGCCGGCCCGCGACGAGCAGCGACAGCATGTTGCCGAGCCCACCCGGCGCCAGCACGAGCCCCGAGGTCCACGCGTCGTACGCAAGGAGCTTCTGGGTGTAGAGCGCCAAGAGCAGCATGCTCGCGTAGAACGCGAAGACGGAGAGCGAGATGACGACGCTCGCGATCGCGAAGTTCCGGTCGTTGAAGACGCTGAGATCGAGGATCGGCTCGGCGCACGTGAGCTCACGGAAGACGAACCCGACGATGGCGCAGGCGGCCACCACGGCGAGCCCGGTGATGAGGCGCGAGTCGAACCAGTCCTCGCGCTCGCCCCAGTCCAGGGTCAGCTGCAGGCACCCGAACCCCACCACCATCAGCGCGAGTCCGAGCACGTCGACCCGCCCGGGCTTTCGCTGATGGGGCGAGTCGAACACGAACGCGCTGGCCATGATGAAGCCGATCAGGCCGATCGGGAGGTTGATGTAGAAGATCCACCGCCATGACCAGTTGTCGGCGATCCAGCCGCCGAGGGTCGGGCCGAGGATCGGGCCCAGCATGATCCCGACGCCCCAGAGCGCCATCGCCATCCCCCGCTGACGGAGCGGGAAGATCTCCCAGAGGATCGCTTGCGAGATCGGGATGACCGGCCCGCCGCCGAGGCCCTGGAACACGCGCGCGAACACCAGGAACGTCAGGTTGGGCGCGATGCCCGAGAGGAACGAGCTGACCGTGAACAGGACCGTGCAGATCAGGAAGAAGCGTCGGCGCCCGAGCAGGCCCGAGAGCCAGCCCGTCGCCGGGATGATGATCGCGTTCGCGGCGAGGAAGGACGTGATGATCCACGACATCTCCTCGACGCCGGCCGAGAGCGAGCCCTGCATGTGCGGCAGGGCGACGTTCGTCACGCTCGTGTCGAGGATCTGCATCACGGTCACGAGCATGACCGAGAAGGTGATCAGCCACTTCCGCACGGTGGACAACGGGGCTGTTGCGGCGGGGTCCGCGAGTCCGCGACCCGCGTGGATGGCCTGAGCCAGGCGCGACCCGGCGCCGTTCATCGCACCCGGATCGTCACGATGACCGACATCCCGGCGCGCAGCGTGTGCGGGTTGCCGAACTCACGCGCGTCGAGGAGGATTTTCACCGGGACGCGCTGGACGACCTTGACCCAGTTCCCGGTCGCGTTCTCCGGAGGCAGCAGCGAGAAGCGCGCGCCCGTGCCGGCCGAGAGCGAGTTGACGCTGCCCGTGAAGGCGCGGTCGGGGACGCCGTCCACCCAGACCTCCGCGCGCATGCCCGGGCGGATCCGGGCGACCTGGGTCTCCTTGAAGTTCGCGAGCACCCAGACATCGTGGAGCGGGACGATCGCCAGAAGCGGCTGGCCCATCTGGACCACCTGCCCCACCTCGACCGAGCGCTTCGAGACGACGCCGTCGATTGGCGTACGCACCTCGGTGTACTGGAGCTGGAGGTCGGCGAAGGCGAGGTCCGCCTGCGTCTCACGCAGTCGCGCCTCCGCCTGCGTCGCCGCCGCGTCCTTGATCGCCACCTGGTGGAGCTGGCTCTCGGCGCGCGCCAGCGCCGCGCGCGCCTCGGCGACGCGCTGCTTGGCCTGATCCACGGCGTGGGCGCGGGAGGCGAGCTCCGCCTGCGCCTGCTGGATCTCTCGCTCGGCCTGGGCGAGTCGCCGCTCGGTCGCCTCGACGGTGGCGCTGGTCGTCTCGTAGACCGCCTCGGCCGCGTCGAAGTCGCGTCGCGCGACCAGCTCGCTCTGGAGGAGCTGCCGGAGGCGCTCGAGCTCACGCCCCGCCTGGCGCTGCGCGCTCTGAGCGCCGGTGACGTCGGCGCGCATCGCGGCGGCCGCCGCGCGCCGCGACTCGAGCCGCGCGCGCGCCTCGTCGACCGCCGACTCGCTCGCGCGCACCGCGACGACCGCCCCCTCGAGGGTCGCGCGCGCCTGGTCGATCACCGCGCGCGTCTCTTCCCGAGTCAGCGGCAGCTCCGAGCGCGCCGCCTTTAAATTCGCCTCCGCCATCGACACGGCGGCGCGCGCCTGCGCGACCCGCGCCTGGTAGTCGCGCGGGTCGATGCGGAGCAAGAGCTCGCCCTGCTTCACGGGCTGGTTGTCGCCGACCAGGAGCGCGGCGACGTGGCCGGACACCTTGGCGCTCACGGGGGTGATCGTGCCCTCGACGTACGCGTCGTCGGTCGAGACGTAGTGGACCGCGTAGTGCCAGGCCCAACCCGCGTAGGTGACCGCGGCCAGGGCGGCGAGGGCGCCGAGTGCCCACAGGAGCCTCGTCCTCACGCCAGGAGCACCGCCGTCGCGACCGGGCGCGCGAGGAGAGCGTTAATCGCGGCCGATCGGTGCGAGCCGTCCCGCGGCGTCGAAAGCGAGGGGCGCGGGGTCGGTGAGCTGGGTGAGGTCGGGGCGTTTGGCGAGATCGGGCAGGAACGCTTCGGACACCTCGATCTCGCCGAGCATCAGGGTGTTCTTGATGCGAATGACCCGCGCCCGCTCGGGCGGCGTGAGCCCGATGCACGAGAGCGCGGTCTCGATCGCCTCGCGGTCGACGTCGTACGTCGGCGGCACCTTGGCCCCGCCCGGTGCACAGGCGGTGATGGCATTGATGAGCGTCGGCTTCATGTCGATCTTGTCCACGAGCCGGCGCGTGGTGAAGTCGGCGTTGCCGATGCCGACGGCGTTGCCGTAGCTCTCCGCGGTCAGGTCGAGAGCGACGATCCAGAGGATCTTCGGATCGGCCGGAAACGGCTCGTGCGGGTTGGACGGTCGACCGATGACGTTCGTATCCATGCCGGCGCCGGAGATGTTCTTGCCGATCTCCTCGACGATCAGCACGTCCATCGGGGAGAAGGGCAGCCGCGCCATCCATTCGCGCGCGTCCTTGAGCAGGCGCCGCTCGCCGGCCTCGAGATTCTCCGCGGTGAACGCCTCGATCCGGGCGGTCTCATCGTACCCGTTCTCGACGATCCCGAGGCCGAAGCCGATCCGCGACTTCGACAGCACCTCGCGGCCGACCGATGTGATGACGGTCTCGTAGCCGTGGTGGATGTTGGCGCGATGGTACTGGATCGCGCCCTGGTACTTACCGAGCCCGATCGTCATCATCTTGAAGAGGCCCGACTCGATCGACCCCTTGAAGTCGGTATGGGGCTTCACACGGTTGACCAGGCCGATCCAGTCGGCCTCCGCCGCGTAGCGGTCGAGCCAGACGGGCAGGCCGAGCGCCTCACCCACCTGGACGACGTCCATGGTCGCCCGAATGGGGCAGCCCATGGCCGCCTCGGTGATGCCGTAGTGCGCGAGCACCGAGAGCTGCCCCTCGGGGGTCCCGCCCCCGTGGCTGCCCATCGCCGGGAAGACGAACGGCCTGGCGCCGAGATCCCGGAGCCACCGAACGGTGGCGCCGACGATCACGTCGATGTTCGCGATCCCGCGGCTCCCGGCTCCGACGGCGACGGTGTCGCCGCGTTTGATCGGGAGCTCCGCGGTGCCGAGCGCCTGGGCGACGGCGGCGGAGATGTCGGTCACCCGGGGACGAGGGAAGGTCTGGCGGATTTTGAGCATGCGGGGCCACGCCATAGGAGACGCCTCCTGAGTGCTCTCGTAATACCGGGCAGCCCCCCGGAAGTCAAAGAGTTTTTGGCGGCGGAATATGCTATATGTAAGTGCCGATTTTCCATGCTGAGCTGCCCTGCCCGGCGCGCGCGGATACTTCTTGCAAGCCTGCTCCTGGTCGCGAGCGGCTGCAGCTGGCTCCGGCCCGCCCCGACGCCGATCCTCCCCGCCGAGGAGCTCTACTCGACCGGAGAGCAGGAGTTGACCGCGAAGCGCTACGACGCGGCCCGCGAGAACTTCAAGAAGATCGTCGAGCGCCACCCGAACTCGTCCTACGCGTCGCGCGCGCGCTTTCTGATCGGCGAGGCCTATTATCGCGAGGCGGAGTTCGACAAGGCCATCAAGGAGTTCGAGGCGTTCGTGGGGTTCTTCCCCCGCCACCAGATCGCCGACCTCGTCCAGTACCGCCTGGCGATGAGCTATTACGATCAGATGAAGCCGGTCGAGCAGGATCAGGGGCTCACCCAGAAGGCGGTCGACCAGTTCCGGAAGCTCGTCAAGGAGTACCCGGAGAGTCGCTACGCGACCGAGGGGCTCGCCAAGATCGACGTCTGCCGGGGGCGGCTGGCGCAGAAGGAAGTGTGGGTCGCCAATTACTACTTCACGCAGGGCAATCCGAGCGCGGCGCGCCAGCGGCTCGAGCTCGTGCTCAAGCGCTATCCGCGCACGCTCGTGATCCCCGAGGCCCTCTACCTGCTCGCCGAAGTGAACTTCTACGAGGGCAAGAACGCCGAGGCCGCCGACCTCCTCCGCGGGCTCTCGAGCGAGTACGGCTACACCGAGTGGGGCCGGCGCGCCGTCCAGCGGCTCCGGGCCCAGCGGTGAGACGAGGCGAAATCCCGTGCACGACATCGTCGACCTGCGCTCCGACACCCTGACTCTCCCCACGCCCGAGATGCGCGAGGCGATGGCGCGCGCCGAGGTCGGCGACGACGTCTGGGAGGAGGATCCGACCGTCAAGCGCCTGGAGGCGATCGCCGCCGAGCGGCTGGGCAAGGCGGCGGGCCTCTTCGTGGCGTCGGGCACGATGGGCAATCTCGTCTCGGTGGTGAGCCACACGCGCGCGGGCCAAGAGGTCGTCCTCGACCTCGACTCGCACATCTTCAACTACGAGGTCGCCGGCGCCGCGGTCATCGGCGGGGTACAGACGCGCCCGGTGAAGACGGCGCGCGGGTTCCTCACGCCCGAGCAGGTGCGTGAGGCGCTGCGGCCGGCCAACATCCACATCCCCCCGACGGGGCTCGTCTGCATCGAGAACACGCACAACCGCCACGGCGGAACGTGCTGCACGCCCGAGGAGGTCGGTGCCGTGGCGGCGGTCGCGCACGATGCGGGCGTGCCGGTCCATCTGGACGGCGCGCGCATCTTCAACGCGGCCGTCGCGCTACGGCGCCCGGCGAGCGACTTCGCGCGGCACGCGGACTCGGTGACCTTCTGCCTGTCGAAGGGGCTGGGGGCGCCCGTGGGCTCGGTGGTCTGCGCCTCGCGCGAGCTCGTCGCGCGGGCGCGGCGCGTGCGCAAGATGGTGGGCGGCGGCATGCGGCAGGCGGGCGTCCTCGCCGCCGCGGGGATCGTCGCGCTCGAGCGGATGGTGGACCGGCTGGCGGAGGACCACGCCAACGCCCGCCGGCTCGCCGAGGGCGTCGCGAGGCTGCCGGGACTCGCCGTCGACCCGGTGACCGTCCAGACGAACATCGTCATCTTCGGCGTCCAGCGTCCGGGGGAAGTCGGTGCGAGCCAGGCGGCGACGAGCGAGCTCGTGGCGCAGTGCGCCGCGCGGAAGGTGAAGATCCACGCGATCGGGCCGACCTCGATCCGCTGCGTCACCCACAAGGACATCGACGCCGAGGACGTCGAGCGCGCGCTCGAGGCGTTCGGCGAGATCACCAGTCGATGGTAGGGCGAGCCGAGCGGCGGCCGCGGAGGCTCGGCGACGCGCGCCGCGAGGCGAGTCTGTGACCCCGGTAGTGCGAGCCGGAGGACGTCGCGGGGCCGCAGTGCGAGCCGCAGCCAAAGGCGAGGCGAGTCTGTGATCCAGGCCCCGCCGTCCGAGGCGAGCCAGTTATGGTAGCGGGCTAGAGGGGGCGTCATGGCCGAACGGCTGCTCGAGGTCAAAGGGCTGAAGACGTACTTCTTCACCGACGAGGGTGTCGTCCGCGCCGTCGACGGGATCGACTTCCACATCAACCGGGGCGAGACGCTCGGCATCGTCGGTGAGTCCGGCTCTGGCAAGAGCGTGACGGCCCTCAGCATCATGCGGCTGATCCCGACGCCGCCCGGCCGCATCGTCGCCGGCGCGATCACCTACAACGGCCGGAACCTGCTCGAGCTGCCGCCCGCCCAGATGCGCAAGATCCGCGGTAAAGAGATCTCGATGATCTTCCAGGAGCCGATGACCTCGCTGAACCCGGTCTTCACGGTCGGCGAGCAGATCGCCGAGGCCGTCCGCCTCCACGAGAGGCTCGGGCGCCGCGACGCGATGGACAAGACCGTCGAGATGCTGAAGCTCGTCCACATTCCGAACGCCGAGCGCCGGGCGAAGGAGTACCCGCACCAGCTCTCGGGCGGGATGCGGCAGCGCGTGATGATCGCCATGGCGCTGTCGTGCAACCCCAACCTCCTCATCGCCGACGAGCCGACGACGGCGCTGGACGTCACGATCCAGGCGCAGATCCTCGAGCTCCTCAACGAGCTCAAGGCCAAGCTCGGCATGGCGATCATGCTGATCACCCACGACATGGGCGTCATCGCCGAGACGGCGCAGCGGGTCGCCGTCATGTACGGCGCCCAGATCGTCGAGGAGGCGTCGGTCGGCGAGCTGTTCAAGGAGCCCCTCCACCCCTACACCCAGGGGCTCCTGCGCTCCATCCCGCGCATCGACCTCGCCGCCACCCAGCGGCAGAGGCTCGAGGCGATCCCCGGCACGGTCCCGACCCTGCGCGGGGACATCAAGCCCGGGTGCCGCTTCGCGCCGCGCTGCGCGCTCGCCAAGCCGATGCACTTCGAGAACGATCCGCCCCTCAAGGAAATCCGACCGGGCCACAAAGTGGCCTGCTTCCTCTACTGAGGCCCGCCATGCCAGAGCCTCTGCTCCGGGTCAAGAACCTCAAGAAGTACTTCCCGATCCGCGGCGGCCTCCTCTCGCGCGAGGTCGCGCGCGTGCATGCCGTGGACGACGTGTCGTTCGAGATCCTGCCGGGCGAGACGCTCGGCCTGGTCGGGGAGTCGGGCTGCGGCAAGTCCACCACGGGCCGCTCGATCCTCCGGCTCATCGAGCCGACGTCGGGCGAGGTCTGGTTCGGGGCGCAGAACGTCACGACGCTCGACAAGCGCTCGCTGCGCGCGCTCCGCAAGGAGATGCAGATCATCTTCCAGGACCCGTACGCGTCGCTCAATCCGCGAATGACGGTCGGGTCGATCATCGGCGAGGCCCTCGTGATTCACAAGCTCGCCGCGACGCGGAAGCTGCGGGAAGAGCGCGTCGTCCAGCTCCTCGACACCGTCGGCCTGGCGGCCGACCACCTGCGTCGGTACCCGCACGAGTTCTCCGGCGGTCAGCGCCAGCGCATCGGCATCGCGCGCGCGCTCGCGGTGAGCCCGAAGCTCATCGTCGCGGACGAGCCCGTCTCGGCCCTGGACGTGTCCATCCAGGCGCAGATCATCAACCTGCTCGAAGACCTCCAGGCGAAGTTCGGGCTCACCTACCTCTTCATCGCCCACGATCTGTCCGTCGTCGAGCACATCTCGACGCGCGTTGCCGTCATGTACCTCGGGAAGATCGTCGAGATCGCTCCGGCCAAGGAGCTCTACACGAACCCGAAGCATCCGTACACCGAGGCGCTCCTCTCCGCCGTACCCATCCCGGACCCGACCATGAAGCGCAAGCGGATCCTGCTGGAGGGCGACGTGCCGAGCCCGATCAACCCGCCCTCCGGGTGCCGCTTCCATACGCGCTGCGCGCTCCGCGTGCCGTCGTGCTCTGAGAACGAGCAGGTGCTCAAGGAGGTCTCCCGGGGCCACTGGGTCGCCTGCCAGGTGCGCACGGGCGTCGCGATCCGTTGAACAGGGCGCGGGCTCCCGGGCTGTCGCCACGCCCGCGCCCCGCCGCGATCACCCGCTTCCCCTGTTCTGACCGCCGATCTGAGGAGTCGTAACGGTTCGAGCGCGGGCCTTTGCCCGCGCAATCCTGATCTGGGGGAGGCAGGCGCGAGCGAGCCGGATTGACCTCGGTTCGGGCGCCGGCTCCGCCGGCGCAATCGGTGGGGGTGGCTCGGAGGGGGCCGTCGAGGCCCCCTTCGACGTTCTAGTCCCAGAGATAGGCGCGCGGGTTGACGGAGTGGCCCTTCACGAGGATTTCGTAGTGGAGGTGCGGGCCCGAGGAGCGACCGGTGTTCCCGCTGTACGCGATCACCTGGCCCCGCTCGACCCGCTCGCCCTGCTTCACGCCGATCTGGGAGAGGTGGCCGTAGAGCGAGCGGACCTCCTGGCCATGGTCGAGGATGACCGTGTTGCCGTACTCCGGCTGCGCGCCGGCGAAGAAGACGGTGCCGCCGGCGGGCGCGCGCACGGGCGTGCGGGGCTGGGCGTTGATGTCGAGACCGCTGTGGAACTCGGTGACGCGCGTCCAGGGCGAGACGCGATTGCCGAACTCGGAGTTCACACCGCCGCGCACGGGCCAGCGTGACGGGAGCGCCGCCAGCGCCTTGCCGGCGCGGGCCATCAGGCGGTCCAGAGCCCGGAGATTGTCGCCCTGCTCTTTCACGCTCTCGGCGAGACGCTCCAGCTCGTTCCCCCGTACGACTCGCCCGAGGGGCTCGTCCCCCGGCGCGATCCGCGCGGCAACCTTCACGGCGCCGCCACCGATGCCCTTGTCGCGCGCGCCGGGAGCGAGCTCGGGACCGAACGGCTCCCAGATGCGCGCGTGGAGCTCGCGCCATCCCACCATCTCCTGCCGGAGCTCGACGACGCGGCGATTGAACGCGTCGATCGTCTCGCGCTGCTCGGCGATCTGCCGGGCGAAGGTCCTGGCTTCGCGCGTCAGCTCGCGCAGCTCCACCCAGTCAGTGGTGAGGGCGCCGACCACGGAGAGGGCGAGGGCGACCCCGGCGAACGCGCCCCTCGCGACAGGTCGCGTGAAGTTGAACCGGACCACCTTGGTGCCGTCGCCCCGGACAATCAGCAGACTGAACTGATCGCGGCCCTTCACGCGTGCCCGCGGCCCCGGAGGCTCCGGTCGGGGCGCTCGAGCGGGCTCAGGTCTTTCCTCGACCAGACTGTCAACAGAACACTCCTCAGGCCGCATGCCGGAAGACCCACCGCAAACGCCGTACCAGGCGGGATGGGCACGCACAATCAGGCAGTTGGAGCGCATGGGCTGCCATTCCGGCAACCGAGCGGGCAATTTCGTGTCACTATCATGACAAGGTGTATCGGGCCGTAACCCCGCGTGAGATCGGCATTTATTGACACTTTGCGTCGCCGCGCAGTATCATCGCGGGACAGGCCCCCAAGAGGAGTTCGATGGACGAGTTCTACCGGATCAAGCGGCTTCCGCCCTACGTCTTCGCAATCGTCAACGACCTCAAGACCAAAGCGCGCGCGCGCGGCGAGGACGTCATCGATCTCGGCATGGGCAATCCGGATCTTCCGACGCCCAAGCACATCGTCGCGAAGCTGATCGAGGCCGCCCAGAACCCGAAGAACCACCGCTACTCCGCGTCGCGCGGCATCACCCGCCTGCGGGTCGCGATCGCCAAGTGGTACCGCGACCGCTACGGCGTGGAGCTCGATCCCGACTCCGAGACGATCGCGACGATCGGCGCCAAGGAGGGCCTGGCGCACCTGGCGCTGGCAGTCCTTCAGCCCGGCGACGGCGCGCTGGTGCCGAACCCGACCTACCCGATCCACTCCTACTCGGTCGTCATCGCCGATGGCGATCTGCGGTCTGTCCCGCTGACACCGGACGGAGATTTCTTCGCACGGCTGGAAGAGACCGCGAAGCTCGCGTGGCCGAAGGCGAAGCTGCTGATTCTCTCGTTCCCGCACAATCCGACGACCATGTGCGTGGACCGCGCGTTCTTCGAGAAAGTCGTCGCCTTCGCGCGCGATCAGCGGCTGATGGTCGTCCACGACCTCGCGTACGCCGACTTCGCGTTCGACGGCTACCAGCCACCGTCGTTCCTCGAGATTCCGGGGGCGAAGGAGATCGGCGTCGAGATCTTCTCGACGTCGAAGTCGTACAACATGGCCGGCTGGCGGCTCGCCTTCGTGTGCGGCAACGCCCGGATGATCCATGCGCTGGCGCGCATCAAGTCCTATCTGGACTACGGCGCCTTCCAGCCGATCCAGATCGCCGGCATCATCGCGCTCGAGGGCGATCAGACGTGCGTGGCCGAGATCGTCGAGGTCTACAGAAAGCGCCGCGACGTCCTCGTCGACGGGCTCAACAAGCTCGGCTGGTCGGTGCCGAAGCCCAAGGGCACGATGTTCGTCTGGGCGCCGATCCCCGAGCCGTTCCGCACGCTGGGCTCGCTCGAGTTCGCCAAACTGCTCATCCAGGACGCGAAGGTGGCCGTCTCGCCGGGCATCGGGTTCGGCGAGTACGGCGAGGGCTTCGTACGGTTCGCGCTGGTCGAGAACGAGCAGCGGATCAAGCAGGCGCTCCGCGGGCTCAAGCACCTCGCCCGCTGACCGCCCATTCCTACCGCGGCGGGGTCCAGTGAGATGTCCAGTGAGATGAAGGAAGTCAGGATCGGATTGCTCGGCCTCGGCACGGTCGGCGCGGGGGTCGTCAAGATCCTCGAGTCGCGCCGTGCGATGCTCGAGGAGCGTGCCGGGTGCCGGCTCACCCTCGCCGCGGTCGCCGACACCGATCTCACCCGCCCGCGCGAGGGGCTCGATCTCGCGAAGCTCCCGATGACGCCCGACGCCGGGCGCGTGCTCGCCGACCCCTCGATCCACATCGTCGTCGAGCTCGTCGGCGGGCTCGAGCCCGCGCGCTCGTTCATCATGAAGGCGCTCGGCGCCGGCAAACACGTGGTCACCGCCAACAAGGCGCTCCTCGCCCACCACGGCGGCGAGCTCTACGACGAGGCGCGGCGCCGCCGCGCGACGCTCGCCTTCGAGGCGGCCGTCGCGGGCGGCATCCCGCTGATCCAGGCCGTCAAGGAGGGGCTCGTCGCCAACCGCATCCAGACCGTCTTCGGCATCGTCAACGGGACGTCGAACTACATCCTGTCGAAGATGACCGACGAGGGCCTGGACTTCTCCATGGTCCTCAAGGAGGCGCAGGCGGCGGGGTACGCCGAAGCCGACCCGACCCTCGACATCGAGGGCATGGACTCCGCGCACAAGCTCCAGATCCTCGTCACGCTCGCGTTCCGCACCTTCATCGACCTCAAGGACATCCACACCGAGGGCATCACGCGGGTGACGCAGCAGGACATCGGCTACGCGCGCGAGCTCGGCTACCGGATCAAGCTCCTCGCGATCGCCAAGGCGGCCGACGGCGGCGTCGAGGTCCGCGTGCACCCGACGATGATTCCCGCGGGCTCTCCGCTGGCGGCGGTCTCCGGGGTCTTCAACGCGGTCTTCGTGACCGGCGACGCGGTGGGCGATCTGATGTTCTACGGTCGCGGCGCGGGGCAGCTCCCGACCGCCTCGGCCGTGTGGGCCGACACGCTCGACATCGCGCGCCGCATCGCCCACGGCATCCCCGCGCTCGCGCTCGAGCTGCCCTCCGCGGGCCCCACGGCGCTGCCGTTGACCCCGATGGAGCGCATCCGCTGCTGTTATTACCTGCGCGTGATGGCTCAGGACCGGCCCGGCGTGCTCTCGAAGGTCGCGGGGATCCTCGGGGACAACAACATCTCGATCGCGAACGTCATCCAGAAGGGGCGCGGGACGCGCGAGGCCGTTCCCGTCGTCATGCTGACGCACGAGGCGCGCGAGCGCGACATGCGCCAGGCGCTCACCGCGATCGATCGCTTGCCCGACGTCGCGGCGTCGACGACGATCCGCGTCGAGGGCGGGCCCGCATGAAGGCCTGGCGCGGCGTCATCGAGCAGTACCGCGACTTCCTCCCCGTGACGGATCGGACGCCGGTCGTTACGCTCTGTGAGGGCAACACGCCGCTCATCCTGGCGCCGCGCCTCGCCGAGGCGACCGACGCGCGCCTTGAGATCTACCTCAAGTGCGAGGGATTCAACCCCACGGGCTCGTTCAAGGACCGCGGGATGACGATGGCGATCTCCAAAGCGCTCGAGTCGGGCTCGCGGGCGGTGATCTGCGCCTCCACGGGCAACACCTCGGCCTCCGCGGCGGCGTTCGCGGCGCGCGCCGGGATCCGCGCCTTCGTGATGGTGCCGAAGGGCTCGGTCGCCCTCGGCAAGCTCTCGCAGGCGGCGATCCACGGCGCGAAGGTCCTCACCGTGGACGGTAACTTCGACCAGGCGCTGACGATCGTCCGGCGGATCGCCGAGCGGCACCCGGTGACGCTCGTGAACTCGGTGAACCCGTTCCGGCTCGAGGGGCAAAAGACCGCCGCGTTCGAGATCGTGGACCAGCTCGGCCGCGCACCCGACTACCACCTGATCCCCGTCGGCAACGCCGGGAACATCACCGCGTACTGGCGTGGGTACCGCGAATACCACCGCGCGGGGCGCATGAAGGAGCTGCCGCGCATGGTCGGCTTCCAGGCGGCCGGCGCGGCGCCGATCTACGAGAATCGCGTCATCGAGGAGCCGCGCACCGTGGCGACGGCGATCAAGATCGGCAACCCGGCGAACTGGGGGCCGGCGCTCGAGGCCGTGAAGGACTCGCACGGCTGGATCGACGTCGTCAGTGACGAGGAGATCCTGCGCGCCTACCGGATGCTCGCCCGCGAGGAGGGCATCTTCATGGAGCCGGCGTCCGCGGCCACCCTCGCCGGCCTGATCAAGTGCGTCAAGGCGGGGCGCCTCGAGCCCGGCTCGACCGTGGTGCTCACCCTCACCGGGCACGGGCTCAAGGACCCGGACACCGCGCTCGAGTCGGCGTCGCGGCCGACGACGGTGCCGCCGGCGATCGACGCGGTCCTCGCCCAGCTCGGCCTCTGAGCCGGCCGAAGGTCCTCCTCGGCGTCGCGGTCAGCGTCGTTCTGCTCGTCTACCTCTTCTGGAGCGTCGACCTGGCCGAGCTCGGACGCCAGCTCCGCGCGACCCGCTGGGGCTGGGCGGCCCTCGCCACCGCCTTCGCGCCGCTCGGTCTCTGGGCACGCGCCCGGCGCTGGCGCTACCTCTTCCCGCCACGCTCGGTTCCGCCGGGTCTGGTCCCGGCGGTCATGATCGGGTACATGGCGAACAACGTGCTCCCGCTGCGCGCCGGTGAGGTCGTGCGTGTGTACGTCGTCGCGCGCCGCTGGAGCGCCGTCGGCGCTGGCGGCACGGGCCACGCCTTCTGGACGGTGCTCGCCACGCTCATCGTCGAGCGGGTGCTCGACAGCCTCGCCGTGGTCCTGATGCTCGCGGTGCTGGTTCTCGTCGTCCCGGTGCCGGCGTTTCTGCAGGCGGCGGCGCTGGCCGTCCTCGCGATCGATCTCGCCGGGATCGCCGTCCTCGTGGCGCTGGTGGCCGCGCCCGCACGCTGCGCCCGGCTCATCGAGCGGCTCTCCGCGCGCTGGCCCCGGCTCCGGCAGCGCGCGCTGAGCGTTTTCGAGACGTTCGTCCGGGGGCTCGACGGGATCCGCGCGCCCTCCCACGCCCTCCCGATCCTCGTCTGGACCGCGATCCTCTGGGTCATCCCCGCGGCGGCGGCATCGATGATGCTCACCGCGATGAACCTCAGCCTGCCCTGGATCGCGGGCTGGGCGGTGCTCGCGTTCGTCGGGCTCGGCATCTCAATCCCGTCGGCGCCCGGCTACGTCGGCGTCTTCCACGCCGCGGCGGCGCTCGCGGTCGGCCTCTTCGGTGTCGCCCCGGCGGCCGCCGTCGGCTACGCGCTCGTCCTCCACGCGAGCCAGATCCTGCCCGTGATCGCGCTCGGGTGGGTCTACCTCCTCCGTGAGCAGCTGCACCTCGGCGAGGCCATGCACGCCCGGGCGTTGTAGCGGAGCCCGCGCGGCCGGCGCAGTCGGTGGGTGGCCTGACACAAGGTGCGACCCGGCGCCGTCCCTCTTGTCACCATCCACTCCAAGCGAGACCGCGCGGCCGGCGCAGTCGGTGGGTGGCCTGACGCCAGGTGCGACCCGGCGCCTCCCTCTTGTCACCATCCACTCCAAGCGAGGTCGCGCGGCCGGCGCGGTCGGTGGGTGGCCTGACGCCAGGTGCGACCCGGCTGCGCTCCTCCGCCACCATTCATTCCAGGCGAGGACCGCGTGCCTGGGTCGCGCCGTGGGTGGCCTGCTGCGGGCGCGCTCGTGGTAGATTTCTAACGCTATGGCGCTGGTCGTCCAGAAATACGGCGGCTCGTCGGTCGCCGACGACGAGAAGATCCGGAACGTCGCCCGGCGCGTCGCGGCGAGCGCGCCCGGCCACCAGCTTGTCGTCGTCGTCTCGGCGATGGGCAAGACGACCGACGGCCTCGTGGCCCTCGCGCACCAGGTGTCGCCGTCGCCCGAGCCGCGCGAGATGGACATGCTGCTCGCCACGGGCGAGCAGGTCACGATCGCCCTCCTCGCGATGGCCCTGCAGTCCGTAGGGCTGCGGGCGCGTTCGTTCACGGGATTCCAGGCGGCGATCCGCACCGACCGCGCCCACACGCGGGCACGGATCACGCAGATCAGCACCGAGCGCGTCCGCCAGTCCCTCGACGCGGGCGAGATCGCCGTCGTCGCGGGGTTCCAGGGGCTGTCCGACGAGGACGAGATCACGACGCTCGGTCGCGGCGGCTCGGACCTCACCGCCGTGGCGCTCGCGGCCGCCCTCAAAGCCGAGGTGTGCGAGATCTACACCGACGTGGACGGCGTCTACACCGCCGACCCCGCCATCGTCCCCGACGCCAAGAAGCTCGCCCGCGTCTCGTACGACGAGATGCTCGAGATGGCGAGCCTCGGCGCGAAGGTGCTGCAGTCCCGCTCCGTCGAGTTCGCGAAGAAGTACGGCGTGACCGTCCACGTCCGCTCGACGTTCAAGCCGGACCCCGGCACGCTCGTGACGAAAGAGGAGCAGGGCATGGAAGAAGTGGTCGTCACCGGCGTCACGCACGACCGGAGCCAGGCGAAGATCTCCATCCTGCGGGTCCCCGACCGGCCGGGCATCGCCGCCCAGGCGTTCGGCGCGATCGCCGCGAAGAACATCGTCGTGGACATGATCGTCCAGAACATCAGCCGCGACGGGTACACCGACATGTCGTTCACCCTGCCGCGCGGCGACCACGCCGGCGCCGTCGTCGCGCTCGAGGAAGTCGCGCGGTCGATCGGCGCCCTCGGCGTCGTCCACGACGAGCGCGTGGCCAAGGTCTCGATCGTCGGCGTCGGCATGCGGAGCCACGGGGGCGTCGCCGCGAAGATGTTCGCCACGCTCTCCAAGGAAGGGATCAACATCCAGATGATCTCCACCTCCGAGATCGCGATCTCGTGCGTCATCGAGGACAAGTACGCGGAGCTGGCCGTCCGCGCCCTCCACGACGCCTTCGAGGTCGGCAAGGGGGCCAACCGATGAGCCGGGGCAAGGCCGCGGTCTTCTTCGGTCCCGGCAAGCCGTTCGAGCTCCGGGAGTTGCCACTGCCCGAGGTGGAGCCCGACGCCGTCCTCATCCGCGTCGCGCTCGCCAACGTGTGCGGTTCCGACCTCCACTTCTGGCGGGGCGACGCGCCATTGCGCCTGCCCGACGACGGCTGGATCTTCGGCCACGAGATGACCGGCCGGGTGTCCCGGCTCGGCGCGCGCGTCCAGACGGACTCGCTGGGGCGCCCGCTCAGGGAAGGCGACCGCGTCGCCTACACCTACTTCTACCCCTGCGGGCGCTGCTACGCCTGCCTCGCCAACGAGCCCGCGGCGTGTCCGGCGAAGATCGAGCGGCCGCGAGGGCCGTCCGAGTTCCCGCACTTCCACGGCGCGTTCGCCGAGTACTACTATCTGCGGCCGCGCGGCGCGCTCTTCCTCGTCCCCGACGCGCTGCCCGACGAGATGGTTGCGCCGGTGAACTGCGCCCTCTCGCAGGTGATCTTCGGGCTCGGGAGGGCGGGCCTCGCCTTCGGCGGGAGCGTCGTGATCCAGGGCGCCGGCGGCCTCGGGATCCAGGCGGCGGCGGTCGCCCGGGACATGGGCGCCGCGACGGTGATCGTCGTCGATCAGCTCCCGGGGCGGCTCGAGCTGGCGCGGGCGTTCGGCGCCGACCACACGATCAACCTCAAGGAGGTCGCCGACCGCAAGGAGCGTGTCGCGCTCGTGCGGACGTGGACGGGCGGCGGCGGCGCGGACGTCGTCTGCGACTTCGTCGGCTTCCCGCAGGTCATCCCGGAGGGGATCGAGATGCTCCGCTCGGGCGGCACGTACCTCGAGATCGGCACGATCAGCCGCGGCGCGAAGGTCGAGCTCGAGCCATCACTGCTCGTCTGGGGGTCGAAGAAGATCGTGGGCGTGATCCAGTACGATCCGTGGGTCATCCCCCGCGCGCTCGACTTCCTCGTGCGCAACCGGGCGCGCTTCCCCTTCGACCGGCTCCTCTCGCACAAGTACCCGCTCGAAAAGATCAATCAGGCGTTCGCCGACTCGGAGTGGCACAACCGGGAGACGACCACGATCACGCGCGCGGCCCTCGTGCCCTAATTCATCGAAGGGGGCCTCGACGGCCCCCTCCGAGCCGCCCCCAGGAAGGGTTGCGCGGGCGGAGCCCGCGCTCGAAGGGCGATGGACTCGAGACGCTCGAGGACCGTTGCGCGAGGGGTCTTGTGCTCCGGTCCGCGTTGTGGCAGGGTGCCTGCCACCGTGGCCGATGGCCACGTCCGGGGAGGTGCGTATGGCTCAGCTCCTGATCAACGGCAAGACCTTCATGGTCGACGCCGATCCCGCGACACCGCTCCTGTGGGTCATCCGCGAGCGGCTGCAGCTGACCGGCACCAAGTTCGGCTGCGGGATCGCCCAGTGCGGTGCGTGCACCGTCCACCTCGACGGCGCGGCGGTGCGGTCGTGCCAGACGACCCTCGCCCAGGCCGCCGGAAAGAAGATCACGACGATCGAAGGGCTCCACCCCAAGGGGGAGCATCCCCTCCAGAGGGCGTGGATCGCCGAGCAGGTGCCGCAGTGCGGCTACTGCCAGTCGGGCCAGATCATGCAGGCGGCGGCGCTCCTGGCGAAGAGCCCCAACCCGACCGACGAGGAGATCGTGGCCGCGATGTCCGGCAACATCTGCCGCTGCGCCACGTATCTGCGCATCAAGCGCGCGATCAAGCGCGCCGCGCGGGGGGTCTAGGCCATGAAGAGCACGAGGACCGAGCTCAGCCGTCGAGACTTTCTGAAGACCACTGCGGTCGCGGGCGCCGGCCTTACCCTGAGCTTCACCATCCCGGGCGCGGGCGCTCGAGAGGCATCGGCGGCCGCGGCGTTCGAGCCGAACGCCACTCTCACGATCACGCCGGACGGGATCATCACCGTGCACATCACGAAGGCGGAGATGGGCCAGGGCGTCGGCACCGCGCTCGCCCAGATCGTCGCCGAGGAGCTGGAAGCCGACTGGAAGGACGTTCGCATCGACTACCCGATGAACGACCCGAAATACGGGCTCATGCTCACCGGCGGGAGTTGGTCGGTGAACTGGACGTTCGACTCCCTCTCGCGCGCGGGCGCCGGGGCGAGGATGCTCTTGACCGAGGCCGCCGCCAAGCAGATGAACGTGGCAGTCGCGGACTGCGTCGCCGAGGACGGCCGGATTCGGCACCTCCCGACCGGACGGTCGATGCCGTACGGAGAGATCGTCGCGAAGGTCCCGATCACGCGGACCCTCTCCGAGGAAGACCTCAAGAAGATCGAGCTCAAGAAGCCGAGCCAGTACCGGATCATCGGGAAGTGGATCCCGCGCCTGGACATCCCGGAGAAGGTGACGGGCAAGGCGAAGTTCGGGATCGACACATTTCTTCCTGGGATGGTCTACGCGAAGGTCGCCTACCCCCCGACGCGCGAGGGGGGCAAGCATACGGCCGTCGATGACACCGGGGCGCGGAAGGTGAAGGGCTGGATCCAGACGGTCGTGACCGACGACGTGGTGGCCGTGGTGGCGGACACCTACGACAACGCGGTGAGGGCGCGTGACGCGCTCAGGGTCTCCTGGGACCCGGGCCCCAATGCCGGCGTCAGCACCGCGTCGATCTTCGAGATGTACGCGAAGAAGGCGAAGGAGGACCTGACCGCGCCCTCCTGGGTCGAGCAGGGCGATGTGAAGGCGGGCCTGGCCCAGGCCGCGAAGACCCACGAGGCGACCTTCACGACCGACTACGTAGCCCACATGCAGATGGAGCCGATGAACTGTGTCGTGCGCCTGGACGGCGGCGCGTACGACATCTACACCGGCAGCCAGTTCCAGACGATGGCCGTGGGGGCGCTCTCCAAGAAGCTCGGCGTCGACCCCTCGAAGATCCGCATCCACCAGCACTACCTCGGCGGTGGCTTCGGTCGCCGGCTCGAGCCCGACATCATGCTGGAGACCGCGCTCATCGCGCGGGAGGTCAAGCGGCCGGTCAAGCTGATTCGCTCGCGCGAGGAGGATCTGCGGCGCGACTACTATCGCTCGGCCACGCTCCAGGTGCTGCGCGGTGGCCTCTCGGCCGACGGCAAGGTGATCGCCTGGGAGAACACGCTGGTGGCGGCGTATCCCGGCGAACGCTATGGCGGGCTCGACGACAAGGGACGCGATCAGTTCGCGCTCAACGGCAGCGACCACGTGTACGAGATCCCGAACCAGTTCGTGCGCGCCGTCCGGGCCGAGACGGGAATGTCGGTCGGCTACGTGCGGGCCGTCGCGCCCAACTACACGTTCTTCGCCGTCGAGACATTCATCGACGAGCTGGCCCACCTGGCCAAGGCCGACCCGGTGCAGTTCCGCCTGGCGATGCTGGGCGGTGCACCGCGGCTGGCCCGTGTGCTGAAGCTCGCCGCCGATCGGGCCGGATGGGACTCCCCGCTCCCGCCCAACGTGGGCCGCGGGGTCGCCTGCGTGACCGCGCAGGAGCGGAAGTCGCCGACGTGGACGGCGAGCGTGGTGGAGACGCAGGTGGACCCGGCGAGCGGCGCGGTGAAGGTGCGGAAGATCGTCTGCGCGGTGGACTGCGGCATCGTCGTCAACCCCGACGGCGCCCGCTCGCAGATCGAGGGCTCGCTGCTCTTCGGCCTCTCGAACGCGCTGAAGGAGCGGGGCACCGTGAAGAACGGGGCGCTCGAGCAGTCGAACTTCCACGACTACCAGGTATTGAGGATGAGCGACGTGCCCGAAGTCGAAGTGCATGTCGTCCCGTCAACCGAGTACCCCACGGGCCTCGGCGAGCCCGGCACGACCACGATCCTCCCCGCGCTTTCGAACGCGATCTTCGCGGCGACCGGCGCGCGGGTGCGGAGCGCGCCGCTCACGGCCGAGCGCGTGCTCACGGCGATCCAGCAGAAGGCGTAGCCAACCAATCGGAGGGGGCCTCGACGGCCCCCTCCGAGGCCGGGGGAAGCGCTCCCGCGAGGGAGCGAACCCCCGGAACTCGAGCGCGCCGGCCAAGCCGGCGCTCGAACGGCGCTCACTCCGACGCTCGGCGTCCACGGCACCGGCGGCCGAACGCGAGCGATCCCGCGAGGCAGCCGAGCCCGCCCAGCAGCACCATGCGCGCGGTGCCGAGGCTCGCCGCGAGCGTCCCCGCCAGCAGCGTGCCGGCCGGTGCGAGACCGACGAACGCCATCGTGTAGAGGCCCATCACGCCCCCGCGCCGGTCGTCCGCGACGATGGTCTGGATCAGCGCGTTGCTCGAGGCGAGCTGGACCATCACGCCGAATCCGGTGACGCACAGCAGGGCGAGCGACAGCCAGAGCGCGTCGGAGAGCGCGAACAAGGCGAGCGCGCTGCCGGCCACGGCGGCTCCGACCGTGATCGTGGCCGCCGACTGACCGAGCGAGCGCTGGCCCGACAGGACGAGCGTACCGACGAGCGCGCCGCAGCCGGACGCCGCCATCAGCCAGCCGAGGGTCTCCGGGCCGCCGTGGAGCACTTCCGACGCGAACACGGGAAGCAGCACGGTGTACGGACGACCCAGCAGAGTGACGAGGGCCACCAACATTAGAATGGCCGCGATCGGCCGGGTCGAGCGTGCGTAGCGCGCGGTCTCGTGGAGCCCACGGAGGATCGGCGTCGCGGTCCGCGCCGGGACCTCCGGCGCTGCGCGCATCGCCCCGAGCGCCAGGAGGACCGCCGCGTAGCTCGCGCCGTTCACGAGAAAGCATACCCCCTCACCGGCGTGCGCGACGATGGCGCCGCCGATCGAGGGGCCGATCAGTCGCGCCGCGTTCGTGACCGACGCGTGCAGGGCGACCGCGTTCCCGACGTCGTCCCGACTCTCGACGATGTCGGCGACGAAGGCCTGGCGGGCCGGGACGTCGAGGGCGCCGACGACCCCGAGGAGGGCGCCGATCGCGACCAGGTGCCAGACGGTGACCACACCCGCCAGCGCCAGCCCTGCCAGGACCAGCGTCAGCGCCATCGCGAGGCTCTGCGTGACGACGAGGATCCTGTGACGGCTCCACCGATCGCTGAGCCCCCCCGCGATGGGCATCAGAAGGAGCGAGGGGAGCTGGCCCGCGGCGGCGAGGACGCCGAGCAGGAGTGGCGAGCCCGTCAGCCGATAGGCGAGCCAGCCCATCGCCACCTGCTGGACCCAGGTGCCGACCAGCGACACGGACTGGCCACCGAGAAAGAGACGGACGTTCCGCGACCGGAGGCTGCCGAAGGCCCGCGCGCGGGGGCGCTCCATCGACGAGGTGGGCGGGTGACCGCCAATGCGGGTCACCCGCCCTTGCGGGTCACGCGCGCTTCAGCTGGGCACGGTCGATCGGAAGCGCGCGAACGCGCTTGCCCGTCACCGCGTAGATCGCGTTGCAGACGGCGGGCGCCACGCTCGGCACGCCGGGCTCGCCGAGGCCTCCCGGCGCCTCGCCGGAGTCCAGGATGTGCGGCTCGACGACCGGCATCTCGTTGATGCGGAGCATCGGATAGTCGTGGAAATTGGACTGTTGCACACGACCGCGGTCGATCGTGATCCGGCCGTAGAACGCGGCCGTGAGCGCGTACACCGCGCCCCCTTCCATCTGCGCCTTGACCTGGTCGGGATTGACCGCGATGCCGGGATCGATGGCGGCGACGAGCCGGTGGACGCGGACGGCCCCGTCCGGGGCGACCGACACCTCGGCCACCGTGGCGGCGTAGCTGCCGTAGGAGAATACGACAGCGATGCCGCGTCCGCGCCCGGACGGGAGCGGCGCCCCCCAGTTCGCCTTGGTCGCGGCCAGCTCCAGCACCCCCTTGTGGCGGGGCGACTTGCCGAGCAGCGCACGCCGGTACTCGTACGGATCCTTGCCGGCCAAGTGGGCCAGCTCGTCGATGAAGCTCTCGATGATGAACCCGTTCTGCGACGGGCCGACCGAGCGCCAGAACCCGAGCGGGATACCGAAGTCCTTGTTGGTCCACTCGATGCGGAGATTCGGGACGTCGTAGGGCATGTTGCGCACCGCTTCTACCGCGGCGGCGTCGATCTCGCCCGCCTTCGCGCGCCCCTTCTGGATCAGAATGCCCGGCCCCACCATCCGCGTGAACCACGCGGCGGGCATGCCGTTGGCGTCGAGCGCCGCCCGGAAGAGGTTGTACGTTGCGGGACGGTAGAAGCCGTGAGTCAGGTCGTCCTCGCGCGTCCACATGACCTTCACGGGCGCGCCGACGGCCTTCGCCGTCTCGACGGCGTCCACGATGAAATCCTGCTCGCCGCGCCGGCCGAACCCGCCGCCCAGCAGCGTCGTGTGCACGGTGACCTTCTCGGGCGGGAGCCCGGTGAGGCGCGCGCCCGTCGCCTGAGTGCCTCCAGGGTTCTGCGTCGGCGCCCAGATCACGCAGGCGTCGGGCGTCACCTGCGCCGTCGCGTTCATCGGCTCCATGCACGCGTGCTCGAGGAACGGCACCTGGTACACCGCCTCGTGCACGCGCCCGCCTGCGGCGAGCGCCTTCTCGGCGTCGCCGTCGTTCCGCGCGACCTGACCCGGCTGTCTGGCGGCGGCCTCGTACTCGCGCGTGATCATCGCGCTCGACACCTGAGCGGTCGGTCCCTCGTCCCACGTCACCCGGAGCGCCTTGCGCCCCTGGGAGGCCGACCAGAAGCCGTCGGCGACCACGGCGATGCCGTTCGACACCTGGACGACGTGCTTGACGCCTTTCACCTGTTTCGCGGCTGTCGCGTCGAAGCTCTTCACCTTGCCGCCGAAGACGGGGCAGCGCTCGATCGAGGCGACGAGCATCCCCGGGACCACCACGTCGACCCCGTAGACGCCGCGGCCGGTGATCTTCTCGGGCGTGTCGCGCCGGTGCACGTGCTTGCCGATGTAGCGGAATTTGTCGGGAGTCTTGAGCTTCGGGTCCTGCGGCACGGGCAGCTGCTGCGCACGGTCCACGAGCTGGCCGTAGAGGAGCCGTCGTCCGGTCGGCTTGTGGACCACCTCGTTCGGCTCCGTCTCCACGCTCTCGACCGGCACCCCCCACTCGTTGGCGGCGGCCTGCATCAGCATCTCGCGCGCCCCTGCGGCGGCCTTGCGCCACATCGCCAGGTGGTCGCGGACGCCGCGGCTTCCACCGTAGGACTGGGCGCCCGTGACAGGGTTCTTGAAGAGCGCGGGATTGGCGGGCGCCTGTTCGACGCGGACCCGGTCGAGGTCGACGTCGAGCTCATCGGCGATGATCATGGGCGTCGTGGTCAGCGAGCCCTGCCCCATCTCGGGGACCGAGTTGGTAATCGTCACGACGCCGTCGCGATCGATCCGGAGCCACTGGTTCGGCGCGAACACACCCGGCGTCTGCGCGAGCGCGTCGGACCGGCGACGCGGGAGCGGGAAACCGATCGTGAGCCCCGCGCCGACCGCGAGGCCGCCCTTGAGGAGCGCGCGTCGGGAGACGAGCGTCTTCATCGCGCGCCTCCTTTCTGGAGCGCCGCCGCCTGATGGATCGCGGCCCGGATGCGCTGGTAGGTCCCGCAGCGGCAGATGTTGCCCGCCATCGCGGCGTCGATGTCGGCGTCCGTCGGGGAGGGCTTGCTGGCCAGGAGGGCCGCGGCCGACATGATCTGCCCCGGCTGGCAGTAACCGCACTGGGGCACGTCCACCTCCGTCCACGCGCGCTGCAGGGGGTGGTCACCCTTGTCCGAAAGGCCCTCGATCGTGGTCACGCGCTTGCCGGCGGCGGCCGAGGCCGGCGTGACGCACGCGCGCACGGGCGCGCCATCGAGGTGGACCGTGCACGCGCCGCAGAGCGCCATGCCGCACCCGTACTTGGTTCCGGTCAGGCCAAGCGTCTCCCGGAGCACCCACAGGAGAGGCATCTCGGGCTGGACGTCGACCCGCTGCGCTTTGCCGTTGACAGTGAGTGAGACCATGGAGACCTCCTGGGCCAGAATCTGACGCGCCTCAGGAGACACCAGCATCACCTCGCTGTCAACTCCTGTATAAAATTTTCGACTCTAGTCACGCGCGCCGCGGCGTGGGATCGTCGGCGCATGACGCTCTACTCGCGCCATCAGCTGATCGTGCTGCTCGTCCTCCTCAGCGCCGCGGGGTTCGGCCTCGCCGTCGGTCACTGGCGCCGCGCTCACCCCGATGTCGTCGAGCGGCTGGAGCAGTTCGATCGGACCCCGCCGCCCGCGGGCTCACTCGCGCCGCCGGCGCGGTTCCCGGCATCCCCCGAGCGCGGGCACCCACGAGCGACGCCGCGGTCAGCGCGACAGACGTCGCGCGCCGCGCGCATCGACCTCAATCGCGCGGACGTCGCCGAGCTGACGCAGCTTCCCGGCATCGGGCCCGTGCTGGCGACGCGAATCGTCCAGGCGCGCGAGGCCGACGGACCATTCGCCGCGGTGGACGATCTCCACCACGTGGGCGGCGTGAGCCGCCGCACGATCGAGCGGCTCCGACGGCTCGTGACGGTCACCCGCTGACGGGGCTTCCATGCCATGGCGCGCGATGCCGCTCGCTCCCGTCGCGATCGCGTTCGCCGCCGGCGTGGGCCTCGCCCCCTGGGCGCGTCCGGACGTGGCCTGGACGACGTGGCTCGCAGCGCTCGCGAGCACCGGCGCGCTCCTCCTCAGGGGCCGGACGTCCGGGGCGACGGCCTTGCTCCTCGTCGGCGTCGCGGCCGTCGGCGCCCTTCATGGAATCGAGGCGCCCCTGCCACCCGGCCACGTCGCCCGCCTCGATCTGCCGCGGACCGCGCACGTGGATGGGCGGCTCGTCGCCGAGCCGGTCTGGTGGGCCCCCGATCGCGTCCGTCTCCTCATCGAGGTCGAGCGCGTCGACGGCCTCGAGCGCTCGGGACGGATCCAGGCGACCGTGTACGGCGTGGCGCCACCGCTCGTCCTCGGCCAGCGGATCACGGCCGAGCTGCGCCTCCACCCCGCGCTCGGCTTCCGCAATCCCGGGACGTTCGATTACGCTGAGCACCTCAAGCGCGAGGACATCCGCGTCACGGCAACGGCGCGCGCCGACCGCCTCACGCCGGTCGATCACCCCGCGCCGCCTTGGCCCGAGCGGATCAAGCGCGCGTCGGTGGCGGCGATCTCCCAGGCGTTGCCACGCACCTCCGCGGCGCTGCTGGCAGGGCTCCTGCTGGGCGAGCGGACCGCCCTGCCACCCGAGCTCGACGAGGGCTTCCGCCGCGCCGGCGTCTATCACGTCCTCGCGGTGTCCGGCTTCAACGTCGTGCTGCTCGCCGCGGCGGTGCTCGCCCTCTGCCGGCTCGCCCGCGTCGGCCGCCGCGTGTCCGCGGTCGCCGCGATCGTCGTCGTCGTCGGCTTCGCAGCGGTCGTCGGGCCCGAGCCCTCGGTGCTGCGCGCCGTCGTCATGGCGGTGCTAGTTCTCGCGGCGCTGCTCCTCGAGCGGGAGGCTTCGGTCACCAACAGCCTCGCCCTCGCCGCGCTGGCGATCCTCGCCATCCGCCCGGGTGACCTGCTCGACCCGGGCTTTCAGCTCTCCTTCGCCGCGACCGCCGGCATCGTAGCGGCGCCGATGCCGCGCGGCGTGATCGCCGGCGCGATCGCTGTCAGCGCGGCGGCCCAGCTCGCGGTTCTGCCGATCACCCTCACCCACTTCAACCAGCTCTCGACGATCGGCGTCGTCGTGAACCTCGGGGTCGTGCCCCTGGCGGGCGTGGCCACGGTCGCGGGGCTCCTCGCGGTCGCTGCCTCTTTCCTGAGCGCGGGCGCAGCCCAGATCGGCTTCGACGCGGTCTGGCCAGTTCTGCTCGCTCTCCGCGCCGTGGTCGCGCTCGCGGCCGCGGTGCCCGGGGCGGTCGTGTACCTGCCGGCGCCCCACGGGGTCGCCATCGCCTTCTACGCGGGAGCCCTCGCGCTGGGGCTCGTCTGGTGGCGGCTTCGTGCCGAGCGGCCTCACGTCGGGGGACCGAGCGGCGCGGCGGCCCTCATCCTGCTCGCGCTCGCCGTCGCCGTCGCGGTGTGGCCTCTGCTCCGGCCCCCCGACGGCCGCCTGCGCGTCATCGTCCTCGACGTCGGCCAGGGCGACGCGATCGTCGTCGAGGCGCCCGACGGCCGCGTGCTGCTCGTGGACGCGGGCACGGGAGGCCCGATGCGGCTCGACGCCGGCGCGCGCGTGGTGGCGCCATTCCTGTGGAACCGTGGACACCTGCGGCTCGCAGGCGCGATCGCCACCCACCAAGACGCCGACCACGCCGGTGGCATGGAATCGATCCGCCGCCGCTTCGGCGTCGCGCCAGGGCTGGAGGCCGAAACGCTCGCGCGAGGCCCGCACTGGATCGCCGGCGCTATGATCTCGCTGCTCGGCCCGCGCGGAGACGTCGGCGGCGGGGCTCCGGGTGCCCTTCGAGACCCGTTGCGTCTGGGGGTTGCCCGGCCCTCTGCGCCGCCCGAGACCTCGGCTTACGGGCTGACGGCTAGCGCGGTCGAGAAGGGCGCCTGGAGCCCCGCCGCCCGGTCACGGCGCGGGCGGAACGACGAGGCCATCGTCCTGCGCGTCGAGTACGGGCTCGCGTCGTTCCTGCTCGCGTCTGACATCGAGGCCGCGCGCGAGCAGGCCCTCGTCGCCACGAGGTCGCCGCTCGCCGCGACCGTCCTCAAGGTCGCGCACCACGGGTCGCGCACGTCGAGCACCCCCGCGTTCCTCGGCGCCGTCGGCCCGGCGATCGCCGTGATCTCGGTGGGCCCGCGCAATCCGTACGGCCACCCCGATCCCGGCGTGCTCGAGCGTTTGGCAGCGGCGGGGGCGCGCCTCTACCGGACGGACCGCGACGGCGCGGTGATCTTCGAGACCGACGGCCGGACGCTCACGGTCACCCGCTGGGCCGCGCGGGCGACCGACCGCTTCTGCCTCGACCCCGAGGCGATTTGTTAGAATCGAGCGCCATGGCGAGAGTCAACGACCACTACCTGAAGCTCCGGTCGAGCTATCTCTTCTCGGAGATCGCGCGGCGTGTGAGGGAGTTCCAGAACGATCACCCGGGTGCCGGGCTCATTCGCCTCGGGATCGGCGACGTCACTCGTCCGCTGGCACCCGCGGTCGTCAAAGCCTTGCACTCCGCGGTGGACGAGATGGCGCGGGCCGAGACGTTCAAGGGGTACGGCCCGGAGACGGGGTACGACTTCCTCGTCGAGCTGATCGCCAAGCACGACTTCGGCGAGCGCGGCGTCACGGTCGCGCCCGACGAGATCTTCGTGAGCGACGGGGGCAAGAGCGACTCGGCGAACATCCAGGAGATCTTCGCCGCCGACTGCGTCGTCGCCGTCATCGACCCGATCTACCCCGTGTACCTGGACAGCACCGTGATGGCGGGGCGGGCGGGCGCGGCGCGCGACGACGGCCGCTACGACCGTGTCGTCTACCTGCCCTGCACCGCGGAGAACGGCTTCGAGCCGCCGCTCCCCGAGCGCCACGTGGACCTCATCTACCTGTGCTTCCCGAACAACCCCACCGGGGCCGTCCTCGGGCGTGCGGGGCTCAAACGCTGGGTGGACTGGGCACGGCGCGAGGGCGCGGTGCTCCTCTACGACGCGGCGTACGAGGCCTACATCCGCGACCCGGAGATCCCACACTCCATCTACGAGATCGAGGGCGCGCGCGACGTCGCGATCGAATTCCGCAGCTTCTCGAAGACGGCGGGCTTCACCGGGACGCGATGCGCGTTCACCGTCGTGCCCAAGGGCCTCATGGGCCGCGACGGCGCCGGCCAGCCGGTGAGCCTCAACGCGCTCTGGTTCCGGCGCCAGTCGACGAAGTTCAACGGCGTGCCCTATATCGTCCAGCGCGGGGCCGCCGCCGTCTACACCGACGAGGGGCGCCGCGAGGTCGGGTCGGCGATCGATTTCTACATGGAGAACGCCCGGATCATCCGGGAGGGGCTCGAGGCGGCGGGGCTCAGGGCCTATGGCGGGAAGAACGCGCCGTACATCTGGGTCAAGACGCCCCGGGGGCTCGGCTCGTGGGACTTCTTCGACAGGCTCCTCGGCCAGGCGCACGTCGTCACCACGCCGGGTGCCGGGTTCGGGCCGAGCGGCGAGGGCTACGTGCGACTGACCGCATTCGGCCGGCGCAACGAGACGGAGGAGGCGGTCGACCGGATCAAGACCCGCCTGGCGCTCTAGTCAACGTCAGGGGGAGGGGCGCTGCTCCCCGACACCCCGCACCGGTCACCCGCGGCGGCCACGCCCACACACCGGTTGCGCGGGCGGAGCCCGCGCCGGAACGGCGGTGACTCGGGCGCGCTTTTAGCGCCGGGTGACGAACGCTGTGGGCGAGATCGCCGTGGACGGGAAGGCGGCGAGGATCTGTCGGTCGCCGGTGACGAACGACACCCGAAGATCCCGAGCCAGCCCCACGAACTCGCAGTCGTAGGCGGAGCACCCCGAACGCGCCGCGAGCCCGAGAACCTGCTGGGACGCGACGGTGTACTCTCCGCCCGCCATCCTGCGCTCGGCCTCATGCGCGATGCGGACGGCGTCGTCGAGGCCGAGCCCGCGCCGGTGCACCAGGCCCGCCAGAACGTTGCGGAATTCCGAGCGCCAGAGCAGCGGGGCCACCCACACCGGATCCCGGACCAGCACCGTTTCTGCCTGCGCCGTGTTCTGCCCGCTCACGTACAGATACACGAGCAGATTCGTGTCAACGACGATCACGCACGCCCGGCGGTCTTGAGTCGGGCCAGCACCCGATCGGTGAGACGCCCACCCGCCGGCGTGTGACGCACCTCGCGCGCGCGCGCGAGCAGGGCTTCGGCGTCCACCGGAGCCGCCTGGGCGAGCACCTCAAGGCACGCGATGACCTCGCGGTTGAGGCTCCGCCGGTGCAGGGTCGCCCGCGCCTTGAGACGGCGGACCAGTGGCTGGGGGACGTTCTTGACCGTCAGCGTCGCCATCGTGGTGTATCCAAATTGGTACCAGAATGGATCCATCGAGAGGATACCGCGAGCCATCGGCCCGCGTCAATCCAAAGGCCTTCGATCGAGGGTTTTGCTTCCGCGGGCTTGGCCCGCGCAATCGAGTCCTGGGGGAGGTCTCGGAGGGGCCGTCGGGGCCCCCTCCGAGGTCCTAGCTCTCGTACGCGCGCTCGTACTGGGCGCGCAGGCGCTCGAGCTCCTCGGGGTCGAGGCGCATGCCGAGCGAGAGGCCCATCTCGCCGAGGATCGTCTTGATCTCGTTGAGCGACTTCTTGCCGAAGTTCTTCGTCTTCAGGAGCTCGGCCTCGGTCTTCTGCACGAGATCGGCGATGGTCCGAATGTTGGCGGTCTTCAGACAGTTCGAGGCGCGGACGGAGAGCTCGAGCTCGTCCACGTTGCGGAAGAGGTTCTCGTTCAGCTCGGTCCGCGGCCGCGTCTCGTCGCGCTCGGCCGCCTCCTCCTCCGGCGTCGCCTCGGGGAAGGCCGTGAGCAGCGCGAAGTGGTCCTCGAGGATCCGTGACGCCTCGCCGACGGCCGCGGTCGGCGCGACGCTGCCGTCGGTCCACACCTCGAGGACGAGCCGTTCTCGCCCGGTCGCCACGGCCTCGACGTGGAAGTTCACGCGCTTGACCGGCGAGAAGTCGGCGTCCAGCAAGATCGCGTTGATCGGCAAGGCCTCGGGCTCACGCTTCTCGGCGGACACGTAGCCGCGGCCGCGCTCGACGCACACCTCCATCTCGAGCACCCCGTCCTTGTCGAGGGTGGCGAGCGGCACGTCGGGCGTGAGGATCTCGACGTCGGCGTCCTTCTCGAAGTCGCTCGCCTTGACCACGCCCGTGCCCTGCGCGCGGAGCCGGAGGATCTTCGGACGGTTGACGTGGTGCGCGAAGACCACCTTTCGGAGGTTCAGCATGATGTCGAGCGTGTCCTCCGTGACCCCCGGGAGATGCGAGAACTCGTGGAGCACGTTCTCGATCTTCACCCACGTCGGCGCCGCGCCGTGGATGGCCGACAGGAGGGCGCGGCGGTAGGCGATGCCCACGGTCAGCGCGAATCCTGGCTCGAAGGGCTCGATGACCAGCTTGCCGTAGTTCTTTTCCTGAACGGCCCAGTCGTGACGCGCGGGAAGCTCAAGCTCCACCATGAAGACCCCCTCAGAGGTGACCCGGTCGTGTGGAGAAACGCGGGGCTCGCCCCAGGCCACTCAGTATACCAGAGGTTCAATGTTACACTCGTAGAATCATGGGGTTGCGCCCTCTTCCGAGCGCTCTGACCCTCGGCGCCGCCGTGCTCGCCACGGTGCTCGCCTGGGAGATCTTCACTCCCGCGCCGGCGCTCGATGCCGGAGGCGTGGTCGTGGAGATCCCCGCCCACCGAGGCGTCCTCGGCGTCGCCGCCGCACTCCGGGACGCCGGCGTGATCCGGAGTCGCGCGGCGTTCATCACGCTGACCCTGGTCCGGGGCAGCGCGCGCAAGCTCCAGGCCGGCGAGTACGAAGTCGAGCGCGCGACCGACACGATGGGCGTGCTCAGGCTCCTCGAGACCGGCCGTGTCAAACAGCACATCGTCCTCCACCCCGAGGGCGCAACCGTCACGGAGCTCGCCGGGGAGCTCGAGCGGGAGCGCATCGCGAGCGCCGCGGCGACCCTGCGCGTCGCGCGCGATCCGGCGTTCCTCCGCGGGCTCGGCATCCCGGGGCCGAGCGTCGAGGGCTACCTGTTCCCGGACACCTACCAGTTCGTGCGCGGGATGACGCCCGAGGAGATCCTGACACGCATGGTCCAGCGCCTCCGCGCAAAGCTCACGCCCGACACGCTCGCGCGCTCCCGCGGGCGCGGGCTCGACCTCCACGGACTCCTCACCCTCGCGTCGATCATCGAACGCGAGGCGGTCGCGCGCGACGAGATGCGCCTCATCTCGGCGGTCTTCTGGAACCGGCTCAAGCTCGACATGCCGCTACAGGCGGACCCGACGGTGCAGTACGCGCTCGACAAGGAGCGCCGCGCCCTCACCCGCACCGATCTCCTCGTCGATCATCCCTTCAACACGTACCGCCACCCGGGGCTCCCGCCGGGGCCGATCGCGAGCCCGGGCCTCCAGGCGATCGCGGCCGCCCTCGACCCCGCGCCGGTGAAGTACCTCTACTTCGTCGCGATGGACGATCGCCGTCACTACTTCTCGACGACGATCGAGCAGCACAACGCCGCCGTCGCCCGGTACCGGCTCGCCCGCAATCGCTGAACGTGCTATAAAACCCGCGACATGATGCGCTCCACCGCGCTCGACCCCGCGGTCCTGCGCCCGGGGGCCCGCCGCCCGCTGCCGCTGCTCTACCGCCTGTTCCGCGCGCCGGTGCGCCGGCTCCTCGAGCGCGTCTTCGACCTCGCCGTCCACGGGCTCGAGTACCTGCCCAGGAGCGGACCCTACATCGTCGCGGCGAACCACCACAACTATCTCGACGGCGTGGTCCTCGGCGCGGTCGTGCCCGAGCCGATCCGCTTCATCGTCATGCCGCGCGTGTGGCGGGCGACCCCGCTCCACCCGCTCTTCCACCGTCACGTCGGCTCGATCCCGATCAACCTCGAGCGCCCGGATCCGGGCGCGCTCCGGCGTGCGCTCGGGGCGCTCGCCGTGGGACGCGTAGTCGGGATCTTCCCCGAGGGACCCTTCAGCGTCCGCGGGCGGCTCGAGCGCGGCCTGCCCGGCGTCGCGCTCCTGGCGCTCCGGTCGGGCGCGCCGGTCATCCCCGCCGGGATCACCGGCACGTACGAGGCCCTCGCCGAGCGCTGGGGCCACATTCCGCGGCGGAGCGCGCTCCGCGTCCGCTTCGGGCCGCCGCGCCGCTTCCTCCCGGACGGCGCGCACGGTCGACGGACGGCCCGGCAGAGCGTGACCCAGCGGATCATGGACGACATCGCCACGCTGCTCACGTGAAACCCCGGCCGGGACGCAAGAACGTCAGAAAGCCGTGGGCGGGCCGCTTCACGCAGTCGACCGATCCGACCGCGGAGCGCTTCACCGGCTCGCTCGCCTTCGACCGGCGCCTCTGGCCCTGGGACATCACGGGCAGCGTCGCGTGGGCGAAGGCGCTCGGCCGGGCGGGGCTCCTCACGGCCTCCGAGCGCGACACGATCGTGCGCGGTCTCGACGCCGTGCGGGAGGAGCTCGCCACGGGCACGTTCCCGTTTCGGCCGGAGCTCGAAGACATCCACACGAACGTGGAGCGGCGACTCCACGACCTGGTCGGCGACGTCGCCGGCAAGCTCCACACGGGCCGCTCGCGAAACGACCAGATCGCGCTCGACGAGCGCCTCTATCTGAAAGACGTCGCCGCGCGCGTCGCCGAGGGGCTTCGGCGCGTGCAGGAAGCCCTCGTCGCGCGGGCCGCCGAGACCGTCGAGGCGCCGCTGCCCGGGTACACGCACCTGCAGCGCGCGCAGCCCGTCGTGCTCGCCCACCATCTGCTCGCGTACGTGTTCATGCTCCAGCGCGACCGCGAGAGGTTTCGCGACGCTGCGGCACGGGCCGACGTGCTCCCCCTCGGCGCGGCGGCGCTGGCGGGGACCGCGTTCCCGATCGACCGCGAGGCACTGGCGCAGGACCTGGGGTTCGCCGCGGTCTCTCCGAACAGCCTCGACGCCGTGAGCGACCGCGACTACGTCCTCGAGTTCCTGGCGGCCGGCGCGCTCGCGGGCATGCACCTCTCGCGGCTCGCCGCGGACCTCACGCTCTGGGCGACCGCCGAGTTCGGCTTCGTCGAGTTCTCGGACGCGTTCGCGACGGGCTCGTCGATCATGCCCCAGAAGAAGAACCCCGACGTCGCGGAGCTGATCCGTGGCAAGAGCGGCCGCCTCTACGGCAACCTCGTCGCCGTGCTGACGACGATGAAGGGCCTGCCGCTCGCGTACAACTCCGACATGCAGGAGGACAAGGAGCCGTTCTTCGACTCCGTGGACACGCTCGAGGCGATCGTCGGCGTCCTGCCGCCGCTCCTCGCCACGCTCACGTTCCGCACCGATCGAATGCGGCGCGCCGCGGGGGAGCACTTCTCGACCGCCACCGACCTCGCGGACTACCTCGTGCGGAAGGGCCTGCCCTTCCGCCAGGCGCACGAGGTCGTCGGCCGGCTCGTGCGTTACGCCCTCGACGAGGGCAAGACGCTCGAGGACCTCACGCTCCCCGAGTTTCGCCGCTTCTCGCCGTTGATCGACGACGACGTTAAGGACGCGATCACGGTGGAGGCCTCGCTCCGGGCGCGGGCCGTGACCGGCGGCACGGCGCCGGCGGCCGTGCGCCGCACGCTCGCCCTGGCTCGCACGCTGATCGCCCACGGATGAGCCCCCGCGCACGCCTCGCCGCGGGCGTCCTCCTGGCGACGCTCTCGCTCGCGGCGTGCGGGCGCAAGGGACCGCCCGCGGCGCCCGAGGCGCGCGTCCCGCGAGCCGCCGGCGACCTCGCCGTCGTCGTCCGCGCGTCGACGATCGAGCTCAGCTGGACCAACCCCACACGGCGTGTCGACGGCACCCCTCTGCGCGACCTCACGCTAGCGCGCGTCTTCCGCGTGGACGACGCGGGGGGTGGGGAGCCGAAGCCGGCGATGCAGGTCGACGGTCGGATCGCCGGCTACACGGA